>NZ_JBDLAK010000033.1:0-37804 GCF_039748055.1 Burkholderia sp. RS01
CTGTTCATGAAGAACAGGTGTACCAGCAGTGATCCAGATCACAAGGAAGGCCCCGTGGCATGGCGTGTCGCTGACCTGGGGAAACGATCACAATAGCCGGTTAAGAGGGAGTTGGCTTTGCGGGACATCGATTGGACCGCGCCGGCGTTCTGCAGGAGTAGGCGCCAGAGCCTGTGCTGGTATTGGAATCCCTGATCGGAGTGCACGAGTGGTTTCTGCCCGTCCTTCAAGGTGGCTAAAGCCTCGCGCAGCGAGGCATTAGCCAGCTCCAGATTGGGAGAGCTTCCAATGGCGTAGGAGATGATCTGCCGGTCGAAGAGGTCCATGACCGGCGAAAGGTAGAGCTTCTGGTCACCCACGCTGAACTCGGTCACATCGGTAACCCACTTCTTATTCGGGGCATCCGCGTCGAATTGGCGTTTCAGCAGATTCGGCGCAATAACGCCCTGCTCGCCTTGGTAAGAGCTATAGCGCTTTTTCCTCCGGACCTTGCAGACCAGCCGCAGCGAACGCATCAGCTTCAGCACGGTCTTCTTCGCGATCTTCCAGCCTTGCTTGGTCAGCTCGGCGTGGACGCGGCGGTGCCCGTACCGGGCCCGGCTCTTCTCGAAAATTTCTGTGACAGCGGCCTTCAGGGAGGCCCTCGGATCGGGGCCTTGGAGGCGGGACTGGTGGTAGAAGAACGTGGACCGGGGTAATCCCGCGACGTCCAGGAGAATTTCCAAGCGGTGTTCAGCCTTGAGAGCGATGACAGCGCGGACCTTTAGCGCTGTTCCTCGTCCCTCAAGGCGTTTACTTTTCCCAGGAAGGCCACCTCTGCGCGAAGGCGTTCATTCTCTCGGCGCAGTCGCTCTACCTCAGGCTCAGGTTTCCTTGCTGTCCCGGGATTCGTCTTCGGGCGGCCTTTCGGCTTGGGCCGCAGCCCGTCCTCGCCTTCGGTTCGGTATTGTCGCGCCCACTTCTCGAGCAACAGTGGAGAGGACAGCCCAAGGTCTTTCGCCAAGGCGACTTTGGGCTCACCTGCACGGTATCGCTGGACAGCATCAAGTTTGAACTCAAACGAGAACACCGGTCGTGTTGGCTTCGCCACCAGCGTCGTACCTCCGCGCGTCCGCCATCGACCATACAAACGTTTGATGGCACCTCTACCTACTCCGAGTCGGGTCGCTACCGCCCAAGCACCCCAACCCGTTTCAAACAACGCTACCGCGGCCTCGCGCTGCTCCTCGGACAACGAACTTCTTCCATGCATAAAGCTGCTCCCTAAAAGTTAGAACTGATTTCTCAGTCCAACTTTCGGGGAGCAGTTCATTCCCGCCGGACCTTTGCTGTTTGCCGATCTTTTGTGGCCGGGCTTTAGCGCGGTCGGTCTTGTCCTGCGCAAGGCGCCTATTACGCCGTCGGGCCTTCCGCGAAACTGTATAGATCTTCGGCGGACTTCAACGCATAGTGAAAGACCATCCCGCCGGGGCTCTCCTGGCTTCCGATGTATTCGGCCATCACCCACGGCGCCTCGGCCACCGCGCCGGCCCATGCGTGGGCTTCCTCCCAGTGGACGCTTGATGCCCTCCGGTCGGGCTGAAGGTTCATGGCCACCGCCACGCCCACCGCCGTACTCCCGTGACCGGGAAGCCAGCGCGTGAAGCCGACGATCTCCACGGACACGCCGGGAGTGGCCAGGCAGGGCCGGCGGGCCATGGTGGTGGCCGCTGCGTCCAGGCCTCCGGGGCCGATGTCCTGCCAGGCCAGGGCGTGCACCTGGCTGCGGAAGAGATTCAGTTCCGCGCTGCACTGCGTCCGGATCCTGTGAACCAAAGCTGTAATCATGGCCCCCCGATTCAAGGAGGGCGCTGGGCCACCCCGTCGATGCTTGTGGACCCACACAACCACCCGGCTACATACTTCTCAATGCCCGGCGACACCGTCCGACGCTGGGCGCAACATAGGTTAATGTGGCGCCGTGCGGCGTCAGGAACCGCCGGCCGGGCCGGAGTCTTAGGCGGGCCGCACTCCTAGACGTGCATCCGCGCCACGAAGCGGAACCGGTCGCCCCTGAAGACCGATTCCGTCCACTCAACGGCCCGGCCGTCGGGGTCGAGGCCGAGCCGGTGCACCAGCAGCATGGGCGCCCCCATTTCCACGTCCAGCAACCGGACCTCCTCGGGGCCGGCGAGCTTGGTCTCCACCGTATCCTCGACTTCGCTGATGCGGATTCCGTAGTCTTCGCGCAGGGCCGAGTACAGCGATCCCCGGGCCTCCACCTTGCCTGCAAGATCCGGCAGGTCGCCCGCGAGGAACGCCGTTTCGTGGGCGAGGGGTTCGCCGTTGACCAGCCTGATGCGCTCCACCCGGTGCACGCCGGTGCCCGGTTCCACGGCCAGCCGCTTGGCGGTCACGGTATCCGCCGGCACCTCGCTGATGTCCAGGATCCGCGCGGAGGCGGTCATCCCCTGGCTTGCCGCGTCGTCGGTGAACGAGGTGAGCTGGCGGACGTGCGTCACCTTGGGCGGCGCGACGAACGTGCCCCTCCCCTGGGTGCGGTCGAGGCGGCCCTCCGCCACGAGTTCGCCGATCGCCTGCCGCACCGTGGTGCGGGACGTGCCGTATTGCTCGGCGAGCGCCCGCTCCGTCGGAATCAGCGTTCCCGGGACCGCGTCCTCGATGAGGGTGAGGATCTGCTCCTTGAGTACGTAGTACTTGGGCAGCGCGGCAGCGGCGGGGGTCTCCATGGATCCGATATTACCTATTGACAGGAAAATTGGTCTACGCCAAAATAGGAGAAATTGGTTTATACCAATCCTCCGGGGCCCCGCCCCGGACACACTCCCCCACATTTCCCCACGCACAAGGACCCAATGATGTCGTTCCTGCAAGACCTGCGCCAAACTCCCCGTCTCGGGCTTCTGGTCGGCGGCACCGCCGCGACCATCGGAATTATCTACGGCTACGACCTGTCGAATATTGCCGGCGCCCTGCTGTTCATCACCAAGGAATTCCAGCTCTCCACCAGCCAGCAGGAGCTGGTGACCACCGCCGTCGTCATCGGCGAAGTGCTCGGTGCCGTCCTGGGCGGCTGGCTCGCGAACAAGATCGGCCGGAAGGCCTGCATGGTGGGCGTCGCCGGAGCGTATGCCGTCTTCGCGGTGCTCAGTGCCCTCGCGGCCGACGTCCCGATGCTGCTCGTCGCACGCCTCCTGCTCGGCCTCACCATCGGCATTTCGGTGGTTGTGGTGCCCGTCTTTGTGGCGGAATCTGCGCCCCCGAAGGTGCGCGGCGCCCTGCTCGTGGCCTACCAGGTGGCCACCGTCATCGGCATCATCGTCGGGTACCTCGCCGCCTACGCGCTGTCCGCATCCGAGAACTGGCGCCTGATGCTGGGCCTCGCCGCAGTTCCCGCCGTCGCGGTCCTTGCCGTCACGCTCCGCCTCCCGGACACCGCCCGGTGGTACATGATGCGCGGACGCAAGGAAGATGCCCGCCGCACGCTGTCCTCCATTGAACCCGACGCCGACGTGGACGCCGAACTGGTCGACATGCAGCGTGCCATCAGCGAGGAACGCGGCGGAGGCCTGCGGGAGATGCTGCGCTCCCCCTACCTCAAGGCGACCGTCTTCGTCGTCGGCCTCGGCTTCTTCATCCAGATCACGGGCATCAACGCCGTGGTTTACTACAGCCCGCGGATCTTCGAGGCGATGGGCTTCACCGGCAACGCCGCGCTCCTCCTGCTGCCGGCGCTGGTCCAGGCGGCGTCGCTGGTCGCCGTCTTCGTGTCGCTCTCGCTGGTGGACCGGGTGGGACGCCGGCCCATCCTGCTCGGCGGCATCGGCATGATGATCGCCGCCAACGTCATCCTGGTGGGCGTATTCATGGCCGGACGTGACTTCGGCGGCGCCCTGACCGTCATCGGGTTCCTGGGAGTCCTGCTTTTCACTGTCGGCTTCACCTTCGGCTTCGGCGCGCTGGTCTGGGTCTACGCCGGCGAGTCCTTCCCCGCCCGGCTCCGCTCCCTGGGCGCCAGCGCCATGCTGACCTCGGACCTCGTGGCCAACGTGATTGTCGCGGCGTTCTTCCTCACCATGCTGCAGCGCCTGGGCGGCGCCGGCACCTTCGCCGTGTTCGGTGTGCTGGCCATCGCCGGATTCATCTTTGTCCACCGCCTCGCCCCGGAGACCAAGGGCCGGAACCTCGAGGAAATCCGCCACTACTGGGAAAACGGCGCCCGCTGGCCGGAAGCCACCGGCAGCAAGCCGGCGGCCAAGTGATGCGGGTCCTGGGCCTGGATATCGGCGGCTCCAAGACCCACGCCATTCTTACCGACGGCGGCGGCGCCAGCGTCGCCGAGTGCACGGCGGGCAGCGCGAACATCGCCTCCGTCGGGCACGAGGCAGCAGCCTCGGCACTGGACGAGATCGCCGGCCGGCTCGGCGCGGGAAACCGTACCAGCCACGGAATACACGCCGTCTTCGCCGGTGCAGCCGGGGCGGACACGCGCGACGGCCGGGACCGCCTGGCCGCCCTGCTGTCCCGCCGGTTTCCCGGCGCACGGATCCGCGTGGTCCATGACACCCGCATCATCCTCGCCGCCGGAGGGCTCGACGCCGGCACGGTGCTCATCTCCGGCACCGGCTCCGCGGCCTGGGCACGGACCGGCGAAGGCCGCGAGGCGAGGGCAGGCGGCTGGGGATACCTGCTGGGCGACGAGGGCAGCGGTTACGCGGTGGCCCGCAGTGCGGTCCGCAACGCTCTTTCGGAGCACGACGGCGGCCTGCCCGCCGGGCCGCTGACCGCCCAGCTTCTGGAACGGACCGGCACTGCTGAGCCCGCGGACCTGCTGGACCTGTTCTACCGGAACCCGGAGCGCCGGTATTGGGCCGGCCTGGCCGGAGCGGTCTTCGATCTTGCGGCCCGGGGCGACCGGGTCGGCACCGCGATCGTCGACGACGCCGCCCGGTACCTGTCCGGTCTCGCCGCCGCGGTCAGCGAGAGGCTGGGAACCGTCCCCGCCGCGCCCGGACACGCCGGTGCGCCTGTCCTGCTGGCTGGCGGGATGCTGGTCAACCAGCCGGTCCTGGCCGGCCGGGTCAGGGAGCTTCTGGGAGAACGCGGCCTGGCCGACGTGCGGGTGCTGGACCGGGCCCCCGCCTGGGGCGCCGTGAAACTGGCCCTCGACGACGTCGCCGCGCCAGCCCACCAGCACCGCCCCGTCCCGGCCTGAACACCCTGCCCCCTTCTGTTTCCCGCTTCAAAAGCACCCACCCCCAAGCCCCTTTCGAGGAGACACATGACAACGCCGAACACCACCCTTGCCGCAGCCGGCGCCGCCACCCAGCCTCCCGGCGTGCTGATGGCCGCCGAAATCCTCGAGCAGCCAGAGGCCCTCGCCCGGCAGCTCGACCACGGCCGCCCCGAGATCCGCCGCCTGGCCGCCGTCCTTCGGGACGCGGACATCCGGTACGTCCTCCTGGCCGCCAGGGGCACGAGCGACCACGCCGCCCTGTACGCGAAGTACCTCATCGAGACCGTCCTGGGCCTGCCGGCAGGGCTCGCGTCGCCGTCGAGCCTTACCGTGTACCGCGCGGAACCCAAGATGGACGGGGTCCTCTGGCTGGCCGTGAGCCAGTCGGGCGGATCCCCCGACCTGGTGGACTCCACCGCCGCGGCCGCCCGCGGCGGCGCGCTCACCGTTGCGGTGACCAATGCGCCGTCCTCGCCCCTGGCCGGCGCGGCCCGGCACCACCTGGACATTCTGGCCGGCCCGGAGCGTGCCGTGGCCGCCACCAAGAGTTACACCTCCCAGCTGCTGGCGCTCTGGCTGCTCATCGACGCCTGGGCCGGCGGTGCCGGGACCGATGCGCTGGCCCTGCCCGGCCACGCGGCGGATGTTTTGGCCAGACCGGAGATACTGGAGGTGGCAGACCGCTACCGCTACGTGAACCACATCATCACCACCGGGCGCGGATTCTCATATCCCACCGCACGGGAGGCGGCGTTGAAACTGATGGAAACGTCCTATCTGGCCGCTCATGCCTTCTCCGGAGCCGATCTCCTGCACGGACCGTTCGCGATGATCGACGAGGACCGTCCCGTCATCGCGATCGCCTCCCCGGGCGCCGGCGGACGCGCCCTGCAGCCGGTGATGGAGCGCCTGGCGGCGCGCGGGGCCGACGTCTGCCTGGTGGGCGACCCCGCGGCGGCCCGCCCGCAGAACCATGTGGTGCCCCTCCCGGCCGTCAGCGAACGGCTCGCTCCGGTCCTCGAGATACTGCCGCTGCAGCGCCTGGCCCACGCCATGGCAGCGGCCCGCCACCGGGATCCGGACTCGCCCCGGGGCCTGCGCAAGATCACGGAAACCTGGTGAGTCCGACGCTCATCTCGGCCGCCCGGGTGATCACGCCCGAGGCTGTCCTCGAGCCGGGCTGGGTGGAAGTCCGGTCAGGCCGCATCAGCGCCGCGGGCAGCGGGACCCCGCCCCGCGAGCCAGACGCCAGCTATCCGGACGGGACACTGGCCCCCGGCTTCATTGACGCCCACATCCACGGCGGCGGCGGCTTCAGCTTCAATGACGCTGATCCCGCGGCCGCCGCGGTCCGGATCGCCGCAGTGCACCGTGAGCACGGGACCACCACGCTCATGGCGAGCCTCGTCACGGCCTCCCTGGAGCACCTTGAGGCCGCGGTGGCGGCGCTGGCGGACCTGGTGGAAGAGGGCGTGCTGGCGGGAATCCACCTAGAGGGGCCCTGGCTCAGCCCGTACCACCGGGGCGCGCACACCAAGAGCCTGCTGCGGACCCCGGACGCGGCCAGCATCGACCGGCTCATGCTGGCCGGCCGGGGCACGATCAAAATGGTCACCATCGCCCCTGAGCTGGAAGGCGGCCTCGCGGCCATCCGGCAGATCACCGGCTACGGCGCGGTGGCCGCCGTCGGGCATACCGGCGCCGACTATGACCTGGCCCGCCAGGCGATCGCGAGGGGCGCCACTGCCGGGACGCACGTGTTTAACGCGATGCGGTCACTCCACCACCGCGAACCCGGGCCTGCCCTGGCGCTGCTGGAGGACCCGGCAGTTTTCGCCGAGGTGATAGCCGACGGCGTGCACCTGCACCCGTCGCTGGTCCGCTTCATCGCGGGCAGCCCGGCCCGGGCCGTTTTTGTCACGGATGCCATGGCGGCGGCGTGCGCCCACGAGGGAACGTATGATCTCGGCGGGCTCGAGGTCCGGGTGGCCGACGGCGAGGCCCGGCTGGTCAGCAACGGCGCCATCGCCGGCAGCATCCTCACGCTCGATGCCGCAGTGCGGCACGCGGTCCGTCACGCGGGCATCCCGCTCGCCGACGCAGTCCGCGCAGCCACGCAGAATCCGGCGGACATGCTGGGGCTAACCGACGTCGGCCGGATTAGGCAGGGCCTGCGTGCGGATCTGGTGGTTCTCGGCGGGGACCTCGAGGTTGCGGCGGTCATGAAGGCCGGGGAATGGTTCCAGCCCGCCAGTTGAGCCCGCCGGGTCAGACCTCGACGGCGGCCGCTACCCGCTCGCCGTTGAAGTATTCCAGCTCCCAGCCGTCAACAGCATGGTGGTGGGCCAGGTTGAGCACGGCGTTGTCGATGCTCTGCAGGGTGCGGCCGATGGCGAGGCCGAGGCTCACCCGGAGGAGCGTGCCGTGGGCGACGACCAGGACGCGGCGGCCGCGGAACTCCTCGGCCAATGCTTCCAGCGCGGCCAACCCGCGAGAGGCCGCCGCGTCCTCGCTTTCTGCGCCGCGGAAACCGCCATCAGGCGTGCGCAGTGCTTCCAGTTCAGGGCCGGCCTGCAGGCCCTCCGCGGGTCCGAAGCTACGCTCGGCGAGCTCGGGCACGCGCCGGTCAACGCTGAGCCCCAGCCCGGCGGCAATCAGGTTGGCGGTCTCGGCGGCACGGCTCAGCGGCGAGGACACGACGGCGTCCCACTGGTAGTCCTGCAGGACGGCGACGGCGTCGCGGGCCTGGCCGCGGCCGACGTCGTTCAGCGGAATGTCCGTGGATCCCTGCAGCCGGCGCTGCGCGTTCCAGTCTGTCTGGCCATGGCGGACAAGGGCTAGCGTCGTAAAGGTCATGCCTTCCATTGTCCGTTACAGCGGGGAACGGGCCGTCCAGGCGAACGGCACCAGAACCGTGCGGCCGAATCAGGACACGCCGGAGAGAACCCCGTCGATCCGGGAAACCAGGCCCGGCCACCCGTTGCCCATGCCCTCGAAGGCCTGCTGGCCCATGGGAGTGTCGAGCCGAAAGCCCTGGTGTTCAAGGTGCGGGACGGTCCCGTCCTCGGCCGCCTCGAGCCGCCACGTCACGGTGGTGTCTAGCTGGCCCTCGGAGAACAGGAAACTGATCAGCGCGCCGGGTTGGCCAGCGCGTCGACTCGCTGGGTCCAGTAGTGCTCGAAGTGCTTCACCCAGCCGCCGACCTCCGCGAGACCCGCGGCCCGGATGTGGTACGGCCGTTGGCGTCCGCGCCGGGCCGGCCGGACTTTGCGCGCATCAGACGGCGTCGGTCGGGGCGGCGCGGTGATCTACCTCGGCATTGAGCTCGTCGATCCGATCAAGCGCGGCGTTCAGATGCTCGACCATCGCCCACCAGGCTGGATGCTCCTTTCGGATGCTTTCGAGCGTGGCGCCTGTGGATGTGAGCGCGGCGAGATCGAAAGTCAGAACAGCGGATGCCTTGGCCGCTTCGACGGATGCCCGGTGTATTGCGTCCTCACGCTCCGGCCCCGGCACCAGGCGAAACGCGGCCCCGAAAGCCTCAGATGCTGACGCGTCGCCATCCGCCAGCCGAAGAGCGGCCTCCTGTCGAGTGTCGAGTCGTTACCGCTTCAGAATCAGCCATGACACCAAGTGCGCCCCCTGGTTGACCTGCCGCACGATCAGGAGGGCACAGCAGCGGCCCAGCCTCGCCGAGGTCTGGGCCGCTGCCGGTTAGGGCGAGAGCTCTTCGAGGACGCGGCCCTTGGTTTCGATGGCGAAGACGATGGTGATGAGGCCTCCGATGAGGGCGACGGCCGCGAACACGGTGAAGACGTAGCTGACGCCGAAGTTGTCGACGATCCATCCGACGAGGAGCGGTCCGACGGCGGACCCCGCGCGCAGCCATGCACTGCCGAAGCCGGTGCCGATGGCACGGAGCCGGGTCGGGTAGAGCTCGGCGGAGTAGAGGTACAGCGAGAACGAAATTGTCTGCAGAATGGCGTAGGCGACGCTGGCGAACACAACGACCTGCGTCGCTGAGACGGCTCCCAGGGCCGTGAGGATGATGAGGGGAACGGTGGAGGCGAGGAAGGCCACGGAATACCAGCGCTTGCGGCCGACCCGGTCGATGAGCAGGGCACAGAGGATCGAAGCGATCACACCGACCGCCGACGTTACCCAGCCGTAGGCGAGGCTGGTCTGCAGTGGCAGGTTGAAGGTCTGCTTGTACAGTGTGGGCAGCCAGGTGATGAGTCCGTTGTTGACCATGTAGACGCAGATCCACAGGAACCAGATGGTGAAGGTGCGTTTGCGGTAGATGCCTTTGAAGAGTTCGCGCCAATCGGAGCGGGCGGTGGCCTTGGGGTCCACCGGCCGTACTACGGGTTCGGGCAGGGTGGCCCCGGCTTTGAGTGCTTCGTTTTCGAGCATGCTGACGACGGCGTCGGCCTTCTTGACACGTCCCGTGGAGGCGAGCCAGCGGGGCGACTCGGGCATCAGCGCCCGCATGGGGATGGTGAGTACCGCGGGGACGAGACCGACGATGAACATGGCTTTCCAGCCGAAGACCGGCACCAGGAAGTAGCCGGCGATGCCTGCAAACATGAGGCCGACAGGGAAGATCACCTCGTAGAGGAGGAAGAACCGGCCGCGTTTTTTGGCCCCGATGAATTCGTTGATGTAGGCGCTGGCGACGGGCACTTCGCCGCCGGTGCCGATGCCTTGGAGGAAGCGGAAGATGATCATGGCCCATGCGCCCCAGGCGAAGAGGCAGGCGATGTCCATGGTGACGAACAGCAGGATGGTGATGAGCAGGACGGGCAGCCGTCCGATCCTCTCTGCCAGGTGCCCGAAGAAGAGGGAGCCAAAGATCTGGCCGACGTAGCCGGCTGAGAGGATCATTCCGATCTCGCCAGCGCTGAGGTGCCATTCGGCCGCGAGCTGGGGCATCGCGAAGGCGATGGCCAGGACCGTGTAGGCGTCGAAAAAGGTTGCTGACCCGATGATGATGCGGATGAGGGTCAGGCGTCGCGTGACCGGGAGCCGTTCGAGCCTGGCTACGAGCTGCGCGTTGATTCTGGCGGCGTCCGGGCCGCTGGGGATGGTTGCGGTGCTGTTCGGCTCGCGCATTGCGAGTCCTCCTTCTCCAGCTGCGGTGCTGGGGTCCTCATTGACCAAGAGTGGAGTGAAAGTTTTGGAAAGGATGGCGGGCGGACGGCCCGCCATCCTTTGGATCCGGGGATCAGACGGGAACTGTGACGCTGCCCAGGCTGGCGGATTTCAGGGCCAGGGCGATTTCATCGCCGGCGCCTTCGGCCAGGGGAAGCAGCGGAGGCCGGACGGTAGCGTGCTCGAGGATGCCGCGGGCAACGAGGCCTTCCTTGAGGGCGACTGTGCCTTCCATGTGCGACCCGCGGTGATAGACGTTCTTGGTCACCGGCAGGAGCCGGTCGTGGATGGCGCGGGCCGCGGCGTAGTCCTTGGCCTTGCCGGCGGCGATGAGCTCCACGAGCGGTTCGGGGGCGAGTCCGCCGTATCCGACCAGTGCGCCGTCGACGTCGAACATGGTGTGCAGCAGGTACTCGTCGTGGCAGGTCAGGATCTGCAGGTCAGGATAGGTGGCCCGCAGGACGGGGATTTCAGTGTCCCAGCGCTTCATGTTCCGCACACCGTTCTTGGTGGCGAACACGCCTTCCTGGCCCGCGATCTCGAGCTGGGTTTCCAGGTCGTAGGTGGCCTTGGTGGCGTCCGGGTACTGGAAGAGGATCAGCGGCAGGCCGGAAGTTTCGTAGATTTCCTTATAGCGGGTCTGCGGGGCGCCCTGCTGGTAACCGAAACGGAGCCAGCCATGGGACGGATAGACCAGGCCGGCCTCGGCGCCGGCCTCGACCGCGCGCTTGGCTTCCAGGGCAGCGACCGTGTTCCCCTCCCCGGTGATGCCGGCAATGATCGGGATCTCGCCGTTGACAGCGTTCTTGAACTCACGGATGACGAGTGCCTGCTCGTCCTGGGTCAGGAAGGTCCCTTCGCCGGCGTGGCCCAGGACCACTAGGCCTTTGACGCCTTCGACGCTGGCCAGCCAGCCGCCGAGCCGGTGGATGGCGTCGACGTCGACGCTGCCGTCCCGGTTGAACGGCGTTACAGGTGCGGGAACAAGTCCGCGGAGATCGATGGTCATGAGAGCTTCCTCTGTCTTCTTGATCGTAGTCCCGCTAGAATGTGAGAACGTTTGCGGGAACGTTTTCATTGTGGAGTGTGGCTCACCTCACTGTCAAGGGGCACGTTCCGAACAAGGAGGAAATAGAGTGTCTTCTAGGACGATCCCGAACAGGAGTACTCGCATGGAACCGGCTGCACCAGGCCCAAGTGTCACACTGCGGGATGTTGCAGCCGCCAGCGGGGTGAGCCTTTCCACGGCCAGCCGCGCCCTGGACGAACGCGGCACCCAATCCCGCTCGGCCGCGGCCCAGCACGTCAGGAAGGTGGCATCGGACCTCGGATACCGCCGAAACTCGTTCGCCTCGAGCCTGCGCCGCGGGGAAACCCGGACCCTGGGAGTGCTCGTGCCGCGCCTCAGCGACACGGTGATGGCCCTCATGTTCGAGGAGCTCGAGCGCGCAGCAGCGGACCGCGGCTACTTCGCCATGGTCGCCACCAGCGGGGACGACCCGGAAGAGGAGCGCCGGGCCGCAGAAACCCTGCTGGACCGCAACGTGGACGGGCTCATCCTCGCCACGGCCCGGCTCGACGACGCGCTTCCCCGCCGTCTTCGTGAGCGGGGCGTCGCGCATGCTTTGGTGCTCCGCACCGACGGTGTGAGCCCCTCCGCCGTCGGAGACGACGACGTCGGCGGCTACCTTGCCGTCCGGCACCTTATCGACCTGGGCCACCGCGAGATCGCCGTCGTCACCGGCCCGTCCTTCACTTCCAGCGCGGTCGGCCGGCTAGCCGGCGCCCGCAGAGCCTTGGACGAAGCAGGCATCAATCCGCCCGAAGAATGGCTGATCGCCGCCGGCTACGGAATCGAAAACGGACTCTCCGCCGGCGAGTCGCTCCTGGGCGGGAGCGCCGGAAAACGGCCCACCGCCGTTTTCGCCGCCAACGACAACATCGCAATGGGCATCATCGCCGCGGCCCAACGCTCCCACATCACCGTCGGACAGGATCTGGCATTGGTCGGATACAACGACACCCCCCTCGCGGCCAGGCTTCCCATTCCTTTGTCATCGGTGCGTGTCCCGCTGAGCCAGATCGCAAGCACGGCCATCGATTTGCTCGTCAACCCCGGCAAAGAGCCGACCATCCGGAAATCAGTACCAACACTCATCCCCCGCGAGTCCAGCGGCCCCCCAAGACAGGCGTGAGCTGAACCATCAACCGCGCCCGCCGGTTATGCCGGGCACGGGCCTTCGATCAAGGGATCGGAAGCGGCGACAGCGGTTTTGTGACGGCGAAGGCGAACGTCGTCTTGATCGATGCGAGCGACGGAATGGCGCGGAGGTCCTTGCGCAGGAGCTCCTCGTAGGTGGCGAACGAATCGACGACGATCTTGACGAGATAGTCGTCATCACCGGCGAGCAGGTAGGCCTCGACCACTTCCGGGACCGAGCGGAGCTTCGCCTCGACCGCGTCTACGACCTGCGGGGTGTGCGATAGGAGCGTCAGCCGGGCAAAGGCCGTGATGGCAAGCCCGACCGCGCCCTGCGACACAACGGCGGTGTAGCCCGCAATGACTCCGCTGTCCTGCAGATGCCGCACGCGGCGAAGGCACGGCGATGGCGATAGGCCCACGCGGTCCGCCAATTCCTGGTTCGTCAGCCGGCCGTCCTGCTGCAGCTCAAGCAGGATATGCCGGTCAATGTCATCGATGGTCACCATTGGCAGATTCTACTACTGGAAGGCAATTTCTCAGCAGAAATGGCAATCGCCTGCCTGACTCATTTCCCTAACATTGCTCACATAGACGGAGATTGAAGGGAGTTGCCGGTGAACAGCCAGGTGCATACGAGGCTGATGGGCGCAGGCGCTCTCGCCGCCACGATTGTTCTTTGGTCCTCATTTGCGCTGTCGGCCAAGGGAATCGGCGCATCAAGCCTGACCACGGTCGATGTCGCGCTTATCCGCTTCCTGACGCCGGCGGTGCTCCTCATTCCGTGGATCCCACCCACGGTGCGCGCACTTCGGCGGGAGCAGCCAGACGCACTCCTCCTGCTCCTCGTCGGCGGATTGCCGCACTTCCTGCTCTTTGCACTCGGGGCGCGCCTGACCACAGCGGGCCTGACTGGCCTGCTCGTGCCCGGCACGGTACCCCTGTTCGTCACCGCGGCCGCCTTTCTCGCCTGGCGCAGCCGTATCCCCGGGCGGCAGCTGCTCGCCCTCGGCGCGATCGTCACGGGTGTCGCGGCGAGCGCGCTCCAGGCAACGACGGCGACGACGCTCGCCGGCATCGGCGTGCTGCTCGCCGGCGGGCTGGCCTGGGCCCTGCTCACGGTCGGCCTCCGGCGCACGCAACTGGACCCTGTTGGCGTCGTCGTTCTTATCTGCGCGCCCTCGGCGCTGGCCGCCGCCGGCCTCGCCATCTCCGGCCTCATGCCATCGAGTCTGGCGGACGGCACGGCAAAACTGCCCGACGTGCTGATGTTCACCGCGCTTCAGGGCGTCGGGACAGGGCTGCTGTCCACACTCTGCTACGCCTACGCCGTGCGCGCACTCGGCAGCAGTATTTCCGCCGCCACCGGCGCCATGAGCCCGGTCCTGACGGCAGTGGTCGCGGTCCCGCTCTTTGGCGAGCACATCACCCCGGCCCTTGCCGTCGCCTTGACCCTCATCGTTGTCGGCGTCATCACCTTCAACCTCAAGCCAACGCGCGCCAGAGGGAACGCCACGTGCGGGCAGCCGCAGCGCACCGGCGCGGCGCCCGGCCCGCCCCATCCCGCGCACGATCGGGATGGCCAGCCCGCGGATGTGGGCTAGGCAGCCAAGGTCACGCCAGGCCGTCCCGGCCTACGGTGGCGTGGCCAGCCGGCCCGCGGCCTCCTGCTGGATCCGGGCGGACCGGGTGGAATAGTCGGCAATCGTGCGCAGCTGATCGTCGCTGTAACCCTCCAGGAGTGCCGCCAGCCCGCCCATGAAGTCCGCAAAGTAGGGTGCCGCCGCGGCTGCCTGGTCGCCCACGAGCTCGATCAGGACCTTGCGCCTGTCGTCCGTGTGCCGGACCCGGCGGGCGACGCCCTTGCTCTCCAGCCGCCGCATCAATCCGGTCACTGACGCAGGCGCGAGCCCGGAATGTTCACCGAACTCGCCGGCCGTCATGGGCCCGAAGCGCATGAGGATGTCGATCGCCTTGCCTTCCGTCGCGGAGAGCCCGCGCAGCTCGGACAGTGCCGTGTGGAACATGACGGCCGCCGTCGACAGTTCCCGGCCCGACTCGTACACCGCGGCCACCAGGGCTTCTCGCTGATCGGTTTGCATGTTCCGAGGCTAGCAAAAGTATTTCGTTTGACCGAAGGGATTGACCGCCGGCACCGCCTGAAATTATATTTCTTTCATCCGAACGAAATAATATCCTGATGGGACGTCGCCATGTTGAACTGCCTGATCATCGGCTCCGGGATTTCCGGGCTGTCTACCGCCCTTGCCCTCCGGAAGGCCGGTCATGCGGCCACGGTCTATGAGGCTTACCCCGAACCGTCCGACGGCGTGGGCGGCTTCCTGACCCTCGCCGTCAACGGCTTCGACGCCCTGGAAACACTTGGCCTCAAGAATGCCGCCCGCCGCCTGGGCTTCAGCACGCCACGCATGTCGATGTATCTGGGCAGCACCGGGAGGCACCTTGCCGACTTCAACTACGGCGGCACACTGCCGGACGGAACCACAGCCCGCACCATGACCCGCTCGGAGCTCTACGCCCTGCTCCGCAACGAGGCCGTCGAGCGCGGCGCCCGCATCGAGTACGGCAAGCGCCTGCAGGCCGTTGAGGAAGGGTCCGATGGCGTGACCGCCCGTTTCGACGACGACACCATCGCTTCCGGCCACCTCCTGATAGGCGCCGACGGACTGCGGTCCGCCGTACGCCCGCTCATTGCGCCTTCATCCCCGCAGCCCAGGAGCATCCCGCTGCTCAACACCGGCGGGATTGTTCCGGCGGGCCGCGGACCCGCACTGGACGTTGAGTCCGGCCGGATGAAAATGGTCTTCGGCAAGCGCTGTTTCTACTGCTACATGCCGGACCCGGACGGTAGGATCTGGTGGTTCGCCAATCCGCTGCAGCGGTCTTCCGGCAATGCTGCCGAGCTGGATGCTCCCGCACTCAAGAACTGGCTGACGGGTCTCGTGTCCGGGGACCGTACACCGATGGCCGCGATTATTGAAGCCACCTACGGCATCATCACCCCGTACATGACCTATGACTTCCCCACCATTCCGAGTTGGCATCGCGGCCGAATGGTCCTGGTCGGCGATGCCGCCCACGCGGCCTCGCCGTCGTCGGGGCAGGGCGCCTCCATGGCCATCGAGGACGCCGTCACGCTGGGCGGCGGCCTCCTCGGCGTCGGGGCGGAAGGCATTACCCCGGCCTTGGCACACTACGAATCGGAGCGCCGCGGCCGGGCAGAAGCGGTGGTGGAATGGGGGCGCCGGAATGCGGCGCCGAAGATCAGGGGCCAGTTCCAGCGGGTCTTCCAGGACCTGGCCCTCAGGGCGGTCTTCCGCTCGCTGTCACGCGGCACGGCCGGCGACTTCGACTGGGTATGCGGCCACCACATTCCATGGGGCCCGGCCCGGGGCGAAGCGGTCAACAGCGAGGTGGCCGCATAGCCCAGCTGATTCATGGGCGCCTGCCGCCGGCCGGGATGATACTTCCCGTGAGGAGAGGCTATTGCTTTCCGTATTTGCGGTGGACGGCCTGCTTACTGACCCCCAGGCACAGTGCAATCGCCTCCCAGGACAGGCCCGCCTGCCGGGCCTTGCGGACCAGGGATGCCTCGGCGCGCCCGACTTCCTTGTGCGAGGTGCCGTCAGGCTATGAAACGGCCGGGGCAAAGAGGCTTAGCGACATATGCCCCGCGGGGCGGCGTCCGTCACGGCGTGACCTTCCAGGCGAACATCATGGCGTGGTCCTCGTGCGCCAGGTTGTGGCAATGCCCCACATACGGCCCCGTGAAGTCCCTGAATCCCCGGTAGACAATCACCGACTCGCCGGGATCGAGCGCTGCGGTGTCTTCCCTCGAGGCGTCATCGGGGTGCCCCGGATCCACCGTGCGGGTCACGTCCTTGCCGTTGCGCATGACGGTCCGGTGCTCCTCCTGGTGCAGATGCACGGGGTGCACCCAGCCGCCGCCGCCGTTGCGGAGCTCCCAGAGGTTGAAGCTGCCCTTCTTTTGCTGGGCCAGGGGTGTGCGGCCGGCAGGGTTTTTCAGGCTTGCCAGCACGTTCGCCGGGTCGAAGGGTTTGCCGTTGATGAGCCATTCGAGCTCCCCGCCCGCGCTCCCGCGCTGCACCTCGAAGATCAGGCGGTTGTCCAACAAGTTCTGCCAGTTGCCTGGCAGCGGCGGAAGCGGACGCAGGGCCGCCGGGATTTGGCTGTCGTCAGGAGCGTTGTCGCCAATCACGATCTTCAGGACCGGCACCTTGTACTTCGGGTCGGGTGAGAACCGGGACGAGTTGGCCCAGATCCGGCCGTTGGGCATCTTCATGACGTTCGTCAGGTAGATGACGTCGCCCTTGGTGGTGGGCGTGCCGTCCTGGTACCGCGTGAAATCAACGATCACCTCGCGGCGCTTGGCCGGCCACAGCTCAAAGGAATCCCGCTTGATGGGGAATGGCAGGAGCCCGCCGTCCGTGGCAATCTGGGTGAACTGCATGCACTGCTGGCCGTCCTCGATGCGGTACTGGCCCTGGAGTTCGTCGCCGTTGTAGCCGAGGGAAACGGCGGTCTTGGGTCCCCTGGTTGAGGTCATCAGCTTGAACTCATAGATCCGGGCTACGGAGGCGTCCAGAAACCGGAAGCGGTACTTGCGCCGCTTCACCGTCAGCACCGGGGAGGCCGTGCCGTTCACAGTGAAAACGTCGCCCACAAATCCGTGGTTGGGGAAGTGCTTGTAGAACGTCTTGCCCCACCACTCCGGATGCTTGGCCGGGTTCTTGGCGGCCGGGAACTCGCCCAGCCCGTCGTGGACATCCTCATGCGTGGTCACGCCGTCGTCGAACCGGAAGTCGGTGAAGGCCAGCGGGATATCGTATTTGACGTCGAAGGATCCGTCCGGGTTGTTCATGCGGACCCCCGGCAGACGCAGCCCCCGCCGCTCGTCACCCATGTCCGTGCCGTTCTTCGGGTCATAGATCGGGTACAGGCCCACCATGCCCTTGTACACATTCGAGCCGGTGTGGTTCATCGTGTGGTCGTGGAACCAGAAGAAGCTCTGCTTCTCACGGTCATCGTTGCCGGCGGGCCGGTTCAGGTACAGGTTGTCGACAGACGTCCGCGGCCTGAAGCCCGGGTGCCTCGGCCCTGCCACCATCGAATAGTGCGGGTTACCGTCGCTCTCCGGTGCCGAGTGGCCGTTGTGCAGGTGGGTCAGGAAGGAAAAGTCCGGGGAGCCGAAGTCCTGGCGGTCCAGGTTCAGCGGGTTCTCGTCAAGGTGGTTCTCGAACCGGACCAGGACCGGCCTGCCGTACTCGGCGTTGATCATCGGCCCAAGGAAGGTGCCGTTGAACGCGTAGATCGTGCTCGGAGGCAGGGTCCGCTTCGTGCCGGCGGCGAATTTCCTGCCGGAAGCATCGAACGAGACAGCCGGCCTGCCGTTCGAGTCGATCGGCAGCACCTGCGACGTAGTGAACGAGTGGGTCCGCAGAAGCAGGTTGATCTTGTAGACGATCGGGTCTGGCAGGCCGACCTGGCTCGTCCAGACCTGGTGCCGTTCGTTGCGCAGCGAGTTCTGCTGGCCCGGTCCGGGTCCCGGCGGATTCCGCCAGGCGCTGAAGACGGATTTCGGCACCGGTGCCAGCGCCTTCGGGATGCGCAGCGGGTCGCTGAACGGCGAGATGATCAGCGGGCTCGTGGGGAAGTTTTCAATGTAGAACAACCCGTCACCAAGCGCCGTCGACGCGGCGGCGAAAGCGCCGTCCGGTGAGAGCAGCCCCCGCTGAGCCAGCAGCGGAGCGGCCCAGGCCTGCGCCGCCACGAGTGCGGCGCCGGCGCCCCCGGCCGCGCCCAGGCGCAGTATCGTGCGCCGCGCGATCCCGCTTGTGTCTGCAGATTCCTCGGACATGGTCTGCGCCTCCTCGGCGTGGGGCGCAGGCCAACGCAGCTGCACCGATCGTCACCCTCATGCGGTTCCGAGACCCGACTCCTGACCACGAGACCTCCTCGTCCCGCGGGTAACTCTTCTGCGCGATTCCCCCAGGCGACAACTGTGGGTTGCGAACCCTGCGAAAAAGCTGGCACCCAAACGCTGCAGACCCTCCAAATTGGCGGTGAACGTCCGTGGCACGAGGCACGGCCAAATCGGTGTTGATAGACCCCCGCATCGACGGTTCCGGCGACGGTCCCGCACCTTGCCAGATGTGCCCAGCCGCCGGAACCCACCCCGGTCATGTTTGTCGCTGTGATTACCTCAGAGCGAAACGTTGCCGCACAGGTGGACCTTCACGCCCAGTTCCTCGAAGAAGGCAGCCTTTGCGGTCAGCGCTTTGTCAGCCGTCTCGGCGTCCGGAGCGTAGACCACCTGCGCGTGGTTGGCCTTGTGCCGGGCCATCAGTTGGTCGCGACTCACGCCGTTCAGCACCGCATGCATGATGGGCCACTGCGGATCGGTTGCGTTGAGGCGACGCTGCGTTTCCTCCGCCGGGAGCTGGACCACATGGCCCCGCCCAAGGTCCAGGTGCAGTTCGCCGTCCATGATGAACACCCGTGACCAGACGATCTCCCCAGGCTTCGAGACACCAGACAGCGTGCCGCCACCCTTCGGGAAGAACATAGCTGGCTGGCGCATCGAGTACGACTTGTCGTAGCCGCCGTTATGGGACGCCGGCACTGATCCGGAGATCTCAAACACCCAGACGAATTCGCCGTCGTACTCCTCGCCCCAACGAACGTCGTGCAGTGTGTTGGCCGGGTCAAGGCCCATTGCTGTCCAGATCCGGTTGGTCACCAGCGCGTCGACAGCCACGCCCTCGTCCACCTCGTTGAAGTGCGGCAGTGCGCGGCCCTCGAAGAGTTCGCGGGACCCGTCACGGGAAAACACGGGCGGGCGCTGAACGTTGTTCAGGAGACCCTCGGCGAGGTCCGACGCCGGCACCAGGTCCTTGAGTCCCTGCTGGTACTGGATTCCGATGGCGTCCGCCCCGAAGTCGTCGGCGAGTCGGACAGCAGCGATGTACATCTTGAACTGGCTCCGGACCTGCGCCGGGGTCAGTTCGGTGGCCTCGTCGGTGCCGAAATGGAAGGTGAATCCTGCGTCGTCGAGCCACTTTTTGACTGTTTCGGCCTCGTCGTCGCCGACCTGGTTCATTTCGGCGAACAGCGCGCTTTGCGAAAGGCGTTCCTTGTAGATGCCCAGCGGGTTGAGCATCTCGTCGTCGATGATGGCGTTGTACATGCCCATGCATCCTTCGTCGAAGATGCCGATGATGGCCTTCTGCTCCTTCAACTGCCTGGCCAGCGCCCGGCCCAGACGAGTCTCCTCCGTGTCGCGCAGCGAAGGGAGGTCCCGGACGTGGGACTCGTCGTGCACGATGCGGCCACTCGCCAGCCACTCCTTGAGGTTGCCCAAGGCCCAGTCGTCGGTGAAGTCTTCGCTCCAGAGCGCGGAGTACTCCACCCCTGCCTTGGTCAGCGATCCCGTCAGGTTGAGGAGCCCGACGAGACCCGGGAACTGTCCGGACCAGTTCGCGACGATCAGGATGGGGCCCTGGTGGCTCCGGAGCCCTGCAAGGACGTGGTGCGAGTACTGCCACACCGCTTCCACCACCACAATCGGAGCCGTGGGCGGGATGTTCCTGAAAACGTCCATGCCCATCCGCTGGCTGTCGATGAGGCCGTGCCCGGTGGCGGGGTTGACCCCGTGGGCCCGTTCCACCTGGAAGCCAAGGCTTTCGACGGCGGCGGAAAAGTCCTGCTCGAGCTGCTGCTGGGCGGCCCAGCAGCTGGTGTTGGCGCTGAGCCTCAGGTCCCCGCTGGCGAGCGTGTAAACAGTCCGGTCGGCGGCTTGGGGCAGCGTGAGGGCTTCCGGGAAGGCGTAACTGGTCATGGGGTAGTACCTTTCGTTGAATATGGCGCCGGTTTCAGGCGGGCAGGTCAGCCTTGCCCTGCAAGCCTGTGGACGATGTTCTTCGTGGCGGGATACAGCTCGAGGTACAGCTCATAGAGCTCGCTGTACCGGGTGTGGGTGTCCGCGTCCGGTTCGATGATGCCGGCCGGCGGATTCCAGTTAGCGATGTCCGCCGGGCCCATCGCGCCGGCGGCCAGGAAGGCGGCACCGAAGCTGGCGCCGACCGTCACGCTGGGGATGACCTGCGGAAGTCCGGTGACGTCGGAGACTATCTGTGTCCAGAGCCCTCCCTGCGTCCCGCCGCCTACGGCCACGATCCGCCGTATGTCGCCCCCTGCGGCCTCGATGGCATCGACGTTGTGCCGCACGCCGAACGCGGTGGCTTCCAATGCGGCCCGGTAGAGGTCTCCCCGCCCATGATCTGTCCTCAGCCCCGCAATCACGCCCCGTGCATAGGGGTCGGCAATGGGAGTGCGTTCACCGGCAAAGTAGGGAAGCATCAGCAGTCCGCGTGCGCCGGTGCCGGACCCCGCGGCCAGCTCCAGGAGTTCGGCGTAGTCCGCGTCTCCGCACAGTTGCCGGAGCCAGCTGGTGATTGCCCCGGAGGTTGCCATGCCCCCAGCGAGGTTCCGCGTTCCCTTGAAGGCGCCGACGGTCCCCCACAGGCCCTCGCAGCTGACCGCCGAGGCCACGGTATTGATGAGGAACATGGTGGTGCCGTACATGAGCATGAGGTCCCCGACGCCCTGGGCGCCCACGCTGACGGCCTCAGTCCAGGCGTCGATGGTCCCGGTGATCACGGGGATGCCTTCGGGAAGTCCCGATTCCGCCGCCGCCCCGGCCGTGATGTGGCCGGCAATGTCGGAGGGCCAGAGCAGTTCCGGCAGCTCGAGGTCCGGGGCCACAATCGCCGAGAAGGGCGCGTACCATTCCTGCGCCTGCGTGTCATAAAGCGGAGTCGACTGGCTGGCGGAATGGTGGTCCAGAACATAGGCCCCCGTGAGCCTGTGCGCCAGCCACGACGCCGGCATATAGAGCCGGCGTGCCCGCGCGAACACCTCGGGTTCGTTGTCGGCCAGCCAGCGCAGCTTAGGGCCGACAGCCTGGGTGGACAGTGCGGACCCGCAGCGTTTGAGCAATTCCGCCGTTCCGCCGCATTCGGCGGTGAGCTGCTCGATCTGGGCTGTGGCCCGGACATCGATGCCGTAGAGGATCGCGTTCCGCAGCGGCGTGTCGTTCCCGTCCGTGACCAGGACGCAGGGTCCCATTCCGCTGACCCCCGCGGCGACGACGTCGACATCGCCCTCGGCGAGAAGCTCGTGCGCCATGTCGGTCAGCTCGTCCCACCACATTCCGGCGTCCATTTCGGCCCTGCCCGGTTCAGGCACCAGGACGCTGTGCTGCCTGCTCGCACTCCGGATCACCCGCCCGTCCAGCGTGGTGAGAATGGCCTTCGAGCTGCCGGTGCCGATATCAATGCCGAAAACAGCCTTTGTCTTCACTTTGCGTCCTCCGGGAACCCGTTGATCTCCTGCCACGTGGGCATGGACGACGACGCGCCCCTTCGCTGGCAGGCCAGCGCAGCAGCCGCGGAGGCCAGCTGCAGCCCCGCCGCCGTCGGCTGTCCGTCAGCGAGCCCGACGGCGGCGAGGACGCCCACGAAAGTGTCCCCTGCCGCGGTGGTATCCACGGCGTCCACGGCTACTGCCGGGACATGGTGCCGGATGTCCTCTCCGACCCAGAGCGCACCCTTGTCTCCCAGCGTGACCACCACTGATTTCGCGTACCGCGCCAGGATCCCGGCAGCCTCCAAGGGACCTGCCGCCTCATCGCCAAGCTGGGCACAGAGCTCCAGCGCCTCGTGTTCATTGGGCACCAGGACATCAACAAGGCTGAGGATCCTGCGGTTCGGCGGCCGGACGGGGGCGGGCGTCAGAACGACGGCGACGCCGTGTGCGGCCGCGTACTCAGCTGCCTCCTCAACAATGGACAGCGGCAATTCCTGCTGGAGGAGCAGCACGTCGGACGTTCGTATGGCCTCCTGCTGGGGACTCGTCAAGGACGTCATGAGCCCGTTTGCGCCGGGAATGACGATGATGGAGTTCCGGGCAGCACCATCCACCACGATGTGGGCGACGCCGGTGCTTCCCGGGTGGTGGGTGATGCCGCCCGTTGGCACTCCGAGGCCGGCGAGCGCGGCCAGCACTTCGGCGGCAAAGGCGTCCGATCCGACGGCTCCGAGCAACGAAACCCCGGCGCCGGCCTTGGCGGCAGCGACCGCCTGGTTCAGCCCTTTGCCTCCCGGGACGGTGAAGAACTCATCTCCGGTCACAGTTTCACCAGGCAGCGGCCTGCGCTTTGTCACCGCCACAAGATCCATGTTGATGCTGCCAACTACTGCAATACGCGTCACTGCGTCTGTCCTTTCGCCGAGGGGAAACCGCTCGCCCCGTCGAAACGCCAGCGTTCGTTAACCGTTAACGAAACTGTAAGGCAGGGCCGCGCAGAGCGCAAGGAGCGGCAAGCGGACCTGCCGGTGGGGCAGAATAGAAGGACCAGCAACTCCGACCGAAGGAAAGTCAGTGCAGTCGAATCTCCGTCTTGCGACGATGGGCGAACGGCTCGCCGACCAGCTCCGGCGCAACATCATCCGCGGCGAGCTGGCCGTTGGCAGCCACCTTGTGGAAGATGCGCTGGCCGAAACATATGACGTGAGCCGCGGGCCGGTCCGCGATGCACTGAAGATCCTCAGCTCCGAAGGGCTCCTGGACGACCGCCGTCGCGGGTTCTTCGTTCGCGGCTTCTCCCGCACCGACGTTGAGGAGCTGTACTCGCTGCGGACGTCGATGGAAAAGCTGGCTATGAAGCTGGCGGCTGAGCGCACCGGAGCCGGCGGGTGGAACGCATCCCAGGTAGAGCTCGATGCCATGTATGCCGCTGCGGCCAAGCGGGACTGGCACACCTTTGCCGGACATGACCTGGCCTTCCACGGTACTTTCTATCGGCTCTCAGGCCATTCACGCCTTCAGTCAATGTGGGAGCAGTACCGCCCCACCTTCGGCGCCATGCTCGACGTCACCAATGAACAGGACGTCGACCTCCGTCCTTCAGCCGACGACCACGCCGTACTGCTGGACTTGGCCAAGGCGACCAAGCTGGCGGAGCTCACGGCACAGCTGGAGGAGCACCTTGCCGGCTCCCAGCAGCGCATGACAACGGCACTCGAACCCTTCTGGCTGCAACTTGAGGCCGCCTCGACCTAAGATCCAAGGCGCAGCATCCTGCCCAACTGAAGGCCGCCCCTCCGGAGGCGGCCTTCAGTTCTGCCCCCGGACGCCACGCACTTCGGAAAGCCACCTGTGGCGCGCTGCCGGGAGCCCGTGTATGGTGATCCTATCGTTCTCCGTTAACGGTTAACGAGAATTCGATTTGTTCCCTCTCCCAGACAATGGAGTCAATCCGTGACCACAGTTCCCGAAATCCTCTCGGCCATTCCCACCCCCTTCACGCAGGACGGGATCCTGGACCTTCCTGCCTTGCGGAGCAACCTTGAGCGGCTGAGCCACCAGGTGGACGGCGTCTTCGCCGCCGGAACTACGGGCGAATTCCCTGCGCTGACCGATGGCGAGCGGATCGAGGTCATCCGCGAGTCCCTCGCGGCCTTCGGTCCCGAGCGCGTCGTTGCCCACGTGGGAGCGCCGTCCGCGCAGCAGGCCGTTAGCCTCCTGCTGGCAGCGAAGGAAATCGGAGCGCAGCGGTTCGCGGCCATCACGCCGTACTTCCTCACCGCATCCGCCGCCGGCGTCGCCGCCTACTACAAGGCCCTGCGGGATGCTGCCGGCCAGGACAGCCTGTACGCGTACGTCTTCCCCGAAGTAGCCGGCACGGACATTCAGCCGGAGGATCTGCCCGCCCTGGTCTCGGAGTCCGGCATCGACGGCATCAAGGTCTCGGGCGCCGCCTCCAAGCGTGTCCGTGAGTACCTGGCGGCCGCGCCCGAAGGATTCCAACTGTGGTCAGGAAATGACGCCGACCTCCCGAACATCCTCGCGTTGGGCGGGCAGGGCACGGTGTCTGGTGTCTCAGCTGTCTGCCCCGAACCGTGGGCAGCCTACCGGGACTCCGTCCGCGCAAACGATGCAGCAGCCGCTGCCGCGGCCCAGGCAGACATAGAAACCCTTGTGCCGCTGCTGGGCCCCAGCATTGCCGCCCTGAAATTCGGCATCACCCACCGGGGCTTGCCCGGCGGTACTGTCCGCATGAGCATTGACGCCGTCGCCCCAGGGCTTCAGCAGGACATCGCCTCTGCCATTGACCGCATCAATGCGGTGGCTTCACGATAAATCAGACCCGCTCTCAATCAAGGACGATTAACTATGAGCACCATTCAGACCGCGGCGGAGAAGAAGTACGTCCGCAAAGTCACGGCTTCAAGCTTCATCGGCAACACGCTGGAGTACTACGACTTCCTCGTTTACGGAACCGCAGCAGCCATCGCCTTCCCGCATGTGTTCTTCCCCAGCGCTGACGGCTTTGTAGGCACCCTCGCGGCCTTCGGAACCTTCGCCGTCGGGTTCCTTGCCCGGCCCCTGGGCGGCATGTTCTTTGGGCGCCGCGGCGATACCGTGGGCCGCAAGTCCACCCTGATCCTGACCTTGGGCATCATGGGCGCGTGCACGTTCCTGATCGGCCTCATTCCCAGCTATGACGTGATCGGCATCTGGGCGCCCATCATCCTCGTCCTGCTCCGGCTGGTCCAGGGCTTCGCCGTCGGCGGTGAATGGGGCGGCTCCATGATCATCGTGCTCGAATCCGCACCCCAGAACCGTCGCGGATTCTTCAGCGCCTGGCCTAACACCGGCGGGTTCTCCGCACAGATCCTCATCACCGGCGTCTTCGGCC
Source organism: Burkholderia sp. RS01 (assembly GCF_039748055.1). Classification (NCBI taxonomy): domain Bacteria; kingdom Pseudomonadati; phylum Pseudomonadota; class Betaproteobacteria; order Burkholderiales; family Burkholderiaceae; genus Burkholderia; species Burkholderia sp. RS01. Next base: position 25,390 of record NZ_JBDLAK010000033.1, read on the forward strand.
TGGTCTTCCTGCTCCCCCAGGCCGACCAGATCGCCTGGGGCTGGCGGATCCCCTTCCTTCTCTCCGCAGTGGTGCTCGCGGTCGGCATGTACATGCGCCGCAGCCTCAAGGAAAGCCCGGTCTTCACAGAGGCAGTAGCCGCCAAAGCGGCCGAAGCCTCACGCATCGACGCCGCAAACACCGGTTCGGCCACGGCAGGGCTTGCCCAGGCCGGCGCGAAGCCGGCACGCGGACCGCTGGCCAGCGTCTTCCTTGATGACTGGCGGAACCTCCTGCTGATTCTGGGACTCCGGTTTGCTGAAGCGCTCCCCTACTTCCTGCTCACCGTCTTCGCACTGTCCTACGGCCCCAAGAACCTGGGCATCCCCAAGGAACAGCTCACCTTGGCCATCTTCATCATGGCTATCCTGTCCTTCCCCGCACATGGCCTGTTCGCCAAGCTCTCCGACCGCATTGGGCGCCGGCCTGTCTACTTCTTCGGCTCAGCCGTTGTGTTCGTCATGGCGTTCCCTTTCTTCGGACTGCTGCACAGCGGGGTCTTCGCCCTGATCCTGCTGGGCTACATTCTGGTTCTGAACCTCGGCCACAATGCGATCAACTCCATCCAGCCCGCGTTCTTCGCCGAGCTGTTCCCCGCAGACCGCCGCTACAGCGGCGCCGCCGCGGGGCGTGAAATCGCCTCCATCCTGGCCGGCGGACTGACGCCGTTCATTGCTACGATGCTGGCCGGAGAAAACGGCACCAACTGGCCCTTGGTGGCCGGATACGTCATGGTTGGCGCCGCTATCAGCATGGTCTCGGTCTGGCTGGCACCCGAAACCTTCAAGCGGAACCTGTTCCTGACCGGCGCACAGCAGGCGGAGAAGGACCTGAAGGACGCGGCAAGCGAGGCTGACGCCCGGCAGATGGCCTCCTCCCGGCAGGTCCGTTGATGTCAGAGGTGCTCCCTTCGGCCTTCCCCAAGGTCAGCGAACACGTGACCCGCAGCTTCGTCACAGTGGACAGCCCCGCCTGGACCCAGTGCCACGCCTCAGCCATCATCAGGTCCGGACCACGGTTCCTCGTTGCGTTCTTTGCCGGAACAGCAGAAGGCACGCCGGACAACCACATCCGGCTCTCAGCCTCCACTGACCTGGTCGCTTGGAGCGCCCCGGTCTGCATCGACGAGGGCGAGGATGTCGCACACTGGAACCCGGTCCTTGCCCACGATCCCGACGGCTTGCTGTGGCTGTTCTATAAAAAGGGGCCGCTGATCTCCGGCTGGCAGACGTACTACCGCACGTCCACCGACGACGGGGTGACCTGGTCGCCGGCTGCCGAGCTGGTGCCCGGCGACGCCGGCGGCAGGGGGCCGGTCAAGAACCAGCCTCTCGCCGTGGGGCGCCGCTGGTTTGCGCCGTCGTCGCTCGAGGCCTGGGGCGACGCGCCGGGCGAGACAGCCTGGAGCAGCTTCGTGGACATTAGCGATGACTCGGGGCGCTCGTGGACAGCCGTCCCGGTCCCCGTTGACCGGGACCGGCTGCGTGGTGCCGGAATCATCCAGCCCGCCCTGTGGAAAAACCAACGGGGCGGCATCAGCCTGCTGTGCCGCAGCAGCGAAGGCAGTGCCTTCCTCAGCCGATCGGCTGGAGGCAGCGATGCCGCGGAACCGATGTTCACCGAGGCACGGCCGGTGGGGCTGCCGAACAACAACAGCGGACTGGATGTCGCCGTTCTCCCCGATGGCCGGCTGGTCTGCGCGCACAACCCCGTGGACGGTGACTGGGGGCCCCGGTGCCCGCTGGGCCTCTCCATTTCAGACGACGACGGCGAAACCTGGGCCTACGCGGTCACGCTAGAGGACGGCACAACTCCGATCGGAGACGGACCCCCGCCTACCGACGGCGGCGGGCTGCGGCCCGGCGCCGCGGCTGCTTCCGGCGTGGTCACCACCGGACAGGGTGAATACTCGTACCCCACCATCACCGTCTCCGGTGACCGTCTCGTGGTGTCCTACTCCTGGCAACGCCGGGGAATCGTCGCTGCTTCCATTCCAATCAGTCACCTGAACTCTTAGCAGTTTGCGCCGGCACGGCACACAAGGCGCCGCCGCTCCCGTTCGGGAGCGGCGGCGCCTTTTTGTGTGTTGCGCTTCATAAACACGTCCTATATGGTTTCGTTAACGGTAAACGGTTTTTGGTTAGCGGTTTTTGGTTAGCAAAGGAGCTTTGGTGGAAAGAGTGCAGCCCATCCGGCAGCCCAGCTTGGGCTACCAGGTCGCCGCCGACCTTCGCCTGCGCATCCTCAGCCGCTCGCTGCGTGCGGACACGCATCTCGTCGAAGGTGCCCTGGCCGCGGAATACGGCGTCAGCCGCGGACCGGTGCGCGAGGCCCTGCGGGAACTTGAGGACGAAGGCCTTGTCCTCTCGCTCAAGCGGGGAACGCTCGTGGTGGGGCTCACCGACGGCGACATCGAAGAACTCCTCAGCCTGCGCGCAGCCATCGAATCGCTGGCGGCGGCGACCGCTATCGGCTCTGCAGTCCCGGCGGACTGGGCCCACATGGAGACCCTGATCGACGCCATGCGCGACGCCGCCGAGCGGCGGAACTCCCACGACTTCGCCGTCGCCGACATGGCATTTCATGGAGGCATCTACGCCATCTCCGGCCACCGCCGGGTTCGCCACGTCTGGGGCCTGTACGAGAAGACCTTCACTGCGATCCTGCAGCTGTCCAACAAATCACCCGATGATCTGGACGCCGCCGTCGTCTCGCACGAAGAACTCCTGCGGATCTTCCGCTCGGGAGACCAGGAGAAGGCCCGCCGTGCAATCGGGCGCCACCTCCAGGGAACCAGGGACTTGTTCCTCAGCGAAATGAACGCGGAGGGTCGCACCGCGACGCCGCGGCCACACTTTCAGCACTCCTGATTCCAGCCGACATCCGCGCAGACGCGGACGTCCAGAACCACCATGCTAGGAGACAAAATGACCGCCCCAAAAACAGGTCCGATCGGTGCCGGCAAGAGCATCCTGATCGGACCGGTCAGATATGCCGAGCTGTGCCCTGAAGGCCGGGAACTGCTTCTCGACGCCGGGTTCTCGCTCATCGAAAACCCCGGCGAACGGCCGTACACATTCGAGGACATGCTGCCGCACCTGGGCCAAATCCACGGCGCAGTGGCCGGCGTGGAGCTTTGGAACGAGCAGGTCCTGAGCCTCGCACTGAACCTCCGCGCGATCGGCCGGCTCGGCGTGGGGCTGGACAACCTGGACCTCGACGCCGCCGCCGCCAATGGCACGTTCGTTTGCAACGTCCCGGGCGGCAACGCCAACGCCGTGGCCGAACTTGCCGTCGGAATGCTGGTCTCGCTTCAGCGCAGGATCGCCATCATGGACAAGGACATCCGCGGCGGCCGCTGGGACCGGTACACCGGCTCCGAACTGTCTGGAAAGACCCTCGGGCTGGTGGGCTTCGGTGCCATTGCCCGCTTAGTGGCCCGCAGGATCTCCGGCTTCGATCTGCGGATCATCGCCTCCGACCCCTACGCTGACGCCGAAGCGGCCAAGGCGCTGGGTGTCGAGATTATGCCGTTCGACGAGGTGATGGCACGCGCGGACCTGATCAGTGTCCATGCGCCGCACACACCGGACACGCACCACATGATCAACGCCAAAGCCCTCGCGCTCATGAAGCCGCTTGCCGTGCTGATCAACACGAGCCGCGGCGGGCTCGTGGACGAAACTGCCCTCTTCCAGGCGCTGCAGTCAGGACAGATCGCAGGTGCAGCCTTGGACGTGTGGGAGTCGGAGCCCGTTTCACCGGACAACCCCCTTCTGAGTTTGGACAACGTTCTGGCCACAACTCACGCCGCCGCGGACACCGTCGAGGCCTACAGAACCGTCGGCCTCGTCACCGCCCAGGCGATCATCGACGTCTTTACCGGAAGTGAACCGAAGAACCTGCAGAACCAGCCACGGGTGACCACGCGCTGAAACCGCTGGACCACCACTTTGCACCATAAATCCGAAAGGGAAATTCAATGAAGAAGAACCTCAGATTGGCGGCAGGACTCGGACTCAGCCTTGCGCTGGCGGCCTCGACGGTTGCCTGCGGCGGCGGATCCGCGCAGCAGGAGCAGAAGGTGACTTCCCTGAGCATCGTTTCAGGGAACAACCCGTGGGCTGCCGGCATCAAGAAGTTGCTGCCGGAATACGAAAAACAGACCGGCATCAAGGTCAACATTGAGACGTTCGGCAACGAACAGCTCAACGATCAGTACAAAGTGAAATTGAACGCCAGCAGCGCCGACACTGACGTCATGGTCTACCAGCCGCAAGACGTCATGCGGGAATTCACGCGGAACAAGTGGCTGACGGACCTCACGGGGTACACGTCAAAGGACGCGTCCTGGAAATGGAGTGATTTCCAGAAGCCTGCACAGGAAGCAGCCTCCCTGGACGGGAAGATCTACGGCATTCCCCTCATGACGGAACGTCACGTCATGTACTACCGTGCCGACATTCTCAAAGCCAACAACATCGAAGTGCCAAAGACCCTGGATGAGCTCAAGGCCGCAACCGTCAAGCTGAACAACCCCGCCAAGGGCTTCTACGGCATCACCATGCGCGGCCAGAAAGTCCCGTCCGTGACACAGTTCTCGTCGTTCCTCTACAGCTTCGGGGGCGACTTCGCCAAGGACGGCAAGGCAACCATCAACAGCCCTGAAGCCGTCAAGGCCTTCACCTTCTACGGTGACCTCCTCAAGACAGCGGGCCCTCCGGGTGCCACCAACATGGGCTTCGTCGAGGCCTCTGCCATCTTCGCCCAGGGAAACGCGGCCTTCTACCTGGACGCTGACAGCCAGGCCTACAACTTCCTGGATAAGACCAAGAGCAACGTCATCGACACCGTGGCCTACGGCTCGTTCCCTGCCGGCCCGGCCGGTTCAAAGCCGTACAACATCGTTCCCTGGGTTGCCGGAGTCAGCGAATTTTCCAAGAAGAAGGACGCCGCATTCGACTTCATCAAGTGGGCCACGAGCGAGGAAATGTTCAAGAAACTGATGGTAAGTGACACCGTTCCCTCACCCCGCCAGTCAACCTGGGATGACTCGACAGCAACCGCCAAGTTCCCGGCAGGCCTGGTCAAGATTGTCCAGGGGATCGCCGCGACCGGTGTGGGCCACGACCGGCCACAGCTTGAACAGGTAGCCCGCGCCCGCGAATTCGTGGGCGGACCGGTGGTCACCGCCATCGAAGGCGGAGACGTTGCCACTGCCGCAACGGCGGCCAACCAATCGTTCCAGGAACTGCTGGACAAGGAATCCAAGTAATAGCTGCTCCGGTCTGTGGTGGGCCGGCCAGGCCGCCCACCACAGACCCTGCAACTGACAAGGTGATGGAAACAACGATGACTGCTACCGCAATTTCCCCCCGCAAGATTCAGCCCACATCGGCATTCGGACAGTGGGCCGACCGCCATATGAAGCTGCTCTTCATCAGCCCCGCTGTGATCTTCGTGGTTGTGCTGATCGCCTTCCCGATCGGCTACACGGTCTATCTATCCCTCACCGATGCTGCAGGGTCCATCAACCGGCCCAAGGACTTCGTGGGGCTGGACAACTATGTGCACTGGCTCACCGATTTCGAACGGTTCTGGCCCGCGGTAGGAAGAACCGCGTACTTCACCACGTTCGCGATCCTCATCGAGCTGATCCTGGGCCTGGCCATTGCGCTGATGCTGCGCAAACCGTTCAAGGGCCAGGGTTTCGTTAGGGTCCTGATCCTGCTGCCGCTCGTGGCAACCCCGGTGGCTGTCGGCATGATGTGGCTCCTCATCTTCGAGCCCTCCATTGGCTTCGCCAACGAAGTGATGAGATGGCTCGGCCTCAGCCCACAGGGCTGGATCTCGTCCAAGGAACAGGCGTTGAACACCCTGATCTTCGTCGATGTCTGGCAGTGGACCCCCATGATGGTGCTCATCCTGCTCGCGGGCTTGGGAGCCCTGCCCGAAGACCCGGATGAGGCCGCACGCGTCGACGGCGCCAACGCCTGGCAGCGCTTCCGCCACATCACCGTACCCCTGCTGATGCCCGCAATCATCGCCGCTGTCCTGCTACGTGCCATCGACGCACTCAAGACCTTCGACATCCTGTACACGACCAAGGGCCGGGGCGGCGGATCCAACAACGAGGTCGAAACCCTGAACATCCTCGCCTACGGCGAAAGCTTCGAATACTCCCAGTACGGCAGCGCCTCCGCCCTGCTGATCCTGTTCTTCATGCTCATCCTCATCGTGCTGTCCCTTCTGGCATTGGCACGAAAGAAAGGAAACCGGGTCTGATGAGCCTCACGCAAACCCAAAGGCCAGCCCTTCCCGCCCTCGTCCCCCAAAAGATGCGCAAGGAGCCTACTTCACGACGGATCATGACCGGACTCAGGGTCCTCGGCATCATCGCCGTCGTCTTCGTGCTCGTCGCCCCGCTGGTCTGGATGCTCCTGGCCTCCCTGAAAACCAGCTTGGACATCACCAACCCTGCCAAGACCTTCGACTTCCTGCCGACGCTGGAAAACTACAACAACGTCATCAACACCCAGAAGTTCCTGCCGTTTATCCTCAACAGCTTCATCGTCGCCGCCGGCGCCACCACCGTCGCCTTGCTGGTTGGCGTGCCTGCTGCCTACGCCATCGCCCGGTTCAAGGTCACCAACGCGACCGCTTTCCTCCTGCTCGCCCGCGTCATCCCCGGCGTCAGCCTGCTGGTGCCCTGGTACTACGTCTTTTCCCAGCTCGGAATCGTGGGGTCTTACGGCGTCCTTATCCTCACCCACATCTTCGTCACCATGCCGCTGGTCGTGGCAATCCTGGCCAGCTTCTTCGAAGGAATGCCGCTTGAGCTGGAGGAATCGGCACAGGTGGACGGGCTGACGCGCATCGGCTCCTTTGCACGAATCACCCTGCCCCTGGCCACCCCGGGCATCGCAACGGCGGCGATCCTGTCGTTTATCTTCAGCTGGAACAACTTCCTGTTCGCTCTTGTACTGTCCAACCAGGAGACACGCACTCTGCCCGTGGCGATCTCAAACTTCACTGCCTACGCGTCAGTCGATTGGGGTGGCCTCATGGCAGCTTCAGTGCTGATCACCGTCCCGGTCATGATGGTTGCCCTCTTCGCGCAAAAATACGTCGTAGCAGGACTGACGGCAGGCGCCACAAAGGGCTAAGTTCCGGCGAAGAAGGCTTCGCCGAGCGAGTTTCATCCCTTAGGCATCGCTGAACCAGAAAGCCGGGAGATAGAAACACAGCGCCTCCGTTCAGACGTACTTGAACGGAGGCGCTGCCGTTTGTTCTCTTGCCCGGTGTCGGCTCGGCCGGCCGCGCCGTAGTAATTCACTGCCCGATCGCGGCGTTGAGTCCGGCGGGGCATGTTTCCCGCTGCCATGTCACCGGCTGCACATTCACGCCGGGAAGGACCGCCCCCTCGTGTAATCCGCGCGCCTGCCCGTATTCGGTCTCTGGGCGCGAAGCGGCAGGTACCGGGCACTCGGTGCGGGTCTTGGCTGTATGAAGATCGCGGCGGCGAGAATTCACCAAAGCCCGTTTTTTCATGACCGCGGCTCCTTTGACGGGTCGCCGTGCTGTGCTGACATCGCGAAGAATGAGTTCTCGCCGTCCGTGGCGGACTTCTGGAACGGTCCCGCCTGGACGAGGTTGGCCGGCGCCCGGCCCTCGGCGAGGGCGGACAACTGCTTCGCCAGCAGCTTACGGATTGGTGGTTCGAAGGCGTTTCCGCCGATGTGTGGTGTGATCAGCGCGTTCGCGGCCTGCCCGAGACGACCTCTGCCGTCAGAGCGTCCGTGTCCACGACGGGTCCTCGCCCGAAGTTGACCACCAGCGCGGGACGCACGGCACGCCCCGGCGCCGATGATCGGCCCCGCAACGGACGCTGGCCGCCGACCGTGCCGCCAGACCGCGGCACGGCAGCGACACGCGCATCTCATGTCCGCGTGATTGGCGAAGCCAGTGCCACCATCGATATATGAGCGCTCCAACGGTGGATGCAGCGATCAATGACCTCATGGACTGGGCTTGGCACGCCGTCTACGAACTGCTCGCGGCGAAGGGCCTGCTCGGTGAAGGCCTGGATGTCGGGGAGTGCACCGGGATGTCATCCTGGGTGGAGGGCCCGACCCGCTATACGGTGGTGCACTCCCTGTCGGTGGCCATTCTTTTCATCGACACCGATCCGGTGGACGCCATCAGTTTCCACCGTGATCTCTTGGGTTCGGAGGACCCGAAGTTGTTCTTCAGCGCCGACGCGGTCGAACGCCAGGGGTGAGGCCCCAAACCGGTCGCGGGACGGATTCCATCGATGGGGATCTTCACTTCACGCGAGGATGCCGAACGCTTCATCGCCGGCGATCCGTTCACAGTCGAGGGGCTCGCCGTTCCGCGCATCCTTGAGTGGAACGCCGTGCGCTTCGATTAGCGCAACGCCGCCCGTTGGGCCCAGTACACTTCCACATCGAGCGCACCGATGGTGAAGCATGACGCTCGCATTGCTTGCCGCCCTAAAGCCAGACGACCCGAAGCGCAATTAATGGTCCCACGCCGGCATCCAGCGCTCCGGGCAAATCCGGCAGACGGCGGCCCGGCCCTCGCCCCGGATAACCGCTAACTGAGGACAGAGTTGTTGGCTGTATTCTCAAAGGGCGGACCGGCGATCTTGGCGGTCAGGCGTCTCTTGGGGGGATTGTCGTGAAATTTGTCAAGGTACCGGTGGCCGCTGTGGTCGGCGCTCTGCTGCTGCTCGGCGCACCGCCGGCCCTGGCTGATGAAGGCGCGGTCGTTGACGTCGGGGGTGTTCCCCTCGGCGTTGCCACGGACTCGGTTGGCACGGTCTATGCGTCCAACTACGGGCTTCCCGGCGGCATCCGTGTACTTCAACCCGGCGCAACGGAACCATCGCGGACCATCCGCACTGGCAGTTATCCGTCGTCGCTCGCGGCCGCCCCGGACGGCACCCTCTATGCCCTGCAGGGCAGTCCGGGCAAAGTTGAAATCGGCGTAATCGCCAAAGACGCGGATGCCGTAGCGAGGACCATACCCGTCTCCCCCGGAGAACACCGGCTGGCTGTCGGGCCGGACGGGTCGCTCTATGTCGTGAACCCGTCCGAGCGCACGTTGTCCGTGATCCTCCCGCACGGCACTGCGGTGGACCGGAGCATCCCCGTTGGTTCCGGGGCGAGCCAGGTGGCCGTGGCGAAGGACGGGACAGCGTTCGTCACGAACCAGTACGACGGCACCGTGTCCGTCATCCCGCCCAGCGCCGTGCGCGCCGCCCGCACCATCGACGTCGGTGCCACCGCCAACCCGCACGGCATTGCCGCCGGGCCGGACGGCACTGTTTACGTCGCGACCGTCAAACGCGATGAGGTCGCCGTCATCGAAGCCGGCGCCACAGCGGTGGCCCGGACTGTCTGGGTGGGCCACGGACCACAGGATGTCGCCGTAGCTCCTGACGGCACCGCATACGTCACGAACAGTGGGGACCAGACCCTGTCGGTCATTCCGTCCGGAGCTTCGGAAGCAACGCGCACAGTCGCGACGGGCAAAGACCCGGGGCGTCTCGCGGTGACGCCGGACGGCACCGTCGTCGTCGCGAACAGGGCAGACGCCACCCTGACCGTCCTGGCACCAACTGCCACTGCGTCTGACGCGGCGTCACCCGCCGTCGTTCCTTCAACGACGGCGGCCGCCCTGGCGGACAGCGTTCCCGCGGGAAGCGGTCCTCCTTGGCTGGCTGCCGCTGGCGGTGCTGCCGCGCTGGTCCTGGCCGGCACAGCGGCCGCCCGTTGGCGCCGTCGAAGGTCCTGACCCTCCCCCAGGTACCAACTCGCAACCCGGCCGCCGATTTGGTTGCGGTGGGTGGCCACAGCTGTTAGTCCTGAGGTACGTGCAGGGCCGCTATAAGGTCGCTGCGTTGGAGAGCGACAGGAAGAGTGGCCATGGTGCGCGAGAATCCTCCGGTGAAAGAACCCGACGAGAACGACATCGAGGTCGGGATGCCCAAGAACTGGGCCGCCGGCATGCCGGGCGTGCTGCATTCCATGGTCCCGGCTTTGGAGCATATGGGCGTGGAGCGGACGCGGAAAACCCTGCTGTCCATGAACCACAAGGACGGCTTCGACTGCATGAGCTGCGCATGGCCAGACCCGGATCACCGCAAGGCCTTCGAATTCTGCGAGAACGGTGCCAAGGCCGTCACCTGGGAGGCGACCCCCGTTGTCGTTTCATCCGACTTTTGGGCCGAGCATCCTGTGTCCGACCTGCTCAGCCGCTCCGAGTACTGGCTGGGCATGCAGGGGCGCCTGACCGAGCCCGTCTACAAACCTGCCGGGGAGGACCACTACCGGCCGGTCAGCTGGGACGAAGCGTTCTCGATTGTCGGCAACAAACTCAACAGCCTCGATTCCCCTGACCAGGCTGCCTTCTACACGAGCGGCCGCACCTCCAACGAGGCCGCCTTCGCCTATCAGCTGTTCGTCCGCGGCTACGGCACCAACAACCTGCCCGACTGCTCCAACATGTGCCACGAATCCTCCGGCTGGGCCATGGGCCAGACCATCGGCATCGGCAAGGCCACCATCTCCTACGACGACTTCGGCAAGGCCGACCTGATCATCATCATGGGCCAGAACCCGGGCACCAACCATCCCCGCATGCTCACCGCCCTGGAGGAGGCCAAGGACAACGGCGCGGAAATCGTCGCCGTCAACCCCCTGCCGGAGGCGGGCCTGAAAAGGTACAAGAACCCCCAGCAGGTCAAGGGCATCATCGGCCACGGCACCGAGATCGCCGACCAGTTCATCCAGATCCGCCTCGGCGGTGACATGGCCCTGCTCCAGGCCGTCTCCAAACGCGTCCTCGATGCCGAGGCCCGGAACCCCGGGACCGTCCTGGATCACGCGTTCCTCCAGGAGCACTGCGAAGGCCTCGAGGAGCTCAAGCTGCACCTCGCCGAGCTGGATGAAGACGCCGTCCTGGAGGCCACCGGGCTGCGCGTCGAAGAGATCGACGAACTGGCCGCCCGCTACCTCAAAGCCGATAAGGTCATCGTCACCTGGGCAATGGGGCTGACGCAGCAGAAACAGGGTGTGGCCACGATCAAGGAGATCATCAACCTGCTGCTGCTCCGCGGCAACATCGGCAAACCCGGTGCCGGCGCCTCGCCGATTCGCGGCCACAGCAACGTCCAGGGGGACCGGACGATGGGCATCTGGGAGCAGATGCCGCCGTCGTTCCTGGACGCCCTCGGCAAGGAGTTCGATTTCGAACCGCCCCGGGACCACGGCGCCGACGCCGTCAAGACCATCCAGTCCATGCGCCAAGGTGGCATCAAGTTCTTCATGGCCATGGGCGGCAACCTGGTCGGCGCGATCTCGGACAGCAACGCCGCCGAGGCTGCCATGCGCGGCACCGAGATGACAGTCCAGGTCTCCACCAAGCTGAACCGGTCACACGCTGTGACGGGCAGCGAGGCCCTTATTCTGCCCACCATGGGACGCAGCGAAATCGACCGGCAGGCCGCCGGCGAGCAGTTCGTCTCCGTGGAAGACACCGTCTGCGCCGTGCACCCCTCCTTCGGCAAGGTTGAACCTGTGGCGCCGGCCCTGCTCTCCGAGGTCGCCATCATCACCCGGCTGGCTCGGGCGACCATCCCGGGCAAAACAAGCGCCGACTGGGCCGGCTTCGAGAAAAACTACGATCTGATCCGCGAACACATCTCCCGCGTCGTGGACGGCTGCGAGGACTACAACACGAAAATCCGGCAGGAAGGCGGCTTCGTCCTGCCCAACGGCCCGCGCGATTCCCGCACCTTCCCCACGCCGACCGGCAAGGCCGTGATCACCGTCAATGAGGTGGAGCACCTGGACCGCCCCGCCGGCACCCTAATCCTGCAGACCCTGCGCTCACACGACCAGTTCAACACCACCATCTACGGCTTCAACGATCGCTACCGCGGCATCAAGAAGGGCCGGCACGTCATCTTCGTCAACCCTGAGGATGTGGCAGAGCTCGGGCTGACGGACGGCCAGCGGGTGGACGTCCACGGGATCTCCGAGGACGGCGCGGAGCGCGTACTGCGCAACTACCGGATCGTGGCCTACCCGAGCGCCAAGGGGTGCGCCGCCGCCTACTACCCGGAAGCAAACGTCCTGGTTCCCTTGGAGAACGTGGCCCACGGCAGCAATACGCCCGTGTCCAAGGCCGTAATCGTCCGGCTGGACCCCGCCCGGGAGCATGAGCCCGTGGCGCCAACGACAGCGGCCGGGGAGTAGGGCCCGTCCGTCCACGCGGCGGGGCCCCGGCCGGGCGCCCGGGCCCGGCGCCGCCGCGGTCGGGGGCGGTCCGGGCCCGCCGCCCCCGCCCC
>NZ_JBDLAK010000034.1:0-35939 GCF_039748055.1 Burkholderia sp. RS01
CGAAGATTTCGAGGTGGTGGAGTCCGCGGCGGGGGCGGCGGAGGAAGGCGCCTTGGCGGTGGCGGAGGTCTTCTTCGCTGGGTTCGGTGCCGTCCTGGTCGATGGCGTCGGCCCAGCGCTGGGTGATGCGGGTGAGGAAGTCCTGGTCGTTGGTGGTCGCGGTGCGGGTCAGGACGTGTTCCATCCGGGCGAGATCCTCGGGTGCGGCGATGTGGCGGACGCGGTCCAGGGCGGTGGTGATGATGGTTCCGGCGCGGGAGGCGATGGTGCCGGTGGCGAGGGCGGCGGCGGTTTCCTCGCAGGCCGGGGGCAGGGGCTGGCCGGTGATGCCGGTGCGGGGGAGGACGGCGGAGGCCAGGGCGAGACGGCGGCGGGCTTCCCCGGCCCCGATCCGTAGCCGGACCCTGAGGAACTCCGCGGTGTTCCGGCACCCGTCATCAGCCGGCGACAACGCCGAAACCCGGCCGTTGCTGGCGGCGGCGCCGAAGGGTGAAGTGGGAACGGCAACAGAGTCTGGAGAAGCGGCCGCGGCCGAGCCGGAGGCACCAGCGGCTTCGCCGTCGTCAGCCTCGTCGTGGCCCCAGCCGGTGGTCCAGCCGGCGGCTTTGCTTGCGGGTCCGGCGGCGTTGATCGCTTCGGTGCGGGTCCGGTCCACGGCCCCCGCACTGAGGAGTTGCAGGTGCTCGGCCCGGCGGGCGATCTCTTCGGCGAGCCCGGCGAAATCCGCGGCGGCCGGGAAACCGGCCAGGGCCAGCTCACCGGGTGCGGATTCGACGGCGGCTTCCAGCAGCCCCAGGCACAGTTGCAGGCGGTCGCTTGCCGCGCCAAAACCGGCGGCAGCACCGCCGTCGGACGCCACGCAATCCGTGCGGAAGGCAGAAGCAGGAACGCTGCGCAGCCGGCGGCCCCGCAGCAGGGCAACCGCGCCAAGGCCCGGCGTGACCGCCCGCCCCGCGGCGTGACCCGCTGCGCATTCCCCAATGGCTTCCATAGGGAAACTCTCCCAGAGGGGTCAGACAATTAAGCCGCGCCAGGGAAGTCAGGCGGAAAGCATGCCCGTCGCGGGCCGGGCTACGTCTCGGAAACCGCGGATTCCCGCTGCCGTGATCCGCCTGACCCGCCCGCGGCCGGCTCCTTCTGCCAGGGCCACCGGCCGGTGATCTCCAGCTCCAGCGAGAAGCTCAGGAAAGTACGGATCAGCACGATGATTGCCAGCACGCCCACGCTTTCAAACGTCGGCGTGACGGCCACGGTGCGGATGATGTCGGCCGCCACGAGCAGCTCCAGCCCCAGCAGAATGGAGCGCCCCAGCAGTTGGCGGTACGACCGGTAAACGGACATTCGCTCGGCATCCGCAGGCAAACGCCTCGGCTGGTAGCCGCGCAGCGCCATGGGGATCGAGACCAAGGCGCCGATCACCATCACCGCCACGCCCGCGAAGTCCATGAACCTGCCGATTGATTCAATGATGTGCTGAAAATCCATCACGCCCCCATACTTCCGGTCTAAGTTTTGTTCCGCTCTGGCTGAATCAGGCGGGTTGAATCAGACTGCCTGAACCTGCCTGAAGCAGGTCCAGAGGCAGCGAACGCTTAAGGATGCCGTACCCCAACGCCCGCCAGAATGTCCCGATACCCTTCGCGGAAGGTGGGGTATTTGAACGAATATCCTGTGCCGCGGAGCAACGCGTTGCTGCAGCGTTTGTTGCCGCCGCGTGCGTCGCCGGCATTGCCCGACGGCGGGGCGTCCAGTCCCAGCTCCGAGGCCAGGAAGCGGAGGACGTCGCCCAGTTCGGCGGGATCGTCGTCGACTCCTACATACACGGGTGCCGGTTCCTCCGCGATCGTGCACAGATGCACGATCGCGGCAGCGGCGTCGTCGCGGTGAATGCGGTTGGTGTACCTCGGGTCGTCGGGGAGGACTGCTGTCCCGTCTCGGACCTGGTCAATGAGACGCGTGCGGCCAGGCCCGTAGATGCCGCCCAGACGGAGTATCACGGGTGCCGTCAGCGTCCCGCGCAAACGGTTCGCCAGCAGTTCCTCCGCCTCGCAGAGGATGCGGCCGGAGAATCCGCCGGGTGCCGGCGTCGTGCTCTCATCCACCCAGCCTCCGCCGGCGTCGCCGTACACCGCGGTGGAGGAGACGAAGAGGATGCGGCGTGGCGTCACGCCGTCGCGCTCAAGTACGTCCAGCACATGCGACAACCCGTCGACATAGGCGGCCCGGTAGGCCGCCTCGGTAGGGGAATTGGCAGCAATAGCGACGACGACGGCGGCCGTGTCCGCCGGGACCGGCGGCAGTTCAGCGGTGCTCAGGTCAGTCGCGGCGCCTTCGATTGCGGCCGGGAGTTTCTCCGGCGAACGCCGCCATCCCACGACTCGATGTCCTGCCGCGGCGAACCGCAGCCCCGCCTCGGTGCCAAGGTCGCCGCAGCCGGCGAGGAGTATGGTCATCCGGCTTAGGGGGCCGGGACCGGGAAGAAGACTCGGGGATCCTGCAGCAGGGCCGGGTAGTCGAACGCTGAGCGGTCCACAACATCGGTGACTTTGAAGTTTCGGCCGAAGCGGCCGTCGTCGAGCGTGATGGGCCGTCCCAGTACTATCCCGAGGGCGAACTTGTTGCCGTTTTCTAGCGGGATAGCCAGGGGCGACTTGCCCGGCAGGGTTGAGAAGGCCGCTTCCTGGCGCTGCCGCTTCCGCGACGGCTTCTTGACGAGCTTGCGCGGGAGCTTGCGTGCGACCTTGGCCGGCCGGCGCGATCCCGAGTCGGCGTATACGAACTGGTAGTCGTCGTCGGAGTCCCCGCCGGAAGCCTTGCCGGCGGTCTGGGCCGCACGGCCCACGGCGGGCAGGGCGACCTTGTCGAGCTGCTCGGGGTCGATGTTGCCCACGTGTTCGCGCAGAATCCATAGGACATCGCCCTCGGGATCCTGGGGCAGGAATTCATGGTGCGGCTCGGGCCAGACGTACTCGAGGTCCGCCTCGGTGTCCGGGAACACCTCGGAGTAGAAACGCGGGTCCTTGCGGACGAGGTTGGAGCGGTGGCTCAGGTGAAGCTCGGGATCCCCGAGCCACGGCGGCATGGGAATTTTGGCGGCGTAGTCCGGGTGGCCGGCCTGCGGGGCGAACTCGCGGATGTTAGCCCTGGTGGTGTCATCGAATCCGCGTTTGGTCCATTCGTCCACCATGGCCAGCCCGTACATGGTGAGCGCCGGAACATAGCCCATCCACATCCGGATCGCGGGGTGGGACTGCCAGCCGTACTCCGGGATCACCAGCGCACGGAGTGTCTGCAGCGCCTCCACGCGCTGCTTGCCGAGCCTGGCAGGGTCCAGCGCGGCGGCACTTTGCTGGAAATCGGAGTACGGGAGAAAGGTTTGCATCTCTTCAGTCTGACGCCCCGCGCCCGATGTGCCAATTGCGGTGTCCGGGGCCACATGCAGTCCTGCGGGCCGGCTGCCATGCAGGGCCCGCAGTGTTCACATAGTGGACCGATGCATACAGCGCTGCGCCTCAACCACTAAGATAGCCAAAACCTCCCCCAGCGTCCGGAAGCCCTCACATGACTCTTACCTCGCCAGCTCCTCTGTCAGCCGCGTCTTCAGAGCCTAAATCACACGCGTCACAGGAGCCTCAGCTGTTCGTTCCCAAGTACGGCCGGATGCTCGGCCCCGACGCGAACGGCATCCTTGTTCTCGACGAGTTTACGCTGGATCCTGCGGCCGCCCGCAAGGAGCAGCACCGCTTCCGCACGGCTCTTGCCTCGGTCGCATTGACCGTGCGCCGCCTGGTTGCCCTCCGTGTTGTGATCGCCATCGTGGCCATCGCCAATCTGCCGCTGTTCCTGATGTCCACCGGTTGGTGGATTTACGCCGTGTCGCTGTCCCTGGTGATCGGAGTGCACTTCGCCGTGAACTGGCTGAACCGCCACGAGCCGCGCGTGAAGCAGCGCCACGAACTTGAACTGCACCGGCACCGCGAACGCAGCGCCAACTACCGCAAGGTGCGCGACGCCGTGAAGTTCGTCATCGACACCCCCTCGCGCATGAACGAGCACCTCTACCTCGAACTGCTGCACGCGAAGCGCGTTGCCCTGCACATCACCTCCGGCACCGTCGCACTCCTGGATACCAGTGACGACGCCGCTTGGAAGGTCCGCATCGTCCGCGAGCTTCCCACCGCGGCGTAAGGCCAAACTCCACAGCAGACGACGACGCCGGGCGTCCCCGCAAGAGGGGGCCGCCCGGCGTCGTACTGCTTTAAGCGCTGTATTAAGGTGGTCGCCGGCGTGTCAGGTGCCGGCGTTGCGAAGCGCGTGATCAGCGAGCCTTCGGCATTAAACAAACGGCGCCGGGCGTCCCCCGTAAGAGGGGACGCCCGGCGTCGTGGTCACAGCCAGAGTGGCTGCCGGCAGCTAAGCCTAAATAGTTAGGCAGGCAGCTGCAGAACCTGGCCGACGAACACCAGGTCAGGATCGGTGATGCTGTCAGCGTTGGCGTCGGCAAGGTGCTGCCATCCGCCCTGGACGCCGAGCTTGTCGGCGATCTTGCTGAGCGTGTCGCCGTTCTGCACGGTGTAGGTCTCGCCGCTCACGGGCACTGTGGCCGCGTGCCTGGCCTGGGCCGGAGCCTCGGTGACAACCGGTGCTTGGGCCACGGGAGCGGTCTGAACCGGCGCCGTCTGAACGGGTGCTGCCTGGACAGGTGCTGGCTGGACAGGGACGCTCTGGGGCTGGATCTGCGGGGCGGCTGCGGTAGCTCCGCCGCTCAGGCCGAGCTTCGCGGCACAGGCGGGCCATGCGCCCCAGCCCTGACCGGCCTGGACCTTCTGGGCTACGGCGATCTGCTGGGCGCGTGAGGCGCTTTCAGGGGATCCCGTACCGCCATAGGCAGCCCAAGTCTGAGGGGTGAACTGGAGGCCTCCGGAGAAGCCGTTGCCGGTGTTGGTGGCCCAGTTGCCGCCACTTTCACACTGGGCGAGGGCGTCCCACGTGGAGGCGCTGGTGGCCGTGGGCGCTGCTGCGTTTGCTGCCGTGGCGGACAGGGCCAGGCCTGCAGCGGAAACGGCGGCCAGAGTGACTCCGCGGCGCGCGGCAGTACTGAAAGTTGATTTCTTCATGGTCGGGATGCTCCTGAGGCCACCCGCGCTCGGTCCGTCCCCGGACGTTGTCGCGCTACCGCCCGCCCCTGACAAATAGAGGTCATTACGGTGTCTGCCGGCCGGGCAGTAACTGGTGGAGGCAGCACCGGGCATTCTTGTCCCGCGCGGCGCGGGCATGTATTCCACGCTAAAGCAGTCCTGCTCCGTTATCAAATCGAGATCAATTTTCACAGTCAAATCAAATTGGACACCGAGATCGTGTCACCGCGGCGGGCGGCAGACGCCTCGGCGCCGAAGTGGACGCCGCGCTTGGGAATTCCAGGCCCGCCTCACGACGCCAGGGCCGCAGCCAGATAGGGTGCCGTCCGGCTGTCCGGTGAAAGTGCGACGGCGGCTGCCGTCCCGGCGGCTACGATCTCGCCGCCGGCGTCGCCACCGGCAGGTCCGAGGTCAATGACCCAGTCCGCGGCCGCCACCACATCCATTTCGTGTTCCACGACGATGACGGTGTTGCCGGCGTCGACGAGGCGGTTGAGCTGTGCCATGAGGAGTTGGACGTCCGCCGGATGCAGGCCGGTGGTGGGCTCATCGAGGAGGTAAAGCGTGTGGCCGCGTCGGGCCCGCTGGAGTTCCGTGGCCAGCTTGATGCGCTGGGCCTCGCCGCCGGACAGTTCGGTGGCCGGCTGGCCAAGGCGGAGGTACCCCAGGCCCACCTCGAGGAGGGTCTGAAGGCTGCGGGCCGCCGCCGGGACATCGGCGAGGAAGTCGGCTGCGGCGCCGACGGTCATGCCCAGGACCTCGGCTACGTTCTTTCCGCGGTACGTAACGTCGAGTGTTTCCGGGTTGTAGCGCGAACCGCCGCACTCAGGGCAGGGCCCATAGCTTCCGGGCAGGAACAGCAGTTCCACGGCCACGAAACCCTCACCCTGGCAGGTCTCGCACCGGCCGCCAGCCACGTTGAAGGAGAAGCGCCCTGCGCCGAAGCCCCGGACCTTGGCTGCGTCCGTGGCGGCGAATTCCTTGCGGACCGCATCGAAGAGCCCGGTGTATGTGGCGAGGTTGGATCGCGGCGTGCGGCCGATCGGTTTCTGGTCCACCTTCACCAGCCGATCCACCTGCTCCAGGCCGGACACGGGTCCCACCGTCATCGGCGCGCTGAGCCCACCGGCGTCCGCGGATTGAGCCGTGTCCAAGGGATCCGCTGAGTCCGCCCCTTGTGCCGTGTCCGCAGGGTCCGCCGAGTCGGCGCCGCCGCCGTCGGATGCCGGGTGCAGCAAGGAGCCCACGACCTCTGCAAGCACCTGGCTGACCAGCGTCGACTTGCCGGAGCCGGAGACGCCTGTGACGGCGGTGAGGACGCCCAGGGGGAAGTTGGCGTCAAGCTCCCGCAGATTGTGCCGGCTGATGTCGCGCAACTCCAGCCAGCCCCCGGGTTCCCGCCGTACACCGTCAGCAGTGGGACCGCCGCGCGCGCCGCCGCCGCGCGCGCCAGTGTCGTCCGAACCGGCGTCCTCCGAATCCGCAGCGCGGGCGCCGCCGTCGTTCTTCTTTGCGTTGGAACGCTTTGCAGCGGAACCCTTCGAATCGGCGGACACCTTGGAACCAGCAGAACCGTCGGCGCCGTTGGGGAAGAGGAACGGCCGGGTCAGGGAGGCCTCCACCTCGGCGAGGCCAGCCACGGGGCCGCTGTAGAGCACCTCGCCGCCGCCTTCACCGGCGCGGGGACCGACGTCGACGATCCAGTCCGCATGGCGCACGATGTCCATGTTGTGCTCCACCACGAACACAGAGTTGCCGGAGGACTTGAGCTGGTCCAGGACGGCCAGGAGGGGCTCGGCGTCGGCCGGGTGCAGCCCTGCAGACGGCTCGTCCAGCACGTAGATCACGCCGAAGAGTCCGGAGCGCAGCTGGGTGGCGATCCGGAGGCGCTGCATTTCGCCGGGGGAGAGCGTGGGCGTGGAGCGGCCCAGGGCCAGGTAGCCCAGCCCGAGCTCCAGCAGCACGTTGACCCGGTGCAAGAGGTCGCGGGTGATGGCCACCGCCACCTCATTGCTTTCGCCCGAGGCCTGTGTGCGCGAGGCGGTTCCGGCGTCCGTGAGCTCGGCGGTGGGACGGATGATGTCCGCCAGTTCGGCCATTGGAACGGCGTTGAGGCCGGCGATGGTGTGGCCCGCGAACGTCACAGCCAGGGCCTCCGGCGTGAGGCCCGTGCCGCCGCAGCGCGGGCAGGGCCCGGTCTCCATGAACCTCAGTACGCGCTCGCGCATCGTGCTGCTCTTGGAATCGGCCAGGGTATGGAGGACATAGCTTTTGGCGCTCCAGAACCGGCCTTTGTAGGGCTTGGCCACGCGGTCGCGCTGGGGCGTCACCTCCACCACGGGCTGTTCCTCGGTGAACAGGATCCAGTCGCGCTGCTTCTTGGGAAGCTTCCGCCACGGGGTGTCCACGTCATAGCCGAGATGGCTCAGGATGTCCCGCAGGTTCTTGCCCTGCCACGCACCCGGCCACGCCGCGATGGCACCGTCACGGATGCTCAGGGAGGTGTCGGGGACCAGCGATGCCTCGCTGACGGTGTGCGCAACGCCGAGCCCGTGGCATTCCGGGCAGGCGCCCGCGGCGGTGTTGGGGGAGAACGCGTCGGAGTCCAACGGGGCCGCGCCGGAGGGATAGGTGCCGGCTCGGGAATATAGCATGCGGAGCGAGTTTGAGAGGGTGGTCACCGTGCCCACGGTGGAACGCGAGCTCGGTGAGCCACGGCGCTGCTGGAGGGCGACGGCGGGCGGCAGCCCGGTGATCATTTCCACCTTGGGGTTGTGCCCCTGCTGGATGAGCCGCCGGGCGTAGGGCGCCACGGATTCGAAGTAGCGCCGCTGGGCCTCGGCGTAGATGGTGCCGAACGCCAACGAGGACTTGCCTGAGCCGGAGACGCCGGTGAAGGCGACGATTGCATCGCGGGGGACGTCCACGTCCACGCTACGCAGGTTGTTCTCGCGGGCACCCCGGACGCGGACAAAGCCGTCAGTTTGATGGTCGGGTGCCAGCGCGGTTGTCAGCTCGGGCAGATAGTCAGCAGGCTGTTCACTTCGCATCTATTCGACTCTAGCGGTGATGTCTGTGCCGGGGTCTATTCTTGCGGTGTGGATACTTACGACGGCGCCGCCGAACCGAATGATCAGACCGCACTTCTGAACGAACCGGGGGCTGTGGCGGCACCGCCGATCCTGCCCGTGGCGGAACTGCACCTGCACATTGAGGGGACGTTGGAGCCCGAACTGATCCTTGCGCTCGCGGAGCGGAACGGAATCGAGCTGCCGTATTCGGGACTGGACGATCTGCGGGCGCGGTACGAGTTCACGGACCTGCAGTCGTTCCTGGACCTGTACTACGCCAACATGGCCGTGCTGCGGACCGAGGCGGACTTCGCGGACATGACCCGGGCCTACCTCACGCGTGCCGCGGCCGCCGGAGTGCGGCACGCGGAGATCATGATGGATCCGCAGGCGCACCTCTCCCGCGGAGTCTCGCTGGAAACCTGCGTCAACGGGGTGGCCTCGGTGCTGGCCACGTCCCAGGAGGAATTCGGGATTTCCACGCTGCTGATCGCCGCCTTCCTGCGCGATCTGTCCGAAGAATCCGCACTGGAGGTTCTTGAGGCGCTGCTTGCCATGAATGCGCCGATCGTCGGCATCGGACTGGATTCTGCCGAGGTGGGTAATCCGCCGGCCAAATTCGAGCGGCTGTTTGCCCGGGCCGGCGAAGCAGGCCTGCGCAAGATCGCCCACGCCGGCGAGGAGGGCCCGCCGTCGTACATTATTGAGGCCCTGGACGTGCTGGGCGTGGAGCGGATTGACCACGGCATCCGGTGCATGGAGGATCCCGACCTGGTGGAGCGGCTGGTGGCCGACCGCGTGCCGTTGACCGTGTGCCCGCTGTCCAACGTGCGGCTCCGGGCCGTGGAGATGCTGGCCGAACATCCGCTTCCCGCGATGCTGGCGGCCGGGCTCAACGTGAGTGTCCATTCGGATGATCCGGCGTACTTCGGCGGCTACGTGGATGACAACTTCGCCCAGCTGGAATCGGTGATGGCGCTGTCCGAATTCGACCGCGTCCGCCTCGCCGCGAACTCGATCGGGTCCTCCTTTGCCACGGACGAACGCAAGGCGGAGCTGCTGGCCGAGCTCTCAGGCTAGGCCGGGCGGGCCTTCAGCCTGAGCCGGGCGTTCGGGCGGCGCCGGGCGTTCGGGCGGCGCCGCCGTCCTGCCTCCGGTGCGGACGATCCACCAGCCCAGGGCGGCCATGGCCAGGCCGATCGGGATGCCGTACGGCGGCAGGCCCGCGTTGTAGCCCAGGAATCCGGCCACGATGAATGCCACGCCCGCCCACGCGGGGAACATGCGCGCCCGCCAGCCTGTAATGCCGAAGACTATCCAGCCGAGGGCAAACAGCACGTAGCTGGACAGGCCGCCGATCGCCAGCATGCCGGAGCCCCCGGCGAGGACGGCGCCGGGCGCGACGTCCACGATCCACGGTGCGGCGAATCCGTCGAACCACATGTTGCCCGCCATGTCCAAGGTGCCCACAAGCGCGAAGCAGAAGCCGGCGGCGCCGAGCCTGCCGGTGCGGCCGGCGGTGCGGAAGTACACGCAGACGAGGGCGAGGACGAGCCCGATGAACACCACCCAGTACAGGGCGTTCGTCACCTGGAACGGTGCCTGTCGCATCATCTCGATCCGGTCGAGGCTGCGGTCGGCAGTGAGCAGGCGTGCGAGGTCCGTGGCGGCAAAGACGATGCCCGCCGCTAGGGCGATCGGTCCGGCGGCCGAGGCGAGCGGTGAGGACATCTTCTGCTCCTGGGGATCGGTGGTGAGGCTGAGCGCGGGGGTGCTGTGCTGTCTGGCGCGGTGCCGGCCGGTGCTGTCCGGGGGGGGCTCTGCCGCGGGCAGTCGGTTTACATCGGACGCATCCTGAGGGAAAAACGCCCGACGGCGGTGGCTGAGCGGGGTGCCTTGCGCCAGGCCCCGCGGTCGAGCAGCACGGTGGCAAGAACGGCCAGGAGGACCATGACGAAGTAGATCAGTTCGGCGCGGCCGGCGTCCGCGCCGGTGAAGCCGAAGGAACCCACCGTGAACGTGCCTTGGCTGTTGTGGAACAGAAGGGTCAGCAGGACGCTGCCACCGGTGCGGTTGAACAGCCACACGTACAAGGAGGTGATGGCGAACGTCGTCGGCAGCCCGATCAGGCTCAGCCCCTGGAAGAGGACCAGCGGCAGGTGCCAGAACGTTACCAGCAGGCCAAGAATTGCCGCGGACAGCAGCGGCGGGCGGGTGGCCTGGAGCAGCGGAAGCGCATAGCCGCGGAAGCCGGGTTCTTCGCCCAGCGGCCCGTCCATCGGGTTGACCAAACGGATCGCAAACACCGTCAGCAGCCCGCTCCAGGTCAGGCGCGCAAGGCCCGGCGCGGAAGCGCCGAGGGCCATGGTGACGAACCCCGTCGCCAGCACCAGCACGGCCGGAAGCAGGAGGGCCACGGCGTACCAGATCCAGCCCACGCGCCAGCGGATGAGCCGGCTGCCCCATGCCCCGAACCCGGTTTTGCCTTCGGCAAGGGCGACCACGATGACTGCGGCAGCCAGCGGGCCTATCGGCAGGAACTCCATCCTGGGCACGAGCCCCGCCGCGTAGGCCGGCCACGAGGACCACGAAATCGCATAGGCAAGGACGAAGAAGGCCAGCAGCCTGTGGCGCTTCAGCCAAGCATTGGAACGGCGCATGACGGCTCCAAACGATCGTTGTTTGGTGGCCCAATTGTCCGCCCTGCCCGCGCCGGGGCGCCAGAGGGAGCGGGTCTCGGGGCCGCCGAACGGCCCTGTTGAACGCGCACAAGGAATGCTTGCAGCGGCCTGGCATACCTGCTACGCCTGAGAAAGGGGGAACACGAAGGCGAGTTCCCGGCCGCAGCCGCAGGAACCCGCACGGGCGAGCCAAGGAGGGTGCAGCATGCCGCGCAAGAACCCGCGTGTGGATGAGGCTAACGGCAAAGACCTTGAGGTAGGCAAGCCGAAGGAATGGGCCGCGGGCTTGCCTGGCGTGTATCACTCGATGGGGCCGGCAATCCAGCAGATGGGCGTGGGCAGGACCGGAAAAACGCTGCTGGCGATGAACCAGAAGGACGGCTTTGACTGCATGAGCTGCGCGTGGCCCGATCCCGGCGACCGCAAGACGTTCGAGTTCTGCGAACAGGGCGCCAAAGCCGTGACGTGGGAGGCCACGCCGCTGGTCATTGCCTCCGACTTTTGGGCTGAGCACCCGGTCAGCGAACTGCGCCAGCAGCCTGAGTACTGGCTCGGAATGCAGGGGCGCCTGACGGAGCCCGTCTACAAGCCGGCGGGGGAGGACCACTACCGTCCAGTCAGCTGGGAAGAGGCCTTCGGGATCGTGGGCGGCAAACTCAACAGCCTTTCCAGCCCGGACCAGGCCGCTTTCTATACCAGCGGCCGGACGTCCAACGAGGCCGCGTTCCTGTACCAGCTGTTCGTGCGGGCCTACGGAACCAACAACCTGCCGGACTGCTCCAACATGTGCCACGAGTCTTCGGGCTGGGCCATGGGCCAGACCATCGGCATCGGCAAAGCCACCATCTCCTACGACGACTTCGCCAAGTCCCAGCTGATCATCATCATGGGGCAGAACCCGGGCAGCAACCACCCGCGCATGCTCACCGCCCTGGAGGAAGCGAAGAAGGCCGGCTGTGAGATTGTCGGCGTCAATCCGCTGCCGGAAGCCGGGCTCATTCGCTACAAGAACCCGCAGAAGGTCAGTGGAATCGTTGGCCGCGGCACGGAACTCGCGGACCAGTATCTGCAGATCCGGGTGGGAGGGGACATGGCACTGTTGCAGGCCCTTTCCAAGCGCGTCCTCGAGGCCGAAGCGAAGAATCCGGGAACCGCGCTGGACTGCCAGTTCCTCGCGGAACACTGCCTGGGGCTGGAGGAACTCAAAGCGCACCTTGCGGTACTGGATGAGGACACCGTCGTCCAAGCCACGGGACTGCGCAGCGACGAGATTGACGAGCTGGCCGCCCGGTATTTGAAGGCCGAAAGGGTCATCATCACGTGGGCCATGGGCATCACGCAGCACAAGAAGGGCGTCGCCACCATCAAGGAAATCATCAACCTGCTGCTGCTCCGCGGCAACATGGGCAAGCCGGGCGCCGGTGCCTCGCCCATCCGCGGGCACAGCAACGTCCAGGGCGACCGCACCATGGGCATCTGGGAGAAGATGCCGCCCGCGTTCCTCGACCGCCTCGGCAAGGAGTTCCATTTCGATCCGCCACGCGAACCCGGCGCCGACGCCGTCGATACGATTCGGAGAATGCGCGACGGCGACATCAAGGTTTTTGTGGCGTTGGGAGGCAACCTCGTCTCAGCAATTTCGGACACGCATGCCGCTGAAACAGCGATGGAGAACACGGACCTCACCGTCCAGATTTCTACGAAGCTCAACCGCTCGCACACCGTGACCGGCAAGGCCGCGCTCATTCTGCCCACGATGGGACGCACCGAGATCGACATGCAGGCGTCCGGCCCTCAGTTCGTCTCCGTGGAGGACACCGTTTCTGCTGTGCATGCCTCCGAAGGCCGGGTGAGGCCCGTCGCACCGAACCTGCTGTCCGAGGTGGCCATCGTGTGCCGCCTTGCCCGCGAGACTGTGGACGGCAGGACGAGCGCGGACTGGTCCGGATTCGAGAAGAACTATGACCTGATCCGCCAGCACATCTCGCACGTCGTGGCGGGCTGCGAGGACTACAACGACCGGATCAGGCAGGAAGGCGGGTTTGTCCTGCCGAACGGACCAAGGGACTCGCGCACCTTCAACACCCCCACCGGCAAGGCCATGCTGACGGTCAACCGACTGGAGCAGGTGGAGCGGCCGCCCGGGACCCTGATCCTGCAGTCGGTCCGGTCGCACGACCAGTTCAACACCACCATCTACGCCAACAGCGACCGGTACCGGGGGATCAAGAAGGGCCGAAACGTCGTCTTCGTCAGCCCTGAGGACATTGCTGAGCTCGGGCTCAGCGACGGCCAGTTCGTGGATCTCCACGGGGTGTACGGGGACAACGTGGAGCGAGTGCTGCGCAAGATGCGGGTGGTGTCCTACCCCACGGCCAGCGGGTGCGCGGCCACCTACTACCCCGAATCCAATGTGCTGGTTCCGCTGGACAGCGTCGCGGAGGGGAGCAACACACCTGCGTCGAAGGCGGTCATCGTGCGGTTGGAGCCCAGTACCGCGTGAGGGGCAGGGCGCGCCGGCCCGAGGTACGTCGGCCTCGGGCATTTCTGCACCGCTGTGGCTGCACTGCGCGGCCGCCGGACCCGTGTTTCCGGGGGCCAGCAAAGGTGCGCCAGCCCAAAGTGGTGCAGAAATGCGTGGGCCGGGCCTTAGACGCGGCTTGGGTCTGTCCAGCCCGGACCGCCACGGCCGCACGGCGTGCTCTGCCGGCCCTTTCGCCGGTCGTCCCACATGGCTAGGCTGGCAATCCCAGACCGGCGCCCGTTTGCGGCAGCCTGCACAACCCGAGGAGTGACGGCGATGAACAACCAGGAGATTCTGCAGCAAATCCAGGCGCTGGTTGAGGAAGAGCATCGGCTCCGCGACTCGACGTCATCGGGTGCGCCAAACGGGTCGGCGGCAGGTGAGGCCGAGGCGGAGCCGGGGGAGCGACTGGCCCGGCTTCGGCAAGTGGAGGAAGCCCTGGACCAGTGCTGGGATCTGTTGCGGCAGCGCCGGGCCAAGGCCAAAGCGGGCGAAGATCCCAACGAGGCCGACGCCCGCCCGGTCAGCGAGGTCGAAGGCTACCGGCAGTAGGCCGCATGGCGCGGGCTGAAGCCGGAGAGCGGCCTACTGCTCCGCACCGCCGTGCAGCCCGTCATCGCTGCTGTCTCCTGAAGCCACATCGCCGGTGTCGTCGGACAGGTCCATGTTCCCGCGCGCTTCGTCCATGGTGGGGCCGCCGGTGGGAACGCTGTAGGTCTGGGGCCGGATGCCGTGCGACTGCTCCTCGATCAACGCCTGTTCCTCGCTAAAACGGATCACGTTCGCCTCATCGCCGGCGTCGCCCGGAAGGTCTTCGCGGATCTCCGAAGGGTTTGGGCTGACAAAGTCGTCTTCATTCGAGCTGTGTTCGGTCACTTGTTCGTTCCTTCCATGCGGTGGCTTACATGGTCAGCCTACTTTCCATTTCAGGGCACCGGGAAGGATGGCCTCCGGTCCCAAAACGATGCCGCCTAGGACGCCCCTGACGCCTAAAAATCCGAGACTTCAGACTCAGTTCGGGTGTAATCCTCGTCATAGTCGGTCACGACACACACTGTTTACCGTTTCAAGTCGCCAGATTTACCGTCTACTTGGCAAACTACTGGGGGAACAATCGCTCTATAAGGGGAACCATGCGCAAGACCGCCGCAGAAAACACCAACTTCCGGCTTAAGGCCGTGCTGGACGTTCTGGCAGAGGGGGTGCTGTCTGGTGATCCCCAGAATGCCGGCACCGTCCTGGCTGAAGCACTCGTCCGGGTTCCGTTGAACGCCTACGAAGCTGAGCTGCTCAGCGGGGGCATTCCCCGGGGCCACAAATCGCTCACCACCGCAACGGCCAAGTTGGTCAAGGCCGACTGGCTCGTCAAGGGCCGCTCCGGCTGGACCATCACCGAAGACGGACTGCGCGCCACTGTCGCGTTCGCGGATGCTGAGGCTTTCTCCGCAGCGCTCGACGCCGGAACTCCGGTTCCGGCCGGCACGCCCCTTCCGGTGGCCGCACCTGTCAAGCCCGCAGCCAAGAAGGCGCCCGCGAAGGCTACGAAGTCTGAGAAGGCACCTTCCAAGGCCGCAAAGGTTGTGGACAAGGCTGCCCAGCTGATCGAGGACGCCGTGGCTCCCGTTGCCAAGGCAGTGCGTGGCAAGAAAGCCGCCGCCGCCGAAACGTCCGTTGAAGCGGTTGACCAGCCGGAGGCCGTGGCGGTTGCCGGTGACTTCAACACGCTGCTTGGTGCTCCGGAAAACTGGGCCCCGCAGTACGACGAAGCGCAGATGCAGCTGGACGTCCTGGACCAGCTGTGGAAGCTTTCGGCTGACATCCCGGCCGGGTACTACACCTTCAAGATCGCGCTGAACCGTTCGTGGGAAGAGAACTACGGCGCGTTCGGCGCATTCGATGGTGCCAACCACGAACTGCACCACGACGGCGGCCAGCTCACCATCCGCTACGACCACCGCACCCGGGACATCACCGTCAACTGATTCCCGCTGAGGAAACACGCGACCGGTAGGGTCAGGGAACCCGGACAGTCTGAAGCCCCGTTGCCGCAACCGCGGCAACGGGGCTTCGCCGTTCCACGCCAACTTGGGGCACACGTGTGCGGGAGTGATGCTGGTCGTGACGCGGAGGGTGTTGCTGGTCGAGCCTGTCGAGACCCCGGCGGCGGGACTACATTGAATTCATGACTGGCTCGAAGGCATCGGATCCGGACATCGTCCGTCTCACGGCCCGCGTCACGGGCATGGTCCAGGGTGTCGGCTTCCGTTACTGGACGGCGCGGAAGGCCGACGAGCTGGGCCTCACAGGTGCGGTGAGAAACGACAACGACGGCTCGGTCTCCCTCGTAGTTGAGGGTCCGCAGCCGGTCATCATCGAATTCCGGCGCTGGCTGAGTTCCCCGCAGGCGCCGGGCCGGGTTGCCCACGTGGACGAGAAGATGTCGCCTGCGGAGGGCGGGTTCAGGAGCTTTGACGTGGTCGGCTGAGCGCAGGTGGTCAGCCGACGGGACGGGGACTGAGTCCAATGAACGCGCCGAGCTCCTCCAGCGCCGACGGCCGGGTGGGCATGTAGTTGGTCAACTCGGGCGAGCGGACGATCACCGCACGCCATTGGCCGCGGGAAACGGCCACGTTAATGCGGTTGCGGTTCAGCAGGAACTCGGCTCCCCGCGGCGCCTCGGCGATGGCGGAGCATGCCATGGACACGAACACCACGGGGGCCTCCTGGCCCTGGAATTTATCGACCGTCCCCACCCGCACGTCCGGGAGTCCTGCGTGATCGAGAGCGTGCCGGATGGCCTGCACTTGGGCGTTGTAGGCGGCCACGACGAGGATGTCGCTGGCCTCCAGCCGGCGCACGGGCTCATCCCGGCCCGGGGTCCACTTGAGCCCGATGTGGTCATTTGCCAGCCGCACGATCATCGCGGCTTCCTCCCGTGAGCTGGTGGTGTTGCCGCTGTGCTCAACAAGCACCGTCTCCACCCCGGCCGGGACCCCGTCCAGATGACGCAACGATGCCGCCGGAGCCGACTCCAGCTTCGCGTCGTAGCTGAGCCGTGACACTGCCTTACACAGCTGGGGATGCATCCGCCAGGAATCAGCAAGGAAGTAGCCCAGCTCGGCAGGCATGGTGGCATGTCCGGCGGACAGCCAGCCGAGGGCGGACTCGTCAACGGGCTGGGGATGGGACCCCTGCGTGACCTGTGGCAGTTGCTGCGGGTCGCCGAGCAGCAGCAGGCGCGAGGCGGACCTGGCCACTGCAAGGGTGTTGGCCAGCGAATACTGCCCGGCCTCGTCAATCACCAGCAGATCCAGCGATCCGGGCGGCACGCACTTGCCGGTCAGGGTCCACGCGGTCCCGCCAATCAGGCAGCCGGCCTGCCCGTCCAGGAGCCGGACGATGTCCTCGTCGGCGGTATGGATCCAGGGAACGTCGTGCGGCTGCGCCAGCCGCTTGGCCACCACCCGCGGATCCACGCCGGCCTTCTCAATGGCGGTGCACAGCATGTTTTCGACGACGGCGTGAGACTGGGCAACGACGCCCACCTTCCACCCGCGTTGCACCAGGCGGGCGATGACGTGCGAGCCGACATACGTCTTGCCAGTGCCCGGTGGCCCCTGGACGGCGAGGTAGGAACGGTCCAGGTCTTCCAGCGCCCCGGTGATGGCGGAGACGTAGTCGGCATTCCCCGAGGCATCATGCGCCACCGGCGGGAGGGCCGGCAGCGAGGCCAGCCGTGGAGGCTCCCGGCGGAGGATGTCGAGCCCGGCATGTTTGGGCAGCGACGGAAGTGCGGCGCCGACGAGTTGGGCGAGTTCGGCCAGTGCCGCTTCAATGCTCGCGGTGGGGATCGGCCGGTCCGGGGTCAGCGCCATAGGAAGCTGGAAGTACGGCGGGACCCGCCCGGACGACTTCTCCGTGACGGTGATGACGGTCTTGCCCTCCTGCTCGGGATGGTCCTCAACCGCCTCCACCACGGTGCCGAAGATCCCGTCCCGGGAGAGTGCTTCCCTGGCGATTCCGGCCTGCTGTGTCCCATCAGCGGTGTGAAGCCCCGCGCCGGGAGACGAGGGCCGCGGCGTGCGTCCGCCGTCGACTTCTCCGAGTCCGTCCGGCAGGGGGTCCTCGAACATGCGGAACCACGTGGAGCCGGCACGGAACTCCGAGGCCTCACTCATGACGCCGGTGAGCTGCAGGGTCCTGGATTCCGTGCGGGCACGGGCTGTGGGCGGCGCCCAGTCCGACAGGACGGCAGCCGACTCGACGATGAAGACGTTCCGCTGATCCGACCATCTGTCCACCTCGGATTCGAGGCGGTCGAAGTGCTCCCACCAGAACTGCTTGCGCTCCCGGCGGTGGTAGCCCGTGGCGGCCGCAACCATGGCCACGGCCTGTTCGTCGGCTGTCAGTTCGCGGTTGTCCGGGACGGCATCCAGATACGCGCGGAGGCGTTCCTCCTCGGCGCTTGGCTCGGCGTCGGGCTCTATCGCGGGCGCTTCCGGCGAGGAAACCTCTGCCTGGCCGGCGGAAGGCGCCGCGGCAGTAGCATCCGCTGGCCCAGCGCCAGCGGCCGGAACGCGGGCCGGGCTCCCACCCTGGTGTCGGAGCTCCAGCAGCCAGTCCCGGAGCCGCAGCGTGGAGAGGCAGTCGTACTCGTTGTAGTCGGAGATGGAGGCGAGGATGGCGGCAGCCTCCGCCTGGGTTCCGGGTCCGCCGTCGCGCGCGGTGCAATACGCCGCGTAGGCAACCACGGAGGCGCCGGCGTCCTTGACGTCCCCGGACCGCAGGTTGTTGCCCATGTACAGCGGCTCGAGTTTCTTGATGGAGTAGGAGGCCTCGGAGATCCGCAGCGAGTGCCGCACGGTTGCGTACAGGTCCACGAGCACCCCCTCGCGAAGCCAGCTGTCCACGATGTCCTCACCGGCAACATGGCTCAGCGACAGCTTGCGAAGTGCCGTCTTTTCGTACGGCGCGTAGTGGTAGAC
Source organism: Burkholderia sp. RS01 (assembly GCF_039748055.1). NCBI lineage: Bacteria > Pseudomonadati > Pseudomonadota > Betaproteobacteria > Burkholderiales > Burkholderiaceae > Burkholderia > Burkholderia sp. RS01. The sequence continues at coordinate 18,400 of NZ_JBDLAK010000034.1, forward strand.
GTGCATGTCCGGGTACCGGGCGCGGCGTTCCTCCACGTAGGCGAGGAAGTCCAGGAAGGCCTGCCTTTCGCCCGCACGGGAGTGTGCCCAGAAGGGCCGGAACTCCGGCTGGGCGCCGGGAGGGTCTCCGGGCAGGGGCGCCTCGATGACGCCGAAGAGGTACTCAAGTCCCCACTGGCCCGCGGGGTCCTGCCACAGCGGATCGCCTTCGAAATCGAAGAAGATGTCACCACCGCTGGGTGCGGGGATGCTGGCCAGCGCGTTGTCCGCCAGCACCATGTAGGTCACGGTGTGCTGTTCGCCGTCCTTGACGAAGGTGCGCGATCCGTCCGGATCCTCGCGGCCCGTCTGCATCCTGGCCTGATCCCGCAGGCGGCGCTTGGATCCCGTCGCCAGCTCCTGCGGGAGCTCGGCCAGGGCGTCGATGGTGGTGACGCCGCCGGCAATGAGCTTCTTCCGCTGCACGGAGGTCATCCCCGCCACCATCAGCAGGTCACGGTGTTCCGCCACCTGTTCGGCGCAGTAATCGCACCTGCCGCAATGGCCGACGCCGGGCTGCTGCCACCTCACGCGCGCATCTGATGCCCGGTGGGCCGCGGTCAGCTCGCGGAACCGGACACGGCGCTCGCGGTACACAGGCAGAAGATCGGCGAGTGAGTGGACGCTGTGTTCGAGGTTGCCGAGAACCAGGGTGACACGCGGCGCCGGGGTGAGCCCGAGTTGGATCAGTTGGTCACCGTAGGCGGCCAGCTGCAGCAAGGCGCCCACCTTGGCATGCCGGGCCAGCTTGGTGTCCCACACGGCGTAGCGGCCGGCGGGTCCCCCGGCGTGGCCGCCCTCCTTGATCAGGAAGTCCGCATAGCCCAGGAACTCGCCGTCGAAAAAGGTGGCCTGGAAGACGACGTCAGCACCGGCATGTAGGGCGGCGGCTGTTTCATTGTGTTTGCTGGTCAGATCGGTGCGGTCAGTGGTTCCGCGCTCCACAGAGTAGACCCCCGTGCCGTTCGCGGCATCCCAGGCGCCGTGCTCGGCGATGAGGCCGGCCAAGACCTTGTGCTCGTGGAGATCGCCCAGCGTGCCGGCGCGCGCCTGCATCTCGTCGGCCGGAAAGTCGGCCTTGGGGGAGCGGCCCAGCTTCTCGTCGAGGATCCGGAGCGTGCGGTACTCGCACTCGCTGGCGGCCACAAGGTCAGTCGCCGAGAACACCAGATCAGCGGGCGCTCCCGGCGTAACAGGTTCGAGCAGGAACATGGGGCCTCCCCATTGGCAGCCTCGCTCCGGGACGGTTCCCGGTGCGCTGATTCGAATCTAGCAAGAGGCTATGACAATAAGGGCGATGACAATGGAGAACCCAGGATGCCTGCGTGGTTGGTGCTGCGTTGGTTACGTGTGTGCGTAGGTGAGGCAGTCGGCGTTGTCAGCACCCGGGCCCACATGGACTTCCGGGGCGTTGCACATCAGGTGGTCGTTGTGGACGCACTCGGCTCGCTGGCACGCCCCGACGTTGGCCAGAACCTTCGGCAGGCCGCCGTGGCTGCCCGTATCAATGAAAGTGGCGCAGGACGCGTGGTCAGTGGTGCCGCCAACCGTGATGGCCTCGGCGTTGCAATGGGTGTGGTCATTGAAGGAGCAGTTGGTGACGCTGCAGTCTGCGACGTGCGTGCTCATGGAGTTCCTCCGGGGTGGGTGCCGCCCGGGCTGGGCGAGGCGCTGGTTCCAACGTAGGCCCGGCCGGCCCAATCAAAAAGACCCAATAGTGTTGCGTATTTATTTGGTTCCGGGCGTCCGCTGCGGGTTGTTCGCCGGCGTGGTTTCGGCCCGGCGCATGCCGGTGAGGGTCTGCTATCAATTTCCAAGTGAACCCGGTAGACCTCACCTCCGCCGGAGTCCTAGACTGGCCTGACCCTCCACTGTCCAGGCACTGACGACGGCGTCCGGCCTGCCGCCGGGGCCTGCCCGGGAGGGCGCATCAGATCGCTCATGTATCACCGCCGACCCTTCATCGGGGAGGGTCCGGGAGGCCAGGAGGAAAAGATGGAAGGGAACAAAGCCGTTGCCTACAAGGGACCCGGCAAGGTGGAAGTCATTGATATTGACTACCCAAGTTTCGAACTCAAGGACGGGCCGGGCGTCAATCCGGCCAATGTGGGGCGCAAGGTTCCCCACGGCGCAATTCTGAAGACGGTGGCCACCAACATCTGCGGCTCAGACCAGCACATGGTGCGCGGCCGGACTACCGCTCCGCCGGACCTGGTCCTGGGCCACGAGATCACCGGCGAGGTGGTGGAGGTGGGACCGGGCGTCGAATTCATCAAGGTGGGCGATCTCTGCTCGGTGCCGTTCAATATCGCCTGCGGACGCTGCCGGAACTGCAAGGAACGCAAAACCGGTGTCTGCCTCAACGTGAACCCTGACCGGCCGGGTAGCGCGTACGGGTACGTGGACATGGGCGGCTGGGTGGGCGGCCAGGCCAACTATGTGCTGGTGCCGTACGCCGACTGGAACCTGCTGAAGTTCCCGGACAAGGACCGGGCCATGGAGAAGATCCTGGACCTGGCCATGCTGTCCGACATCTTCCCCACGGGCTTCCACGGGGCAGTCAGCGCCAACGTGGGCGTGGGCTCCACGGTGTACGTCGCGGGGGCGGGGCCTGTTGGACTCGCAGCGGCGACCAGCGCGCAGCTGCTGGGTGCCGCCGTCGTGATTGTGGGCGACCTGAACAGCGAACGGCTGGCACAGGCCCGGAGTTTCGGCTGCGAAACAGTGGACCTGACCAAGGGCGGCCCGGCGGAACAGATCGAGCAGATCCTGGGGGTTCCCGAGGTGGATTGCGGCGTGGACGCGGTGGGCTTCGAGGCGAAGGGCCACGGTCAGGGCGCGCAGGAAGCCCCGGCCACCGTGCTGAATTCGCTGATGGACATCACTACTGCCGGCGGCGCACTGGGCATTCCGGGCCTCTACGTGACAGGTGATCCGGGCGGCATTGACGAGGCCGCGAAGAAGGGATCGCTGAGCCTGAGCCTCGGCACGGGCTGGGCAAAGTCGCTCAGCTTCACAACCGGCCAGTGTCCGGTGATGAAGTACAACAGGCAGCTGATGATGGCCATCCTGCACGACCGCGTGCACATCGCCAAGAACGTCAACGCCAAGCCGATCCTCCTGAACGACGCTCCGAAGGGCTACGCCGAGTTCGACGCCGGTGCGGCCACCAAGTATGTCCTGAACCCCAACGGCTACCTGAGCTAAGGCGGCAGTCCGAAAGGAGGCGCGCGGGGCGGCGGTCCGGACGCCGGGCTGCCGCCGCCCCCACACCAAAGGCGGAAACGCCCAGGGAAGCAGAGAGCCCCGCACTGCCAAATGGCGATACGGGGCTGCTCCTAGCGGCAGGAACACCACGGATGGGGGATCGAGGTGAACCTATAAATAAGGCTACGTACGTTTCCTGAAAATTAGCTAAGAGTTTAGGGGCAGTGCGGCAACTCCGGCAGGCGGACCCAGGGCCGGGTGCGGGGCCCCGTGGGGGACCTCCGTGTGCGCGTGAGGGGACTTGTTGGGGGCCATCGCCTCGCGGTTGATCCTTGACTTCACCGCCGCGCCGAACAAGTGTTGAGACCGCATCATTCGGCTGGTTTTTCGTCTTTAAGGAGATACGAACATGACTCTTCCCGCAGGCTTGACCCCCGGCACTTGGATCCTCGACGCGGCCCACAGCGAGATCGGTTTTACCGTTCGGCATGCCGGGATCAGCAAGGTCCGTGGGCGGTTTACCGACGCTACCGCCGAAGCCCGTGTGGGCAACTCGCTGGCGGAGTCATCGCTTCGCGCCACCGTCAAGACTGCCAGCTTTGACTCGGGGGACGCCAACCGCGACGCCCACGTGCGCGGACCGGACTTCTTCGACGTCGAGCAGTTTCCCGAGATGACGTTCCGCGCCACGAGCATTGAGGGCGACGGCGAGGACTACACGGTGACCGGGGACCTCACCATCCGGGGCATCACCAAGCCCGTGGAACTTGAAGTCGAGTTCACCGGCGTGGCGGTGGACCCGTTCGGTGCCACCCGGGCCGGCTGCTCCGCGGAGGCGGAGATCAGCCGCAAGGAGTTCGGCCTGACGTGGAACGCGGCGCTGGAAACCGGTGGCTTCCTGGTCAGCGACAAAGTAAAGATCGATATCGATGCAGCGCTGGTGAAGCAGGAATAGGTCAAGCAGGAACAGGTCAAGCAGGAACAGGCGCAACAGTAATGGCGCCGGCAGCAACGGCGCGTCAGGAAAGGCGCGCGATGCTCCGGCGGACAGGGCGGGATGCCGTGCCGTCCGAAAACAGGTCGGGCGACGACGCCTGAATACGCTTGACGTCCTCGAACACGCCGCGAAGGTGGATGCGGAGGGAGCTGTCCGCGTCCGCAAGGTTGTTGGCTTCCAACGCGTCCACCACCGCCGTGTGCTGCTCAATCAGCGTCGATACAGGGCGCGTGTCAATCAGGCTCAAACGCCGGGCACGGTCCAGATGCGCCTTGGCTGAATTGACGGCCGTCCAGGCCGATTCGTGGCCCGCGAGCCGGAGGAGCTCACGGTGGAAGTCCTCGTCCAGCCGGAAGAAGTCCTCGACGTCGCCCGTGGCCTCGGCGGCACGCTGGCTCGCGAGGATTTCCCGGAGGCCCGCTATCCCGGAAGCATCCAGCACCACGTCGGCGAGGGAAGCGCATTCGATGGCCTCGCGGACGAACTGCGCCTCGGATACGCGCCGCAGGTCCACCAGGGACACAAACGATCCGATCTGCGGAAAAACCTGAACCAGGCCCTCCTCGCGCAGCAGGATGAGGCTTTCGCGCACCGGCGTCCTGCTGACGCCGAGTTCCTGGGCAAGCTCGTTTTCGGACAGCGGCTCACCGGGCGGGAGCTGCAGGGAAATAATCCGACGCCGGAGGGTCTCCAGGGTCTGATCGCGCACCGAGAGCCGCGGTGACTGTCCTTTTTCGGGTCTGCCGTTTGCCATGTATCCAGTCTAGCTATCGTTGACAAACTAGAATGGTAGTGCTTGTATGGTAGTAAGAAGGCCGCCGGGACGCAGTCCCATGCGCTACCCAGGGTGGCGGCCACCTTCGCCCCGCAGAACAGCTCCACCTTCCTTTTTCATCGCCTGCAAAGGAGCAACAGATGACCGAGAGCATCGCACCGCCCACTACCACCAGGCGGGAATCCAGGACCACCCAAGACCTCGCCAAGGTTGCGGTGTCCGGCTGGCTGGGAACGGCCATGGAATTCATGGATTTCCAGCTCTACTCCCTGGCCGCGGCCATCGTTTTCAACAAGATCTTCTTCCCCGACGTAAGTCCCGTCATCGGCCTCATCGCCGCCATGGCCACCTACGGCGTCGGGTATGTGGCCCGCCTCGTGGGCGCCGTGTACTTCGGCCGCATGGGTGACAGGATCGGCCGCAAGAAGGTCCTGTTCATCACCATCGCCCTCATGGGCGCATCCACCACCCTCATCGGCGTCCTGCCCACCTACGCCATGATCGGCATCTGGGCCCCGATCCTCCTCGTGGCGCTGCGCTTGATCCAGGGCTTCGGAGCCGGCGCGGAAATCGCCGGCGCCACCGTGATGCTCGCGGAATACGCTCCCGCCCGCCGCCGCGGCCTGATCTCCTCGCTCGTCTGCCTCGGCACCAACTCCGGAACCCTCGCGGCCTCCGCCCTCTGGGCCATCCTGGTCAGCGTGCTCCCCGAAGACCAGCTGCTCAGCTGGGGCTGGCGCGTCCCGTTCCTGGCCAGCTTCGTGCTGATGATCTTCGCCGTCTGGATCCGCCGCTCCCTCAAGGAGAGCCCGGTCTTTGAACAGCGGGCCGACGTCGTGGACGGCGTCGCGCTGTCCAAGGCGGAGATCGCCAAGCAGGAAAGCGCGCAGCAGGAAACAGCACGTCCGGAAACCGTCAGGGCAACCGCCACCACAGCCAACCCCGCGGTTCCCGACCTTGCCGGCACCAGCACCATCGAGGCCGCCCTGCACCAGCGCAAGGGCAAGGCCTTCCTGATCGCCCTCGGCCTCCGCTTCGGCCAGGCCGGCAACTCCGGGCTCATCCAGACCTTCCTCATCGGCTACCTGGCAACCGTCCTGCTGGTGGACAAGTCGGTCGGCACCACGGCGATCGTCTACGGCTCCCTACTGGGGTTCATCACCATCCCCATCATGGGCCTCCTGGGTGACCGTTTCGGTCGCAGGCCGCTGTACCTCGTGCTGAGCACCCTGACGGCGCTGTTCGCCATTCCCATGATGCTCATGGTCACCAGCGGCAACACCACGCTGATCACCATCGCCATCGTCGCCGGCCTCAACCTCGGCGTGCTGAGCCTTTTCGCGATGGAAAGCGTCACCATGGCCGAGTTCTTCGGAGCGCGCACCCGCTTCACCCAGCTGGCCCTGGCCAAGGAGGTCGGCGGCATCCTCGCCACCGCCATCGGCCCGCTGCTGGCCGCCACGCTCACGGCCGTTACCGGACACTGGTGGCCGCTGGCCGCCATGCTGGTTGGCTACTCGCTCATCACCCTCGTCGCCGCCGTCGTCGGGCCCGAGGTCCGCGGCCGCGACATGGTCCGCCTGGAAGACGCGGTATGAAAGCCGTCGTAGTCCACGGAGCCAACGACCTCCGCATCGACGACCGCCCCGAGCCCGTTGCCGGGCCGGGGGAGGTAGTGCTCGACGTCGAATGGGGCGGCATCTGCGGATCTGACCTTTCGTATTGGCGCCACGGCGCCTCGGGGACGGCGGCGCTGAAGGCGCCGCTGGTCCTCGGCCATGAGGTGGCCGGCCGGATCGCCCAGTTGGGTGCCGGCGTCGAAAACCTCGACGTCGGCCAGCCGGTTACCGTGCACCCCGCGGAGCTCGTGGGGGACGGGACCATGCCAGAACGCCTCACTGGCAGGACGAACCTCTACCCGCAGATCAGGTACTTCGGCTCGGCGGCCTTCGATCCGCACACCGACGGCGGGTTCAGCGAACGGAAGCTCGCCAGGGCTTCGCAGATCCGCCCGCTGCCCGATGGCGTGGACACCCTGCACGGGGCGCTCGCGGAACCGCTCGCCGTCGCCATGCACGCCGTCAGCCGCGCCGGGTCGCTTGCCGGCCGGGACATCCTGGTCAACGGCGCCGGACCGATCGGCTCGCTGGTGATCGCGGCGGCCAAGTACGCCGGGGCGAGGGCCGTCATCGCCACGGACATCAACGACGCATCGCTGCGGATCGCCAAGGCCATGGGAGCCGACGAAGTCCTGAACGTCTCCGGCGGCGGCGCCCTGCCGCAGGACATGGAGCTGGTGTTTGAAGCCACCGGCATCCCCGCTGTGCTGGGCGGCGTCCTCCGGGCCACCGCCCGCGGCGGAACCCTGGTGCAGGTGGGCAACCTGCCCGGTGCCCCGGCGCCCGCCGCGCTGGGTGACCTGGTGACGCGGGAGATCACGTGGATCGGTTCCTACCGGTTCGTGGACGAGATCGGCGACGCGCTCCGCGCCATGGCCGACGGCCTGGACGTCTCCCCGGTCATCACCCACAAGTTCGGCATCGACCAGGCCGAGGAAGCCATGCGCGTCTCGGCTGACCCCTCTGCCGGCAGCAGCAAGGTCATGCTCCGCCTCAGCCCAACTGAGTAGCAGCAGGTGTCGTTCTGAGGGCTCAAAACGGCATCCGCTGCGACCTACTTGCCTATTTCCACCACACATCCGAAGGACCAACCAGTGAAGATCACCGACGCACGGGTAGTGGTTTCGTCGCCAGGACGGAATTACGTCACGCTCGTTATTGAAACCGAGGACGGCGTGACCGGCATCGGCGACGCCACGCTCAACGGCCGCGAGCTGGCTGTCGCGTCCTATCTCTCCGAGCACCTGTGCCCGCTGCTGATCGGCCGCGACGCACGCCGCATCGAAGACGCGTGGCAGTACTTCTATAAGGGCGCCTACTGGCGCCGCGGGCCGGTGACCATGACCGCGATCGCTGCGATCGACGTCGCGCTGTGGGACATCAAGGGCAAGGTGGCCGGCATGCCGGTCTACGAGCTCCTGGGCGGGGCGGCGCGCGAGGGCGTCATGGTCTACGGGCACGCCAGCGGCTCAACGCTGCAGGACCTGAGCGCCGACTTCCAGGCCCACCTGGACCTTGGGTACAAGGCCATCCGGGCGCAGGCCGCCGTGCCGGGGCTGGAAAAGACCTACGGGATCGCCCCCGTGGACGGCAAGACGTACGAGCCGGCCAGCGGCAACGTCCCGCAGGAAGACATGTGGGAAACCACGTCCTACCTGGACTTCGCGCCCAAGATGATGGCGCACGTGCGCGAGGAGTTCGGCTACGGCGTGCACGTCCTGCACGACGTCCACCACCGGCTGACGCCGATCGAGGCCGGCCGGCTGGGCGCCTCGCTCGAGCAGTACCGGCCGTTCTGGATCGAGGATCCGACGCCTGCCGAGGACCAGTCGGCGTTCCGCCTGATCCGCCAGCACACCACCACGCCCATTGCCGTGGGCGAGGTGTTCAACTCGATCTGGGACTGCCAGCAGCTGATCACCGAACGCCTGATCGACTACATCCGCACGTCCGTCTCGCACGCCGGCGGCATCACCCACCTGCGCCGCATCTTCTCGCTCGCGGACCTGTACGGCGTCCGGTCCGGCTCGCACGGCGCGGGTGACCTCTCGCCCGTTTCCTTCGCCGCGGCCCTGCACGTGGACATGAGCATCCCCAACTTCGGCGTGCAGGAGTACATGGGCCACCGGGACCCTGCGGGCGAGGTCTTCAAGACGTCCTACACCTTCACCGACGGCTACATGCATCCCGGTGACGCCCCGGGCGTCGGCGTCGAGTTCAACGAGGAGGCGGCTGCCGCGTTCCCGTTCGCCCCGAAGTACCTGCCCATCAACCGCCGGCTCGACGGGTCGGTGCATGACTGGTGAGCGCCTCAACGCAACAGAACGGGCCGTTCGACGTCGTCGTGATGGGGGAGATCCTCGTTGAGGTGGCCACCGACGTGGCGTTCGGCCACGGCGTGCCGGCCCAGCTGGGCATCTCCGGGGACGCGCTGAACGTCGCGGCGGCTGCCGCGGCGGCCGGCGCCCGCACGGGGCTGCTGGCCGTGCTGCCCGACGACGACCTCGGCCAGGCGATCGCCGCCAGGATCCGGGAACTCGGCATTTCCGACGAGCTGCTGACGTTCAGGACCGGCCAGCAGGGCGTCTACCTGGTGCACTGCGATCCGGACGGGCAGCGGGAGTTCTCCTACGCCCGCTCGGGCAGCGTGGGGTCCACGCTCGGCCCGGACGATGTTGATCCGGCCGTGGTCGCGGCGGCAGGGGCTGTCATTGCCGGCGGGATCGCCTGCGCCATTTCCGCGTCGTCCCGGGCGGCCGTCCTCAAGGCAGCGGCCGTGTCCCGCCGTTTCGTTTTCGATCCCAACTTCCGCCCCCGGCTCACGTCCGTGGAAGAGGCGACGGCGGTCCTCACCGAACTGGCGCCGCGGACCTTCCTGGTCACGCCGTCCTTTCCGGGCGAGACGTCCGCGCTCCTGGGCTGCGCCACACCGAAGGAAGCCGCAGCGAAGCTCCGCAGCCTTGGTGCCGCGAACGTCGCCGTGACCTGCGGGGCGGAAGGCATCCAGCTTGAGAGCGAGCATGACTCCGCCTGGGTCAACGCGATTCCGGCGCCGTCGGTGGTGGACCAGACGGGGGCGGGCGACGCCTTCGTGGGCACCCTGACCGCCCGGATGGTGCTGGGCGACGGCCTTCCCGCGGCCGCCCGGTACGGCGCGGCAGCCGCATCGCTCGTGGTGGGCGGCAAGGGCGGCACCGGCTTCATCCCCACCTTCGAGCAGACAAGCGCACATGCGCTGCGGACCCCCGAAGGAGAACTGTCATCACACGCCTAAGCGCCGCGTCGCTGGCTGCGTCGCTGGCTTCCGGCGGAAGCCGCCAGGAACTGTTGCCGCGCGAAAAGCTGCGGCCCGGCATCGTGCACCTCGGCCTGGGTGCCTTCGCCCGCGCGCACACGGCCGTGTTCACCGAAAACGCGATGCTGGCCACCGGCGATCTTAATTGGGGGATCACCGGGGTCACCCAGCGCTCGGATACGGTGGCGCGCCGGCTGGCGCCGCAGGACGGGCTTTTCACCGTGACCGAGCGGGGGAGCGGCGCCGCTCCGCTCCGCCTGGTGTCGAGCATCGTGGAGGCCATTTCCGGGCGGGACCATCCCGGAGCCGTGGTGGACCGCATTGCCGACCCGTCGACGTCGGTCATCACGCTCACCATCACGGAGAAGGGCTACCGGATCGATCCGCGCACCGGATCCCTCAACACCGCAGACGAACAGGTCCGGGCCGACCTCGCGGGGCAGCCTCCGCAGACGGCCATCGGGCAGATCGCACGCGGGCTGCAGCAGCGTGCCCGGGCCGACACGGGGCCCATCACCGTGGTTTCGTGCGACAACCTTCCCGGCAACGGGGAGCTGACTGGCAGGCTGGTGCGCGCGTTCGCCGCCGAACTCCCGGCCGCCGAGGCCGAGCCGCTGCTGGCCTGGCTCGCCGCGAACGTCACGTTTCCCAACACGATGGTGGACCGGATGGTCCCGGCCACCACGGCCGGTGACCTGGACGCCGTCGAACGCGAACTGGGGCTCCGCGACGAGGCCGCCGTGGTGGCGGAACCGTTCCTGCAGTGGGTCATCGAGGACAACTTTGCGTCCCGCCGGCCGCGGTGGGAAGACGCCGGCGCCCTGTTCAGCACGGACGTGGCGGCGTGGGAGGCGGCCAAACTGCGCCTGCTCAACGCGAGCCACTCCATGCTGGCGTACCTGGGCCTGGCGGCGGGCAAACCCACCATCAGCGACGCCGTGGGCGAGGACGCGTTCCTGACCGCTTGCCGGCGGATGATGCACGAGGACGCGCTGCCCACCATCAGCCTCCCCGAGGGGCTGGACGGGAATGAATACTGCGCCCAGGTGCTCAGCCGGTTCGCGAATCCCGCACTAGGCCACACCACCGCAAAGGTGGGCAGCGACGGCTCGCAGAAGATCGGGTTGCGGCTGCTGAGCACCGTCCGCGGGAATCTCGACGCCGGCCGCGAACCACGGTGGGCCGCGCTCGCCGTTGCTGCCTGGATGCGGCACGTGGCGTCGACGCCGCTGGAACAGCTCGACGATCCCCTCGCCGCTGAACTCCACGCGGCACTTCCCGCCACGCGGACCGCCGCCACGGTGGTGCCGGCGCTCCTGGGTTGCGGCAGCATTTTCGACGGCGAACTGGCGGCGAACGCTGTTTTCGCCGCCCTCCTCACGCACTGGTACGGCATTATCGACAGGCACGGGCTGGACGGCCTGAGAAAAGAGATCAACCATGGCTGACGCCACCAGCGTTCTGCACGTTTCCCCGGTCATTCCGGTGGTGACTATCGACGATCCCCAGCACGCGGTTCCCGTGGCCCGCGCACTGGCCGACGGCGGCATCCGGATCATCGAGCTCACCCTGCGGACGGACAGCGCCCTGACGTCGCTGAAGCTCATCGCCAACGAGGTGCCGGACATCCTCGTGGGCGCGGGCACCATCCTCACGCCGGGCCAGGCCGACGCCGCAGTCTCGGCCGGCGCGCAGTTCCTGGTCAGCCCGGGCGTCACACCCGCCCTGCTGGATCACATGCTCGGCCTGGACGTTCCGGTGCTGCCCGGCGTGGCGACCGTGGGCGAGGTGATGGCCGTCCTGGAAAGCGGGCTCGAGGCCATGAAGTTCTTCCCGGCCGGTCCCGCCGGCGGCCCGGCCTACCTGGCTGCAATCGGGGCACCCATTCCGCACGTGCAGTTCTGCCCCACGGGAGGCATCAGCCTGGCCACAGCGCCGGACTATCTCAGGCTGCCCAACGTCTCGTGCGTCGGCGGCAGCTGGCTCACCCCGCGGGCGGCGGTCGAATCCGGGAACTGGCAGCAGATCACGGACCTCGCGCGGCAGGCTGCAGGGCTCGGGACTTAGGCTCTTTAAGTCAGGCCGGCGTCAGCCCTGGGGATTTAGACCCCCGATTCCGGCGAGCATGGACGAACTCCGAAATTCCATAGTCGTGGCAACTGGACGCGCGTAGAGTCGAGAAGGACCGGTCTACCGACGGTCGCAGGCTGGATAGACGGACACTGAACGGAGGAGTTCACGATGAACTTGGGCAACAAGATCAGGCATGCCGCAGAACGTCTGAAGGGACGGACAGGCGGTGCCGCCGGACACACGGGCATGGCCCGGCCGAATGTTTCGGGACGCGGCCACACCGGCGCCAGCGGAATCGGCGAAAAAATCCGCCACTTCCTGAAGAGGCACTAACCCTGCGTGCATACCCCGAGTGTCCTGTGTTCCCGTGGTGACGTGTCGTGACTGACCTACACCTGACTGACACGCACGGGGACGCCGGACTGGCAGATAAATTGCGAAGCGGTCTTGGTCGCCGCCAAGGAGCAAGCGCAACGCGGGGTCACATCGCGCCCAATGGAGCGGCCGAATTTGGGCCGTAGGTGACCCCGCGTTGCTATTTCTCTCCGGCCCGCTCAAGCGCCTGGTCGTGCTCGGCGTGGGCCTTCCGGAGCAGGTCCATGAACTCGGTCTCGTTCCGGATCAGCCGCTTGTACTTCTCCGGGAGCTTCTTCAGCTCTTCCTCCTCGCGGACCATCTTGTCGAAGATGCGCTCCCGCTCCCTGATGTCCGTTTCGTAGTTGAGGTCCACATACTCGGTGGCGTGCCGTTTGGCGCCGGATACCTTGGTCTTGGCCTTGCCCTTGGGGCTGAGGACCGAGGCGAGGACGGTGACGGTGAGGACGCCGAGGATCACCGCGAGGGAGGTTGCGGTGCTGATTTCGACGACGTTGACGTGTTCGCCGTCGTTGACGAACGGCAGGTTGTTCTCGTGCAGCGCATGCAGGATGAGCTTGACGCCGATGAAGGCGAGGATGGCGGCGAGGCCGTAGGCCAGGTAGATCAGGCGGTCCAGCAGTTCATCGATGAGGAAGAACAGTTGCCGCAGGCCCATGAGCGAGAACGCCGTGGCGGTGAAGACGATGAAGACGTTCTGGGTCAGGCCGAAGATGGCGGGGATGGAGTCGAGCGCAAACAGGATGTCCGTGCCGCCGATCGCCACCATCACCAGGAGCATCGGGGTGAGGACGCGTTTGCCGTTGTCCACGGTGAAGAGTTTGTCGCCGTCGTAGTGTTCCGAGGCCGGCAGGAACTTCTTGGCGAGCCGGACCACCAGGCCTTCGCTGTCGTCGTCGTGGGAGTCGGGCTTGAGCAGGTTGCCGGCGGTGATGAGCAGGATCAGTCCGAAAATGTAGAAGACCCAGGCGAAGCTGTTGATCAGCGCGGCGCCGAGGAAGATGAAACCGGTCCGGGCGATCAGCGAAAAGACGATGCCGAACAGGAGGACTTTCTGCTGGTCCGCGCGCGGCACCTTGAAGCTGGCCATGATGATGAGGAAGACGAAGAGATTGTCCACGGACAGCGCCTTCTCGGTGACATACCCGGCGAAGTACTCGGTGCCCATCGTGTGGCCGCCGAAAATCCAGACGCCCAGGCCGAATGCCAGGGCCATGCCCACGTAGATGGCGGACCAGACGGCGGATTCTTTCAGGGAAGGGGTGTGGGCCTTGCGGACGTGGAAGAAAAAGTCGAAGGCCAGGAGCGCCAGAATTCCTGCGACGGTGAGGATCCAGACGAATAGGGGAACTTCCATGCTGCCTCTTTCCTGAGCGATGAGGGGCGCGCCGGAGAGCCCGCCGGGCAATTCTCCCGTGTGGAACACACACCGGGGCCTGGAAACAACCCTACCCAGTCAGGTCTGGCGCGCCGCAACCCGCAGTTTCCGCGCAGCAGTTCCCCGCGGCCCGCTCAGGCGTACATGAGGGAGCCTGGCGTCGTCAGTTTCTGGCCGGTTTCGAGCCAGGTCTTCAGGCCGGAGAGGATCATTGGCCAGCCGCCGTAGAGCTGTTCGTTGGCGCCTTCGCGGAGCTGATCGTGCGTGACGGTCAGGTGGCAGGAATCGTCGCCTACCGGTTCGATCTCCCAGGTGATCCGCGAGGTGCCCTCGGTCTTGACGTCCTCGCCCCAGAGTGCGCGCATGGTCTGCACCAGCCGCCGCGGGGGATCGACCTCGACGTTTTCGCCCTCGCCGAGGAGGTCCCCTCCCGCGGGCGCCATCTCGAACCGGGACCCCGGCGTCCAGTCCGACCGGATCCGCATCCCGAACTGGTACTTGCTGCGGATCTCGCTGTCCGTGATGGCTTCCCAGAGCCGTTCCGGGGTGGTCTTGATGTAGATCTCGAAAATCTTTTCCATGGGACTTTCCAATCTGGTTTTGAGGTCGCTGAGCGCAGCGGCCCATGGTTCTGCATATTTGCTCACCCAGCGGTCGTGGACGAGCCTGATGGGCACCGGATTCAGGAAGTGCAGCTTCTCGCGCCCCCGACGCCGGGTCACCACGAGGCCGGCGTCCTCTAGCAGCTTGAGGTGCTTCATAACCCCGAAGCGGGTGATCTCGAACCGCGCTTCCAGGGCCGAGAGCGTCTGGCCGTCCTCACGGAAGAGTTCGTCCAGCAGTTCCCGGCGGATGGGGTCGGCCAGGGCCTTGAATACGGCGTCCACAAGGCCAGAATAGGTGACCATTTGGTCACATGTCAACGGTCCGTGGGGTTGCCGGGGTTCCGAGGTTCCGTGGGGTTCCGGGGTTCCGGCGTGGGACCCCCGCCCTCTCCCAACTGGGTAGCAGTACGCGCCGTTTTCAGGGCCCAGAACGGTGTGTGCTGCTACCCAGTCGGGCTGAGCGCTATTTTGGGGGAGCGCCAGCGGTCAGGGAATAGAACGGGGTGCAGCTGGCCCTCATACCGGGGGAAATATTGGACCGCACTATCGACGCGCCCTCCAGCGCTGCGAGGTGGTAGCGGACGGTGTCCCTGGAGGCACCAAGTGCGCTGCTGATGTCGGACACTTTGCTCGCCCCGTTTTCTGACAGATATTCGACGATCCCCGATCTGATCCGGTTGCGTCGCAAGGCGGGGCCGACGGTATCCGTGTGATGTGGCGCCCGGCGGACCGGGACGTTCATTACCTTTGGCAAGTCAACTGCCTTCCAGCCCGGGTCAGCGCGTTGCAGATTCCAGCTCGCGGACCTCTTGCCCGTCTTCAACCGGGAGAGCCTCAACCGGGAGAGCCTCGTCGCGGGGAGCGGCTTTGTCGTGGCTTCGGCCGATGACGGCGGTGGCGATGGCATTTCCCAGGATGTTGGTTGCCGTGCGGCCCATGTCCAGGAGCTGGTCGATCACCAGAAGGACACCGATACCTGCCGCGGGGATGCCGAAGCCTGGGACGACGGCGGCCACGACGACGAGCGACCCGCGCGGCACGCCCGCCATGCCTTTGCTACTGAGCAGAAGCATCGCGGTCATGGCGATCTGCTGGCCAAGGTCCATGTCAATGCCGTACGCATTCATCAGGAAGACCGAGGCGAAGGTCATGTACATCATGGATCCGTCGACGTTGAAGGAGTAGCCCAAGGGCAACACGAAACCGGTGGTGCGCTTCTCGATGCCGAACTTGGTCAGGCCCTCAATGAGCTTGGGCAGGGCGGCTTCGCTGCTGGACGTCGCGAATGCTATGACCATGGGTTCGCGTACGATCCGGACCAGGCGGAACGCCGCCCGTCCGAGAAAGGCAACGGCCACGGCGATCATGAGGACCCACAGGGCCGAGAGGGACAGGTAGAACCCGCCGATGAAAGAAGCGTAGGTGGCGAACGCGTCGAGGCCCTGGGAGGTGAAGGCCGACGCGATGCCCGCGAAAACGCCGACGGGTGCCGCCAGCATCACGTACCCGGTCACCTTGAGCATGACGTTCATCAGCTCGTCGATTGCGTTGGCGATGGAGGAGTGGCCCTTCTTCCGAAGGTTCAGCAGGGCGATGCCGAAGAGTGCGCCGAACACGAGGATCTGAAGGGGATTGTTGGCCGTCAGGGCAGCGAAGACGCTCGTGGGGATGATGTGGGTGATGAACTCCTGGTAATCGAGGGGTTTCGTTTCCATCCCCGCGTCACCTCCCGGCATCAGGTGCAGGCCGTCGCCGACATTGAGTACGTGAGCCGTGATGAATCCGAAGGCACCAACGAGGACGGAGGCGGTCAGGAACCAAATCATCGAACGGCCGAAGAGCTTCCCCACGCCGGCGGATTTCGCAGCTCCGGCAATGCCTGAGACAAGGGTGGCGAAGATCAGCGGAGCGATGATCATCTTGATCAGGTTAAGGAACATATGGGTCACGGTGTCGAGGACCGTCACGAGGGATTCGCGGGCGTCTGCGGCCAGCAGCCAGTGGCACACCAGACCGCCGATGATCCCGAACAGTAGCGCTGCCAGAATCCACATAGTTGATTTGTTTTTCATCGTCAGTCCTTGGGTAGGTCCAGTTTCACGGACGGTTCCGGGCACGACGGCGTGCCCCTCACCGCTGTGCGGGAGTGAATGGGTGGCTGGTGCGGCGGCGTGGCCGCCGGCCGCTGGGGAGCTTGCGTCCGCCGGTCGAGCTTGTCGAGACCTGCGGGTGTGCCTATTTGCTGAGGTTGGCGAGGCGTTCGGGGCTGAGGAGTTCCTGGAGTTGGTCGGCGGTGAGGAGGCCGTGTTCGAGGACGAGTTCGGCGACGCCGCGGCCGGTGGCGAGGGCTTCCTGGGCGATGGCGGTGGCGGTGGCGTAGCCGAGGTGGGGGTTCAGGGCGGTGACCAGGCCGATGGATTGTTCCACGGTGAGGCGGAGGTGTTCGGTGTTGGCGGTGATGCCGCGGACGCAGCGTGCCGTGAGGGTGCGGGCGGCTGCTTCGAGGTGGGAGATGCTCTTGTGGAGGCTGTGGACGATGATGGGTTCGAAGGCGTTGAGCTGGAGCTGGCCGGCTTCGGCGGCCATGGTGATGGTGACGTCGTTGCCGATCACCTCGTAGGCGACCTGGGAGACGACCTCGGGGATCACGGGGTTGATTTTGCCGGGCATGATCGAGGATCCGGACTGGACCGCGGGGAGGTTGATTTCGCCGAAGCCGGCGCGCGGGCCGGAGGAGAGCAGGCGCAGGTCGTTGCAGATCTTGGAGAGTTTCACGGCGACGCGTTTGAGGACGCCGGAGAGGTGGACGAAGGCGCCGACGTCCTGGGTGGCTTCGATCAGGTCGGGGGCGGTGATCAGCGGCAGGCCGGTGATCTCGGCCAGGTGGCGGCAGGCGGCGGCGGCGTAGCCGGGGGGTGCGTTCAGGCCGGTGCCGATGGCGGTGGCGCCGAGGTTGATTTCGTGGATCAGCAGGTCCGCTTCGGCGAGGCGGAGGCGGTCTTCGCCGATGGTGATGGCGTAGGTGCCGAATTCCTGGCCCAGGGTCATGGGCACGGCGTCCTGTAACTGGGTGCGGCCCATTTTGACCACGGTGCGGAATTCCAGGGCTTTTTCGGCGAACGCTTCTTCGAGTTCGGCCAGGGCGGAGAGCAGCTCGCGGGCGGCGAAGATGGTGCC
>NZ_JBDLAK010000035.1:0-28281 GCF_039748055.1 Burkholderia sp. RS01
CTTGACGGACCGGGGGGCCCAATAACCCCCGTGGGTTTTGGGCGACCCCTGCTGTTAAACAGCGGAATCATGGCCAGTTGAATGCCGTCACCCAGGCCCGGAACCTTTACCCGCGGCGCCACCACGGATGCATGCATCGCCTCCTGAATCCTGCATATTTGCAGGAGCCGGGATGCGCCAGACGGTAGAAGTAGGGGTTTCTATTTGGCTGCAATCGCCAGGAATCTGATCGGCAGGTCCAGCAGCTCTAACGGGCCGTGGGGTCCTTCGCCATCGAGGAGCAGCGAGTCCCCGGCCTCCATGGTGTATTCGTAGGCCCCGTGGCCATAGATCATTTTCCCGGAGAGCATGTAGATGAATTCCGTTCCGGGATGCTGGAACAGCGGGAAGACGTCGGAGGCGTTGGTGAGCGTGACGAGGGTCGGTTCGAGCGCGTCGGTGCGTCCCTTGAGGGTGCCGAGCACGCGGTACTCGTGGCCGTGTTGGGTTCCGCTGCGGACAGTAAGGCTGCCCTGCCCGTTCTTGGTGAAGGTGGCATCGCGGTCTGTGTCGGCGCCGCGGAACAGGGCCGTGACCGGAATTCTTAAACCGTCAGCCAGTCGCTGCAGGGTGGTCAGCGAACACGACGTGCTGGCCGATTCGATCTTGGAGATCATCGCCTTGGACAATCCCGTCCGGGCTGCAAGTTCGGCGGCCGACAGCCCGTGGGCTGTCCGGTAGCGTCGGAGCTGCCCGGCAATGATGCGCTCCAGTTTGCCTGCCACATCGTCTGCGGCTGCCTCTGCCGGAACGCCCGTCTCTTCGCCAGTCTGATTGGTCACCCAGCCATCATAGGCTTCAGCCACGGCGTCTAGCCGATCACCCGGGCCTCTCCCAAGAGCCCTGCGAGAACGTCGGCCAAGGCGCCGGCCCCGGCCTCGGCGTCGTGGTCCTCCACCAGTTCCTCCGGTGAATGCGATATTCCGGTGGGGTTCCTTACGAACAGCATGGCGGTGGGGATGTGGCCGGCGAGCACTCCCGCGTCATGGCCCGCACCGGTGTCCAGGACGGGCGCGACGGGAAGCAGCGCCTGCAGCCGGTCACGCAGGCCGGTGTCGAAGTGCACGGTGGGGCTCATCGACTCGGTGCCGAAGCTGACGGTGCACCCTTCCTCGGCGGCAATGACCTGGGCGTTGAGGTGGATGGATTCGACCAGGGCAGCGGTGACCTCGTCCCGCGGGTGCCGGAGGTCGATCCACAGGTCCACGCGGGAGGCGATGACGTTGGTCCCGCCGGGGACGGGCTGCAGCCTGCCGACGGTGGCGCGTGCGTCCCGGTACTTGCTGGCCGTGTCGCGGATGCCGATCATGACCTTGGCCGCGGCGATCATGGGGTCTTTCCGGTCGTTCATGAGGGTGGTTCCGGCGTGGTTGCCCTGCCCGTGCACTGAGAGCTTCCACCGGCCGTGGCCCAGGATGGAGGATCCGATGGCCACCGGCTGGCCCAGGTCGACCAGTCCCCTGCCCTGTTCGACGTGGAGTTCAACGAATACGCCGAGCTGCTGGAGGGTCCTGCGGTCGGCACCGATGAACCGGGGGTCCTGCCCGTTGGCCGCGGCCACGTCGGCGTAGGTGTTGCCGTCCGCATCCTTGAGGTTGCGGGCCTTGTCCGGGTCCAGGGCGCCGGTGAGCAGGCGCGACCCGAGGCACGCGACGCCAAAGCGGGAGCCTTCCTCTTCGGGGAAGACGGCGATGGCCAGGGGCCTGCGGGGCCGGACGCCCCGTTGTTTGAGGATGTCGACGGCCACCAGGGCAGAGGCAACACCGAGGGGGCCGTCATATTCGCCTCCGCCTGGGACCGAGTCGAGATGGCTTCCCGTGACGACGGCGTCGCTGCGGACGCCCGTGGCGGTGTCCCACCAGGCCCAGATGATGCCGTTGGCGTCGGTAGTGACATCCAGCCCGCGCCTGCCGGCCTGTTCGATGAACCAGCCTCGCAGCTCGGTTTCGGCGTTCGAGAAGACCGGGCGGGAGTATCCGCCGCGATGCCTGTCGGTCCCGGTCCCGGAGATGTCCCGCATGAGGCCGGTGACGGTGTCGGTTGCCGGTTTGGTCGCTGGGGAGGTCACTGGCTGCTCCGTTTCTGTAGGTGGGTTCGTGGGTGTGCGGGGTCAGTTGGCGCTGACCGGTTAGTGGGCGCTGATTCGGGCGGTTGCAGGGCGGAACCGGGCCGGGACCTCGCCGGTGCCGGTGGCGAGGTCGGCCGCCCATTGCCCGATCAGCGGCGCGAACTTCGCGCCGTGGCCCGAGCACGGGGAGAGGACGGTCAGCCCCTCGGCCCGGTCGATGAGGAAGTCCTCCGTCGGGGTGTTGGTGAACAGGCACGTGGTCTCGGCGTACGGTTCAGGGTCAAGTCCGGGGAGGTACTTTTGGACGTAGTCCACCACACGGCGCCGGTTGGCCGGGTCCACGGCGCCGGTTTGGGCGGCGGCGGAGGGGATGAGCTTTCCGCCGTTGTATTCGGCGACCTTCTGCCCGGCGAAGCCGGCATCCCGTCCTCCGGGCAGCCCGTAGGTCTGGATGGCCGCGCTCTTGTGGATGAAGGTGGGCCATTCCGGCTGGCTGCCGGAAAGCTCACGGTAGCGGAAATGGTAGGCCTGCTCCTGCCGGACGGTGATCTCGGGCAGTCCTGCAAGGAACCCGTCGGGAAGGCCGAGCCGTCCCAGCAGCCCGGGCAGCCAGCCGCCGGCGCTGACGATGACGTTCCCGGCGTCGATCTGCCCCCCTGCCGCGGAACGCACACGGTAGCCGGATCCCCGTTTCTCCACGCCGGCGACGTCCCAGCCGGTCAGCAGCCTGGCGCCATGCTTCACAGCCTGGTCGATCATGGCGTTGACCGAGCCTTCGGCGTCGATGACGCCGGCGCCGGGGTGCCACAGCACGGAGGTGTCAAAGGCGATGTGGGGCCAGCGTGCCCTCGCTTCGGCGACGCTGAGGAGTTCGTGCTCCACGCCGGCGCCGGCGAGGACCCGGGCCAAGTGCTCCGGCTGACGTTCGGGCCCGTAGTCCACCGCTCCGAACGGGGTGATCAGTTCCAGCCCGCTGGCCGCCTCGAGTTCGTCCCACAGAACTTTGGACTCGATCACGGCCCGGGTATAGAACTCGTCCGGGTAGGCGTAGCGGAAGATCCGGGCGGACCCGTGCGAACTGCCGTCATGGCTGGCCGGGACTGTGCGTTCCAGGATGGTCACGTCGTGGCCGCGGGCGGCGAGCTGGCAGGCGGTGGCGGCGCCGGCGAGCCCGGCGCCGACCACAACAAAGTCCGACGCGTCGGAAAAAGACCCCGTCATCACTTGGCTCCCGGGATCCAGCTCGTGCCGGCCAGCGGCACGCGGGCCATGGCGGAGGCTTCGATGGTGAGGGCCACGAGATCTTCGGGCTCGAGGTTGTGCAGGTGGGACTTTCCGCAGGCCCGGGCGATGGTCTGGGCCTCCATGGTCAGGACGCGGAGGTAGTTGGCCAGGCGGCGGCCGCCCGCGACCGGGTCCAGGCGGGAGGAGAGTTCGGGGTCCTGGGTGGTGATGCCGGCGGGGTCGCGGCCGTCCTGGAAATCGTCGTAGAAGCCCGCAGCCGAGCCGAGCGCAGCGTACTCGGCGGCGTAGCGGGGATCGTTGTCACCCAACGCGATCAGGGCCGCGGTGCCGATCGCGACGGCGTCGGCCCCCAAGGCCATGGCTTTGGCGACGTCGGCGCCGGTCCGGATGCCGCCGGAGACGATCAGCTGGACCTTCCGGTGCAGACCCAGTTCCTGGAGCGCCTGGACGGCCTGCGGGATGGCGGCCAGGGTGGGGATGCCCACGTTTTCGATGAAGACCTGCTGGGTCGCAGCGGTGCCGCCCTGCATGCCGTCGACCACCACGACGTCGGCTCCGGCCTTTACGGCCAGGGCGGTGTCATAGTACGGGCGGGAGGCGCCGATCTTGACATAGATGGGGGTCTTCCAGTCCGTGATTTCACGCAATTCACCGATCTTGATCTCCAGGTCGTCCGGTCCGGTCCAGTCGGGGTGGCGGCTGGCGGAGCGTTGGTCGATCCCGACCGGCAAGGTGCGCATGCCGGCGACGCGGTCGGTGATCTTCTGGCCCAGCAGCATGCCGCCGCCGCCGGGCTTGGCGCCCTGGCCGAGCACGATTTCGATCGCGTCGGCCTTGCGCAGGTCATCCGGGTTCATGCCGTAGCGGGAGGGCAGGTACTGGTAGACCAGGTGCTTGGACTGGCCGCGCTCCTCGGGGGTCATGCCGCCGTCGCCGGTGGTGGTGGAGGTTCCCACCTCGCTCGCGCCGCGGCCCAGTGCCTCTTTGGCGTTGGCGGACAGGGCGCCGAAACTCATGCCGGCGATGGTCACCGGGGTCTGCAGGTGCAGCGGCCGGCTCGCGTGGCGGTCGCCGAGGATGACGTCGGTGTCGCACTTTTCGCGGTAGCCCTCCAGCGGGTAGCGGGACATGGACGCGCCGAGGAACAGCAGGTCATCAAAGTGCGGGACCTTGCGCTTGGCGCCCCAACCGCGGATGTCATAGACGCCGGTGGCGGCGGCACGTTGGATGTCCGCGATGGTCGCACGGTCGAAGGTCGCCGATTCGCGCAGGCCCAGCTCTTCGGTGTGCTGCGCGGGAAGAACAGCCGGGGATTCCTGGGGCAGTGAGGTGATAGTCATGGGAGTGTCCTTGCTAGTACGACGTCGAGTTGTGGACGCTGAAGTGGTAAAGGTTCCGTGCCGATCCGTAGCGCTTGAAGTCCGCCGGGTCTTCGGCGCGGCCCGCCGCGGTGAGCAGCCCTTCGAGTTCCTCTAGGTGCTCGGCCTTCATCGGTTTTTCGATGCAGTCCGCACCGAGGGACGCGACGGATCCCTTGACGTAGATCCGGGCTTCGTAGATCGAGTCGCCGAGGGCCTCCCCGGCGTCCCCGCAGACCACGAGCCGGCCCGCCTGGGCCATGAAGGCTGACATGTGGCCGATGTTGCCGCCGACCACGATGTCCACGCCTTTCATGGAGATCCCGCAGCGGGCGCCGGCGTTTCCGTCGATGACCACGAGTCCGCCGTGGCCGGTGGCCGCGGCCGACTGGGACGCATCGCCCTTGACCTGGACTCTGCCGGACATAATGTTCTCCGCGAGACCCACGCCGGCGTTGCCGGTGATGGTGACGTGGCCCTTTTGGTGCATGCCGGCCGCGTAGTAGCCGGCATGGCCTTCAACGGTGACGCTGACGTCGGCGTTGATTCCGACGGCAAGGCTGTGCTTGCCGCCCGGGTTAGTGACGGTCCAGTCCTGGCCGTCGGTGGCGTGGTGAAGGGCCTGGTTCAAGTCCCGGACCGGGCTGTCGGCAAGGTCAACGCTGAAGGTGTCCGGCGTTGTTGCGTTGGGGCTGTGCGTTTCGGGGGCTGTCAGAGTGACCATGTGTAGACCTTTCCGGGTTCCGGTTCAAAGATGCGGGCTGTTTCAATGCCGGGCAGGGCTGCCAGGGCACGGTATTCGGAGGCCATGGCCACGTAGTCGTCTGTTTCGGCGATGATGGCCGGCTTGCAGGCGATGGGGTCCCGGACCACGGCCATGCTGTCGGCGGTGGTGACGACGAGGGTGTAGAAACCGTCGAAGACCTTGCCCAGGTTGACGAGCGCGGTTTCCAGGTCGTCGCCCTGCTGCAGGCGGGAGGCGATGTAGCGGGCGCCGACCTCGGTGTCGTTGTCGGAGTCGAAGACCACGCCTTCACGCAGCAGGTCCCGGCGGATGGTGGCGTGGTTGGAGAACGATCCGTTGTGGACCAGGCAGAGGTCGTCGGCGACGGAGAAGGGGTGGGAACCGCCGGCAGTCACGGCGGACTCGGTGGCCATGCGGGTATGGGACAGCCCCTGGCTTCCGGCCATGGCCTCCAATCCGTGCTCGGCGGCGATGTCCATCGGGTGGCCCACGCTCTTCATGACGGCGACGTGCTCGCCGCGGCCGATGATGGTGGAGCCCGGGAGGATTTCGCTGACGGCCTTGACCAGCAGGTCGGTCCCGACGGCGGAACTCACCAGGGTGGTGTCCCCCACCACCCTGACGGCGGTGGCGGCGGAGGCGGGCAGCAGGGTTTCCAGCGCCGCAATAATGGCCATCACGGGCATGCCCTGGTTTTTGCCCAGGAGGCTAAGCGTGGAGGTGCCCTGGGCGACGAGGCCCGGGGTGTCATAGACGGCCAGGCCGGCGGAGTCCGGACCGCGGTCCACGATCTGGCACATCATGGAGGACAGGAGGCTGCCCATCTGGGGATGCAGCGAAGGGTTGCGCAGCTGCAGCGCGGCGATTCCACACATTGTGTGTCCTTTACTCGGTGGGTTTGGTCAGATTGAAGTCAGGTAGGTGCGGATTTCCCAGTCGCTGACCTGGTTGTGCCAGCTCAGGAACTCTTCTTCCTTGGCGTTCGCGTAATACTTGCCGATTTCCGCGTCGCCGCTGAGACTGGCCAGGATCACCGGGTCTCGGCGGAGCGCCTCGACGGCGTGCAGGAGCGTCGCGGGCAGGAAATGGGCCTCCGGCCGGGCTTCGCCCGGGCCGGACGGGGATCCGGGATCGGTTCCGCTGGCGACGCCGTCCAGCCCGGCCTCGACCGCCGTGGCGATGGCGAGGTAGGGGTTGGCGGAGCCGTCCCCGGACCGGAGTTCAATCCGTTTGTCGTCGGGGACGCGGATCATGTGCGTGCGGTCGTTGCCCCCGAACGAGGCCCTCCGCGGGGACCACGTGGCACCGGAGGAGCTCGTGGTCGCCCCGGAGCGTTTGTAGGAATTGACGGTGGGAGCGAGGAAAGCCTGGAGGGCCGGGGCGTGGTTGAGGATGCCGCCGATGAACGAGTAGGCGAGTTCCGAGAGCCCCAGGCCGCGTCCGCCGTCGTCCCCCGGGAACAGCGCCTCGGCGCCCGACCACAGCGACAGGTGGAAATGCAGGCCGGTGCCCGTCCGGTCCGTGAAGGGCTTGGGCATGAACGTGGCGGTCATGCCGCGCTGTTCGGCGAGAATGTTCAGGATGTAGCGCAGGGTGACGACGCGGTCGGCCGTGGTGAGGGCGTCGGCGTAGTTGAAGTTCTGTTCGAACTGTCCGGCGGCGTCCTCGTGGTCATTGGCGTAGTTGCCCCAGCCCAGCCCGTTCATCGCCTCGGAGATGGAGGTGAGGTGATCGTACATGCGGGTGACGCCGCGGGCGTCGTAGCAGGGGTGGGGTGAATCGTCCCTGGCATCCGCGGTGCTCAGCGAGCCGTCCGGGTTCTTGCTGACCAGGAAGTACTCCACTTCGGCGCCCACCTTGGCCTGCATGCCCTGCTCCGCCAGCCGGGCCAGCGTGTTTTTCAGGATGACCCTCGGGGCGAAGGGCCAGGGCCTGCCGTCCACGTACGGGTCGCAGTGGATGATCGCCAGGCCCTCCTTGATGAACGGCACGGGCGTGAAGGAGGTGAGATCGGGGACGGCGATGAGGTCCGAATCCTGCGGCTTCTGCCCGATCAGCCCTGCCGCGTAGCCGGCGAAGCCCATGGCACCGGCCTCGAGCTCATCCGCGGCTTCAACGGGAACAAGCTTCGCGCACGGTTTGCCGGTCATGTCCACGAACGTCGCCAGCAGGAACCGCACGTCATGGGCCTTGGCGATGTCCGCGAGGGAGATCTGTCCGGCCTCGGCCGGCAGCCCGGTTTTTGATGGCGCTGACGCGCTGGGTACTTCAGGGGTTGCGACACTGGTCATCGGAACTGTCCTGTTCACTTGGTGTTACCTACGGGGAAACCTTGTTGAACCACAGTAGTCAAAGTGATGTTACCGGCGTGCGCCTCCAGCGTTAAATCCGCATGTCATGATCGGGCGCCGAATGCAACAGGAATTTAACGCGCCCGAAACC
The DNA here is from genome assembly GCF_039748055.1 of Burkholderia sp. RS01. NCBI lineage: Bacteria > Pseudomonadati > Pseudomonadota > Betaproteobacteria > Burkholderiales > Burkholderiaceae > Burkholderia > Burkholderia sp. RS01. The sequence continues at coordinate 7,898 of NZ_JBDLAK010000035.1, forward strand.
CGCCATCGTTCACTGTCATGAATCATGGTTTCATCCCACGGTTACTTCGGATGCTGCCGGTTCCGGCGGATATCGGGACGGGAACAAGGGTCCTACCCTTTTGCGAACCGGAATCCCCTGTTTGCTTCCTCGCTGACGCGAGGTGAAGCCGCGAAGACGCCTTACCCGGCCTCAAGGGCCGGTAGACAGCCACCCCTTTTTGATTGGAGTTCCATGAATTCTGGAGACGTCGCCTGGATCCTCGCCGCGAGTGCACTGCTGTGCATCATGATCCCCGGCCTTGCCCTGTTCTACGGCGGCATGGTCGGGTCCCGCAGAATCCTGAACATGATGATGATGTGTTTCGGAGGCATGAGCATTGTCGCGGTCCTGTGGGCCGTGTTCGGCTACTCCATGGTCTTCGGCAATTCCATCGGCGGCGCCGGGCTCCTGGGGGACATCACCGAGTATTTCGGGATGGAGCAATTGCTGGCCGAGGACCCTGACGCGCCGATACCCGCAGCGCTGTTCGCCGCCTTCCAGCTGTTCTTTGCCGGCATCACCACCGCAATCATCGCCGGAGCTGCGGCAGGACGCATGAAATTCGGCGCATGGATGACTTTCGCCGCCCTCTGGGCCACGCTGGTCTACTTTCCGGTCGCCCACTGGGTCTTCGCATTCAGCTCGGCCGACGGCTCCGTGACCGGCGGCTGGATCGTCAACAGTCTCAAAGCCGTCGACTTCGCCGGCGGAACCGCCGTTCACATGAACGCCGGAATCGCGGCCCTGGCCCTCGCCCTGGTTCTGGGACGCAGCGCCGGCTGGCCCAAGAGCGAGCACACCAGGCCGCACAGCCGGCCGCTGGTACTGGTCGGCGCGGGACTGTTGTGGGCCGGCTGGTTCGGCTTTAATGCCGGGTCCGCCCTCACCGCCGGGCAATCCGCCTCCGTGGTGTTCCTGAACACCGCCATCGCCGCATGCGCAGGCCTCCTGGCCTGGGCCCTCGTGGAACGCATCAGACTGGGCAGTGCCAGCAGCATGGGCGCCGCCTCCGGCCTGATCTCGGCCCTCGTTGCCATCACTCCCGCGTGCGGCGCCGTCAGCCCGCTCGGCGCTCTTGCCACCGGTGTGATCGCCGGCGCCGTCTGTTCCCTGGCCATCGAACTGAAGTTCCGCTTGGGCTTCGATGATTCACTCGACGTCGTCGGTGTCCACCTGGTCGGCGGCATCCTCGGCACCCTCCTGATCGGCTTCTTCGCCACCGACGCCGCACCCAACAAGGTAAACGGTCTGTTCTACGGCGGAGGCTTCGAACTCCTCGGAATCCAGACGGTCGCCACCCTCGCCGTACTCGCCTACTCCTTCGTCGTGACATGGGTCATCGCCAAGCTCCTCAACATCACGATGGGCCTGCGCGTCCATGAAGCCGATGAACTGCGCGGCATCGACATCGCCGCCCACTCCGAGGCCGCCTATCTCAGCGACGAAGAGCCCGTGGAGCTCGGCTCCCCCAGCCGTGCCTAGGGCGTCAGCAGAAGGCTCGCGCCTTCTCGTGCCCGAGCCCTCCATCGTCCGCACCGGCCGCCTGCCCCGCCTCCCCTGGAAGAACGGGGCAGGCACCACCCGGGAAGTCGCCATCCTCCCGGGTGGTTCGGGTCCGGACACGTTCCGGTGGCGACTCAGCCTGGCCGACATCGACGAAGACGCAGCCTTCTCAACGTTCCACGGCACCGACCGGCACTTCCTCGTCGCATCCGCGGACACGCTCACCATGGATGTCGACGGCGTCCCCCGCACGGCCTCCTACGGCCGAACCGAAACGTTCCCGGGAGAAGCGGACGTATCCGTCAGGTTGTCCTCTGGACCAGTTTCCGTCATTAACCTCATCACCGCGGGGGCATACTGCACCGGGGACGTCTCGGTGGAGCGCCTTGACGGACCGTGGATCCCCCACGTGAATGCCGTCGCCCTGGCCCTCCTTGACGGAACTGCATGGTTAGACAGCGGAGAACTGTTGGAACCTCTCGACTTTCTCATGTGCGGCCCGGGAACGGTTGGCATACAGTTGAAGGAAGCTCTAGTGGCGACGATCTCTGTGTTCCCTGAGACCTAGGTCGAACACAAGCGTCCGACCGCGGGCAGCGTTTCCAAATCATCAGTCCGAGCTTCGGACTTCACTCGCATCATGCCCCGCACAGAGGGCCCAGCGCGTGGACAACTGCCTATCGTTCATTGCAGGGTGCAAGGTCTCCCTCGCGCGCTTCCTACTATCGTTGGACCCGCCCCGAACTGATTTGCTCCCCCAGGTTGGGATATTGACGGCTGTGTGATCGTATGAAGCCATGTTGTCTCTGCGTGATCTCCAGCAGTACGTCGTCCTGGCCGAGGAGCTGAACTTCCGGCTCGCCGCAGACCGTCTCCATGTGTCGCAGCCTACGTTGACGCAGACACTGCAGCGTCTTGAACGACAGTTTGGTTCGACGCTCATCGAACGGAGCACTCGAAAGAGCCACCTGACTGAGGCCGGCCGCACTCTCTTTGAGGGTGCCGACTTTCTGCTCAGCGATGCCCAGAAACTGGAGACTGAAGTGAGGAGTGTCGGGGCTGGGATGCGTCGTGAGCTCCGCGTCGGTGCCGTCAACCCTGCCATGGCGAGCTTGATGCCGCAGGTCCTTCAGGCGGTGCACCGGTCGATTCCGGATGTCCGAATCAGCCTTCAGCCAATGGCGTCCTTCGCACTGATGCGTGCGCTGCGCGACGGCCGGCTCGACATTGCCATTGTCCGGACAGCGGACTCGGTGCCGGGCTTTGTCGCGACGAAGCTGATGAACGATCCTCTTCTGGCTGTGCTTCCGTCCGCTCATCGGCTTGCTTTGCGGGACCAGATCAGCCTCGCAGAGCTCTCTGGCGAGTCCTTCATCATGGCCCCGCGGTCGAGAAACCCGGCTTTTCACGATGAACTAGTCAGCCTCTATCACCGGCGCGGATGTTCACCGGCGCAGTTCATCGAGTCCAACGGTCTGCACAGCCAATTGGCCCTCGTCGGAGCTGAAGTTGGAGTGGCTGTGCAGTCAGTGCTGTACCGGGATCCGGGACGTGAGGACATCGTGTTCGTGCCTGTGGGTGAGAACCTGGAGATTCCGCTCCAGGTTCTCACCCAAGACACCGGCTCAGACGTGATTGGCTGCTTTATAAGTGCTGCCCAAGTCCGAGCCGGGGAGATTAACGCTTCACTTTCTGCCGCGGCGGAAGGTTCAGACGTGGCAGCCGAGAGCGCCTTTTAGGCTTCGCACCTGTTATCGCCGAAATCACCAGCACGATACAGAGCGCGAGGAACACCAGCGAGCCGGGGCGCTGAACGAAGATCAGGAATCCGTTGTCACTGAGCAGCAGTGACTGGCGCAATGACGTCTCCAGCATTCCACCGATGATGAAGGCCAAGACGAGCGGCCCTGTCGGCAAACCCCAGGTCCGCATCAGGTAGCCGATCGCCCCAAAGATGATGGCAATCCACATGTTCCAGGTGTTGTTGTCGATCGTGTAGACCCCCACCAAACTCAGCAGGATGATGAACGGTGCCATGATCTGCGCGTCCACCCGCAGGATCTGGATGAAGAGCCCCACGAGCGGAAGGCTGAGCACTAACAAAACGACATTGCCCAGATACATGGAAGCAATGACACCCCAGAACAGGTCCGGCTCTTCCTCGATGAGCCTCGGCCCCGGAGTAATACCGTTGATCAACAGGACACTGAACATCAGGGAGATCGCGACATTAAACGGGATGCCCAAGGTGAGCAGTGGGATGAATGCCGAGGTCGACGACGCGTTGTTTGCCGTTTCCGGCCCGGCGACGCCTTGGATTGCCCCCTTCCCGAATTCCTCCGGCCGTTTGGCCAGTCTGCGCTCGGTGCCGTAACTCACCAGTGATGAGACGACGCCGCCTCCGCCAGGCAACAGCCCGATCAACGTCCCGATGATGGATCCACGGGCTATCGGAGCCGCACTGTCACGGAAGTCCTGCCGGCTTGGCATGAGCCGCCCTACCTTCGAAGAGACGGATCCAACGGCTTCCTCGGGATGACGGAGCTGGTAGAGCACTTCGCCGATTCCGAACAGTCCGAGAACCGCGGCCACGATGTCTATACCATCCACGAGCTGCGCCGAACCCCCATCAAACCGCGCTTGACCCGACACAGGGTCCAGCCCGATCACAGCGATGAACAGGCCGATCGCCGCCGCCAGGACCGCCTTGCCGAAGGAGCCGTTCCCCATACGAGCGATCAGCAGCAGACCAAGCAGTGCCAGCAATGCGTACTCGGGCGGCCCCAGCCTCAGTGCCAGGTCCGCCAGTTGCGGCGCGAAGAGCGTCAGGCCAACCAGCGCCACCGAGGCGCCGATGAAGGAACCGATAGCCGAGATGCCCAGCGCCGGACCGGCACGGCCACGACGCGCCATCTCGTGGCCATCGATGGCAGTGACCACCGATGCCGCTTCGCCTGGCAACTTGAGCAGCACCGAGGTGATCGTCCCGCCATACATGACGCCTGCATACACGCCGGCAAGGAGGATGATCGCCGTCGTGGGTTCAAAATTGAACGTGAACGGAAGCAGCAACGAAATGGTGGTGACCGGACCTGGCCCGGGCAGCACACCAACGAGCATGCCCAGAAAGCATCCGACGACGACCGCTAGAATGTTCTCCCACGAAAGAGCGACCCCGAATCCTGCAATAAGTCCGTCCATGAGAGCCCCCTATCCTAGCCCGAGTAGTGAGGTAGGGAATGAAGTGCCCACCACAACGCCGAAGACTACGTATAGAAGGGCCGTGATTACGGCCGTCACCCACCCGGTACGGCGCCAGGTGAAGCCCGCCAGGAGCCGCGACCACAGTGCGAGGGTGACGACGATGGCCGCGACGAATCCGACGTAGCTGAAGAGGACCACGAACAGAACAGCCAGGATCAGTCCGGTCGCCGGCCGCCTGAGCTGCACCAGAGCTTCGAGCCGCAGCTTCCCTGTCCATGCGGAGTAGGCGAGTCCCAATGCCGCGAGCGTCCATATGATGCCGATGCCAAGTGGCCACATGCCGGGGCCAGGCCGATCGGCTGCCCCCACACCGAGCTTCATCGCGTTGAATGCTACGGCAGAGCCGGCGCCTGCCAGTAACAAGGGCACGAGTGTTGAGTAGAGACGGCCACCATCCTCTACATCGTGGCCCACCTCCTCCTCTATTAATACTGGCGTGTCAGCCATTCAGCAGTCCCAGCTCTTTCAAAACGACACCCGTTTCGGCGTACTCTGCCGAAAGGGCCTCGGAATATGCCTTTCCGTCACCAAAGTCCGGGATGAAGCCTGAAGCGGAGATCTTCTTGGCGACTTCATCGTTGTCTAAGGCTGCGGCAATCGCATCCGACAGGGTCTTTACAACTTCGTCGCTGACACCTTTAGGTGCGATCAGGCCGTTCGTCACGTTGGTGACGGCGTCGTACCCGCTGTCTTTCAGCGTCGGAACGGCCTCGTAAAAGGCGCCCTTGACGTCTCCCAGGTTGGCGAGAATCTTCAAGTCCCCCGCTTTGACTGAGGCAGCGAACGCAGAAGGCAATCCGGCCGCCGCATCCACATTCACGCCGAGCAGGGCAGATGTCGCTTCACCGCTGCTCTCGAAGGGAACCTGCTTGGTCTCAACACCGGCGGCTTTGTCGAACTTTTCCATCGCGATGTTGGCCGGATTACCTGCACCGGTGCTGGCGTAGGAGAAGCTGTCCTGATTCTTCTTGAGGTGCTCCACCAGTTCCTGCACGCTATTCCAGGGTGCGTCGCTGCGCACAGCCAGCAGAATCGGAGCAGTGGCGACGCGGGCGACCGGACGGACGTCATCGTACTTGTAGGTGGTGCGGCCGTAGTGCGGCTGCACCGTGACCGGCCCGCCGGCTATGAAGCCCAGGGCTGTAGCCATCGGGGGCCGCTTTCACCAAGGATGCCAGTGCCACTGTTCCCGACCCGCCCGCCTGGTTCTGGATGATGACGGACGTGCCGAGTGAAGATTCCAGTGAAGGGGACAGGGTTCTTGCGAGCTGGTCGCTCGCTCCGCCTGCCGAGTAGGTGACCACGATCTCGACGGGACCATCAGGGTATTTAGCCCCACTGCCCCCGCCGTGGCTTCCCGGCCCAACGCTGCATCCAGCAACGAGTGCCACCATCACGGTGGCTGCGCCTGCGAGTCGCACTTTTCTCATCAACGGGCCCATCAGCTGTAGCGCTTCCGGAAGTGAGGACGGAGTTCGTCGAGCGGAACATCCTGGGTAATCAGACTCGCGGTAAACGCCTCATCTTCAGCGATCTGCTCGATCTGGTCGATAACTTCATTGATGTTTTCGAAAGGCACAACGCAAACGCCGGAATCATCGGCGACTATGAGGTCACCGGGGCGGACCTGCACATCGTGGAGCTTGACCGGGCCGTTCATTTCGATGGCCTCAATCCGGAACTTGCCGGTGATGGGTGTGATGCCGCAGCTCCAGACGGGGTACTCAAGGCGGCGGATGGTGCTGGCATCGCGCACTGCGCCGTAAACGATGGAGCCGGCAAGACCCTTGGTCTTCGCCACCGTGCAGGATTGTCCGCCCATGTTCGACACATCGAGGTTGCCACCGGTGTCTGTCACGAGCACGTCGCCGGGTTCAGAGAGGTAGTAAATGTCGCGCGTCGACATTCGGATGAAGTCCTTGTCGACATAGCCCTGCGTCGGTGTCTTGCGCTCGACCATGTTGCGGATGGTCACTGCCGGCCCCACAACCTTGCGACCGGTCTGCAGGGGCTTCAGGTAGGAAGCCGGGACGGCGCCGAGAATACCGAGGCCGTCCAGGATGTCCGACACAGAAGTCGTGAGGTCCTCTACGGCAAGGTAACGCTGAACAACTTCCTGGGAGACTCTTTCAAACTTGATCTTTTGATGCGTTCCTGCGGCACGAGGCCCCAGATCCGTCCGGCTTCCTCGTACTCGCGGTACTCCTGCTCGAGGGTAGTCCTTGCTTCTCCTTTGAATATGACAATCGGCTCTGCGATGAGCGTCAATAGAGACCCTAAGCAGCGGTTTTCCATTGGACAATCCCTGAATCTCGTATGAAATTATTGGTCTAACCAATAATTAGACGGGGTTCCGCCGGGTAGTGCGGCCTCACCCTGTAGCCTTCCGACTTGACGAAGAGTGCCCGTGGTTCCACGGCGTCAGCCTCGATCCAGAGCATGGCGGAATCCGCGGTGGCGTGGCCCACCCTGCCCACACGGACAAGGCTGGCGTCGAGCCGCACTTCTACGATGCCGCCCACCATCTGGGCCCAGTCATCCCTCTCCCGCAGGTCCCGCGGGCCCGGCGAACCCGCACCCATTGAAGCCAAGGTCATGGCCGCGGCGTGCGCCGGCCGCCGGATGCGGCCGCTGTAGCCGGGCGCTCTGCAAGTTCTGCGAGGATCGCCGCCGTGTGCTCACCGAGTTCCGGCACAGCACCCATCCGGAACTCTGTCTCGCGGGACGTTACCGGAGGAATCAAACTGCGGACCGGGCCGACGGGAGACGCGACGTCGCGCCACCGGTTCCGTTCGGTCAGTTGCGGATGTGCCGAGAAGCCGTGCATGTCCCGGAGTTGGGCATTGGCGATGTTGGCGGCATCGAGCCGGGCGACCGCGTCGTCGGTGGTTTGGCCGCCAAGGGCCTCTTCGATGGCTTCATGGAGCGCTGCACGGTTCTCTACCCGCAGCGTGTTCGTGCTGAACCTCGGGTCCGTTGAGAGCTCCGGTTGTGCCAGGACGCCACTGCAGAAGATCGCCCATTCGCGCTCGTTCTGGATACCGAAGAACACCGTGCCGTCGGCCGTGGGGAAAGGACCGTATGGTGCGATGCTGGCATGCTGGGCTCCGCTGCTGGCTGGCGGTGCACCGCCGTATTCAGCGTAAAAGTAGGGCTGGCTCATCCATTCTCCAAGGGCCTCCAGCATAGATATCTCCACCACATCGCCCCGGCCCGTCGCGGCCCGTTGCAGCAGCGCTGTCAGGACGCCCGTGTAGGCGTACATTCCGGCAGAAATGTCCGCTATAGACACGCCTACCTTGGCCGGGGCATCCGGCGTTCCGGTGACGCTGAGCATTCCTGCCTCGCACTGGATGAGTAGGTCGTAAGCCTTTTTCTGTTCGTGCGATCCGCCGCGGCCGTAGCCGGAAATGGACACATGGACCAGCCGCGGGTTCAGCGCCAGGGCGTCGTCGGGGCCCAGTCCCAGGCGTTCGACGGCTCCGGGCGCAAGATTCTGGACGAGGACGTCCGCCCGGGACACGAGCTCCTTGAGGGTCCGCATCCCGTCCTCGGATTTGAGGTCCAGAACGATGCTTTCCTTGCCGCGGTTCAACCACACGAAATAGCTCGACATCCCGTGGACCTTTCGGTCGTAGCCGCGGGCGAAGTCACCCGTATCGCGCTCCACCTTGATGACACGGGCCCCCAGGTCCGCGAGCTGGCGCGTGGCGAAGGGCGCGGCGACCGCCTGTTCGAGTGAGATTACTGTGATGCCTTCCAAGGGCAGCCGGGCCATCTACAGTTCCTTTCCGGCCTTGGCCAGGATGCGTTTGGCCCGTTCCGTGACCGGGCGGTCGATCATCTGTCCAGCCACCTGCGCTGCGCGGCCCTCGGCTCCGATCACCAGGCGGGCCCACTCGACCTCCGACTCGGAAGGCAGGAAGGCGGCATTCACCGCAACGATTTGGGCAGGATGAATGCACAGTTTTCCGCCGAACCCGAAATTGCGGGCAAGCCTGGCTGAGGCGGCAACGGTATCTTCGTCACGGATCTCAGTCGAGGGCGTATCAAACGGCGCCGCGATACCTGCGGCCCTGGAGGCAACGACCAGCCCGGAGCGTGCATGGTCAAGGTAACGGTCACCGCTGTCCGCGTTGACGTCGAGGGAGAAATCGATGGCGCCGAACGCCAGCCGGGTCACACCCGGGACCCGGGCCAGGTCGAGGGCGTTTACGAGCCCCACCGCCGATTCAACGAGTGGCACCAGGGCAAGCTCCTGCGGGAGCGAGGCTCTCAGCCCGGCAAGCGCGGCCGGCTGTTCGGCCTTCGGAACAACAATGCCCAGCAGTCCGTGATGCGGCCAGTCGGTGAGGGCCAGCAATGCGGTGATCTCGGTGTTATGGGTTGCCGAGTCCGCCGGGTTGACCCGGACCATTGCACGGACGCCACCGCGGGCCAACGCGTCGACCGTCGATGCCAGCGCCATCGGTTTGTCCGGCGGCGCGACGGCATCCTCCAGGTCAATGATCACGAGGTCGGCGCCTGAACCGGCTGCCTTGGCGAACCTTTCGGGGCGGTCGCCGGGGACAAACAAGGCGGTAACGGCCGCCGAGACGATTTCCGTGCCGGTCACTTGGGCGGACAGGGCAGCACTCGTCTCCCGGGCGCTCAATGGAAGTCCCCCGCCTGCGGCAGGCTTGACTCGTCCGGGCGGGTGGACTCGACGCCGGGAAGGTGGCCCTGCCGGTACACCATAAAGGTGCGCCGGTAGCTGATGACGATCTTGCCGTCCTGGTTGTACCCCTCCGTGGCCACGGTCACCAAGCCCAGGTTGGGCCGGGACTTGGACTCCCGAAGGGCCAGCACCTTGGACCGGGAGTAGATGGTGTCGCCTTCAAAGACCGGGTTGGGCATCCGGACCTCGTCCCAGCCCATGTTCGCAAACACGTTCATGGACAGGTCAATGGTGGATTGCCCGGTGACCAAGGCAAGCGTCAGAGTTGAGTTCACCAGCGGCAGACCAAACTCGGTGGCCTTAGCAAAGTTCCTGTCCACGTGGGTCTTGGCGACGTTCTGCGTCATCAGCGTAAAGCTGTGGTTGTCAGCCTCGGTGACGGTCTTGCCGAACGGGTGGTAGTAAATGTCCCCGACCGAGAAGTCTTCAAAGAGCCGCCCCGTCCATCCCGGCACTACTCGCGTCTGGCCCGCAGCGCGCTGCGGCATGGTTTCAGTCATGGTTGGTCTCCTTCGACACGTTTCACAACGGCACGCACCGTAAATATATTTTGCATTACGCCAAGCATTCCTGCTGGTCGCCTTGCATGTCAAGGGCAATGCCTGCTTTCTCTACGCAAAAGATGTCAACGCAGCCCCTTGTCTTCTACTAAATATATTATGTACTCTGGAGGCCGGGCCACCGACGACGCATTAGCCAAACACCCCCCAAGGAGCATCCAATGACACTTGAAACCACTGTTGAGCAGTTGCGGGAAAAGACCCGCTCCCTCTGCGCCCTGTTCCCGGACGAGTACTGGCGCGAAACGGACCGCAACCGCCGGTACCCGCAGGAGTTCGTGGACAGGCTTACGAAGGAAGGTCTCCTGGCAGCGCTGATCCCCACCGAGTACGGCGGCCTTGGAGTCGGGCTCACCGAGGCCAGCGTGATCATGGAGGAAATCAACAAGTCCGGCGGGCACTCCGCCGCATGCCACGCGCAGATGTACACCATGGGCGCCCTCCTCCGGCACGGCAATGAACAGCAGAAGAACGCCTACCTCCCGGCGATCGCTTCAGGGGACCTCCGCCTCCAGGCCTTCTCGATCACCGAGGATGCAGCCGGCTCGGACACCACCAGCATCGAAACCGCCGCGGTCCCGGACGGCGAAGACTATGTGATTACCGGCCACAAGAGCTGGACCAGCCGGATCGACGAGTCAGACCTCGCCTTCGTCCTTGCCCGAACGTCCGACAAGCCCGGTGGAAAGGGAGCAGACCGGACCCACGGACTAACCCTTTTTCTGGTGGACCTGCGGCAGGTGCGTACCGAACAGCCCGAAACCCTTGAAGTGGTCAAGGTGCGCACGATGTTCAACTACGCCACCAACCAGATCTTCTACAAAGGCATGCGCGTCCCGAAGTCGGCCGTCATCGGCAAAGTGGGCAAAGGCTTCCGCTACGTCATCGACGGATGGAACGCCGAGCGCATCCTCCTGGCATCCGAGGCAATCGGTGACGGCTACTGGTTCACTACCCGCGCCGTCGAGTACGCCAACAAGCGCACTGTCTTCGGCCGCACCATCGGCACCAACCAGGGCGTGCAGTTCCCCATCACCGACGCCTACATGAAAGTCCGCGCAGCAGACATGATGCGCTACGAGGCAGCACGGCTCTTCGACGCCGGCGAACCATGCGGCGCAGAAGCCAACATGGCCAAGCACCTCGCATCCGAGGCGAGCTGGGCAGCGGCCAACGCCTGCCTCGACACCCACGGCGGCTACGGCTTCGTGGACGAATACGATGTCGAGCGGAAGTTCCGCGAAACACGCATGTTCCAGGTGGCTCCGGTCAACAACAACATGATCAAATCCTTCGTCGCCACCAAGGTGCTCGGACTGCCACGCTCCTACTAGCAACGCGCCGGGTCCGAGGGCACGCCCACTATTGGATGAGGCGGGCGGACGGCCACTTTCCGTCATCGATCAGGCTAAGAACGGTCTCCTCCAAGATTTCGGCGACTGTCCGGACAGCGCTTGTAGAACGGACGCTGGTCGGCTTGGCGAGTACGATCCTCCGCGGAATTCCTGGACTGACTATGGGCGCCGCATTGAGCGCGCCGCCCGCCGCTTCGTCTGCCACCATGATGCCCGGCAGCACCGTCCACCCCAGGCCACCCTGCACAAGCTGTTTCTGGACGCCGGCGTCGTTCGTCTCCACGGCAATGTCCAGTGAGAGTCCGATGCGAGCCGCGGCGCCCTCCACGAGCGAGCGGATGCCGTGCGGCGCACTCGGCATCACCAGGGAACGCTGCAACAGCTCGCGGAAGTCCACCCCCTCAGCCGCAACTGCGCCTACGGACGGAGGTGCGACCGCCCACAGGTCCTCCTCCAGGAGCGGTTTCACATCCAAGGCCGCTGCCGGCGGCTGGTTGTACGTAAGGGCAACATCGACGTCGCCGGCCTCCAGCCAGCGGCTGAGGTGGCCGCCATATCCGGTGACCACGCGCAGCCGTAAGCCCGGATGCCGATCCGTCACCGCAGCAACCATGGGCACAGCGAGCAATGCGGCGGTGCTGGCCAGAAGGCCCACAGTGACGATGCCATACAGGCCCGCCCCCGAGGAGCGGGCCTCTTCCCGGGCGCGGTCCAGCTCGCTGAGTGCGCGCCGTGCACGGTCGATGACTTGGAGGCCGACGTCCGTCGGGCGCATCCCTGCCCGGCTCCGGTCGAAGAGGGTTGCCCCGAGCTCCTTTTCCAGGTTGTGGATCTGCCGCGTGACGGCGGGCTGCACAATGTGCAGCAGCTCGGCGGCCCGCGTGACACTCCCCGTGTCAGCCACCGCCAGCAATGCCTGGAGCTGCCTCATTTCCATGGTTTCCTCCGTCCTGACCGGGGCCTGCCGCATCTGCGGTTGGTCCGATCACACTATGACATACATCCATCACAGGAAAGTATTGGTGGCCTCTATCCATAACATGGAGGATGGAATGCATCCCGTTGGGGTGCCGCTGAAGTCCTCCTCCGAATGGCACCCGACACCCTGTCCCCGCGAAAGTCGAAGATGATGCTTCACAACGTAACCACCCCCGATTCACATCCCGCCGAGTCCGGTTCCGGAACCGGCAGCACGGCAGGCCCCGACATCCGCCGTCCGCTCCGTGGCCGGTCCGCAGCGATGGCCCGCAACATGGAAGCCAGCCTGGCCATCCCCACAGCGTCGACCATCCGGACGTTCGAGGTGTCGGCACTGATGCAGTGGCGGGAACGGCTGCGGTCCGAAGGCTTCAACGTCCCCATCGCCGCCGTCCTGGCCACGGCAATGGCGCGGGCAGCCCAGGGCACAGTGCCCGCGGCACGGCGCAGGATCGAGGCGGCGGACAAGGATCTGGTCCTCGTCGAGGAAGCCACAGTGAATCTCGGTGTGGCCGTGGATGTGGAGACGTCCGCCGGCCATTCGATCATGGTCCCCGTGATCCGTGATGCTGCCGGCCTTTCCTTCCCTGCCTTTGTCGGCCGCCTTAGTGAGCTGTCCCAGGCCTGCCGGGCCGGGACCGTTGCCGTCACCGACCTTCGCGGCGCCACCCTGATCCTGACAAGCACCGGCCGCTTCGGGTCCACCACCGGTGTCCCGCTGCTGCCGCCGGGGCCTGGAATCATCGTGGCGGCGGGAGCCATAGGCATTCCCGCAGGGCTTGAGACGCTCGCCCGCACACAGCATGTGGATCCTGTTCTCACCCTGTCCTCAACCTACGATCACCGCGCCATCCAGGGTGCCGACTCCGGGCTCTTCCTGGGGACCGTCGAGAAGCTGCTCAAGTCGCCGGACTTCCTCGCTGAACTCGAAGGTGAGCTTCGCGGAACCACTGGCGGCGATGTCCTGCTCGATCTGCCCGCCCAACCCGGGTCCGAACACGACGACATCAGGCTGGCAGAGTACGAAACGTCCGCCAGCACCGCCGTCGCCCGGCTTGAACCAGTACGTGCCCGCGACGAAGGATCCTGGCTTCCGGACGGCGTCGAGGTGGAGTTCAGCCACCTCTCGGACCCCGAGTCCCGTCAGTGGCTTGCCGAGCTCCTGAGGAACGGCACGCCGTCGCCCGCTTCGTCCCGCCGCCTGCAGGCGCTTCGGCTCGCCACCGAACTCGATGTCTTTGAGGCCTACCTCCAGACCCAGTTCCTCGGCCAGAAAACGCTTTCTGTCCAGGGGCTCGAAGCGACGGTCCTCGCTCTCGCGGAAATGGCCGGTCATGCCGCGTCAGCAGGCTATTCGGACACGGTCCTGGGCATGGCGCACCGCGGCCGGCTGAGCATCATGGCCCATGTCCTGAACTGGCCGGCCGAGCGCATCCTGGCGGAGTTCCTGCCCACCGCCCGCGCCACAACCAACGCCCCGGTGGGCGACGTGCGCCAGCACCTCGGCGGCGAGGGGAGGTTCGACGACGTCGACGGCGCCTCCATCAACGTCACCCTCGAACAGAACCCCAGCCACCTGGAGTTTGTGTCCCCCGTTGCGCTCGGCGCGGCCCGGGCCAAGCAGGACCGGCTCGTCGCCGCCGGGGAAAGCAGGGACCAGGCCAGGCGCCGGGTCCTGCCGGTCCTCCTCCACGGCGACGCCGCCTTCACCGGCCAGGGCGTAGTCTACGAGACCCTGAACCTGCAGAACCTGGCACCCTACGACGTGGGCGGCAGCGTCCACATCGTCCAGGACAACCGCCTGGGCTTCACGGCCACCCCGTTCCAGCTGCGCTCCACCCTGTGGCCGTCCGACGTCGTCAAGGGATTCGACGTCCCGGTCATCCACACGGACGCGGACGACATCGACGCCAACCTGGTGGCCGCCAAAATCGCCTTCGACTACCGCGAACGCTTCGGCAAGGACATCATCATCCATGTGCTGGGCTACCGCCGGCATGGCCACAACGAGACGGACGAGCCCCGCTACACGCAGCCTGTCTACTACGCCGACATCGACGAGCACCCGCCCGTGCACGAAATCTACGCGGCACGGCTCGAGGCCTCCGGCCTGGTGCCATCGGACTACGTGGAAACCACGAAGACCGCGGCACGGGCCGAGCTCGTCAAGGCATTGGAGAAGGCACGGACGTTCGACCTGGAGACGGTGGTCAACCAGCAGCTCTCGCCCCGCCCTGCCGTGCGCGCTGCGCTGGAAGCCGCACCGGCTGACTGGGCTCTTGGCGTTCTTGACCTCGCCGAGCAGGACCGCGACGGCTTCGCGATCCACCCGAAGCTGATGCGCCAGTTCTCCAAGCGCCGTTCCACCCGCGCCCAGGACGCAATGGTTGACTGGGGGCAGGCGGAACTGCTCGCGCTGAAGCTGATCAACGAGGCCGGCGTGCCTGTCCGGCTCACGGGCGAGGACGTTGAGCGCGGCACCTTCAGCCACCGGCACATCGTGGTGCACGATGCCACCACGGGCGACAAGGCGGAGCGGCTGGCCTTCGACAAGGCGCCCTTCCTGGTGGCCAACACGCCACTGACCGAGGTGGCCACCGTCGGTTTCGAGTACGGCTACGGCCGCACCAACACGGACTCTCTGCAGATCTGGGAGGCGCAGTTCGGCGACTTCGTCAACGTCGCCCAGGTGATGTTCGACCAGTTCATCATGGCCGGCCACGACAAATGGGGCCGCGACAGCAGGCTGGTCATCCTCCTGCCCCACGGCTGGGAAGGCGCCGGTCCCGAGCACTCCTCCGCCAGGCTGGAGAGGTTCCTCCAGTTGGCGGCCCGCGACAACTCGCGCATCATGATCCCCACGACGGCGGCCCAGTACTTCGCAGCCCTTGTCGGGGCAGCGGCGGCGGACGACCCACGCCCGCACATCATCTTCACCCCCAAGTCGCTCCTCCGGGCAGAGTCGGCAAAGTCGCCGGTGGCGGACTTCGCACCCGTCCGGTTCAGGTCAGTCCTCGCCGACGGCGCCGCCAGCGATCAGACCCGCAGGCTGCTCCTGTGTTCCGGCAAGGTCGGCGTCGAAATCAAGGACCGCCTCGGCGACGGCGTGCGGCTGCTCCGGCTCGAAGGCCTCTACCCGTTCCCGCAGGAGGAGATCCTGAAGGAATTGGCCGCGGCTGCCAACCTCGAGGAGATTGTATGGCTGCAGGAGGAGCCGGAGAACATGGGTGCCTGGACCTACGTGCTGCCCAGGCTCCTAAAACTCGGCCTGGGCAAGTTCAACCTTGGCTACGTCGGCAGGGCGGAAGCCGCTTCCCCGGCCGAGGGCTACTCGGCCCAGCACAAGGCCACGCAGGAGCGCCTGCTCGCCACAGCGGCGCACACCGGTGAAGTGGACTACCGCATCAGCTGACGCGGGGCCTAGAGTATCGGACAGGCGCGGGGGGGGGCTGGCTTGCCTGCACCGCCCCGCGCAGTGAGAGGAGTCAAGGGATGCGCATTGGAGTCGTCGAGGACGATGACGGGGTGGCCGGCGCGCTGATAGATGCCCTCGCGTCCAACCGCATCGCTGCCGACCGGATGTCCCGCGGCGGGGACATCCTCGCGCGCCACCCGGAGTTCGACCTTGTCCTCCTCGACCTGGGCCTGCCCGACATGGATGGCATCGACGTCCTTCGCAGCCTCCGCCAGGTCTCGGCCGTTCCGGTCATCATCCTCACTGCCCGCGATGATGAACGGTCGGTGGTCAGGGGGCTGCGTAACGGCGCCGACGACTACCTCGTCAAACCGGCGCGAATGACCGAACTGCTGGCCCGGATCGAAGCGATCCGGCGGCGGGCCGCCAGGGCGCGGGAGTCGACGTCGACGGTTCGCCGGTTTGGCGACATGTCAGTTGACCTTGCCGGGCGGGAGTTGACGGTGGCAGGCAGAACCATCCCGTTAACCACCAAGGAATTCGAACTCCTCGCTGCCTTGGTGGACAATCCCGGCACCGCAGTCAGCAGGCAACAACTGATGGACCAGGTCTGGGGCGATGCCTTCGTCTCCGTGTCGCGGTCGCTGGATGTCCACATGACAGCACTCCGGGCCAAGCTCGGCCGGCCTGCCCGGATCGAAACAATCCGGGGCTTCGGCTACCGCTGGATCGGCTAGCGCTTGCGGACCCGCCTACTCCTTGTCCTCGCGGTGCTTGGCGCGGTCGTCGTGACGGCCTTCGCCGTCCCTCTGGCTGCCTCGATGGCCGAGGCACGGACCCGCGAATTTGTCCTCAGCCGGGATGCAGACCTCCAGCGTTTCGCCGACCTGGCGGACGGCTACGCCAGAAACGGTAGCCCGGGCCTTCTCCTTGAGGAAGTCGGCGCCTACCACGGCCTCTACGGGGAGGCCGTGGCTGTAGTTTCAACCCGGGGAGCAGCACCGCAGTCCGTGGGAACGAGCCTTGATGATCCGGCCGTATCGGCTGCCATCGGCCGGGCCCTACGGAACGAACGGTCGTCCGGGGTGGAGCTGCTGACCCCCTGGAGCCCCGGCACGGTGGTCTTTGCCAAGCCCATCGGGACGGGCGCGCAGGTCAACGGGGCGGTGGTGATTGTTGCGTCGACAGAGTCCACGCGCAATGACATCCTGCAGGGTTGGGCCGTCATCGGAGTCGGCTTCCTTGCCGCGGTCATCGGTTTCGGCATCCTCGCGATGTCCGTCAGCAGGTGGGTCCTCCGTCCCCTGGAGGAGGTCAGCACGCGCATGCAGCTGCTGACCAAGAGCCTTCCGTTTCTGGCCACCGGCAGCGGGACACCCGGCACCGCATCGGCCGCCGGCCGCACCGGGCCACCGGAGCTGCGTGCGCTCTCGGCGGCCTTCGAAACGATGGACAATGCAGTACACACGTCCGCGGACGCACAGCGCAGGCTGGTGGCAGACACAGCCCATCAACTCCGCAATCCCCTGGCGGCACTGCAGCTGAGACTGGACACCCTCGGTCCACGCGTGATGGATGACGGCAAGAAAAGCTACCAACGCGCCATGGGCGAGGCCATCCGGCTTGAGGAAATCCTCGATGACCTGCTGGCCCTCTCGGTTGCCGAGGCTCCGCGGACGAAAGGCGTGGGCGAAGACACATGCATCCCGCAGCTGGTCGCCGTCGAACGGGCGGATTTCTGGCACGACACAGCGGTGGGAGCCGGCATTGAGTTCGACGTTCAGGACGATCCTGCCGAGCTTGAAGCAACCATCAGCACAGGCGATCTGGAACAGATTTTGGACATTCTTTTCGATAACATCTGCAAATACGCGGGGCCGGGCACGACCGCGCAGATATCGACGGGCCGGGGCGGCAGCCCGGAAGCAGGCTGGCGGACGGTGGTCACAGTTTCCGACGACGGCGCCGGCGTCACCCACGGGGAACTGGAACTGGTCACCCGGAGGTTTTACCGCGGCAGCCCCCCAGGGGAACCGTCCCGGGACGGAGGTCGCCCCACGGGCACCGGACTGGGCCTGTCCATCGTGGAGGCCCTGGTGGAAAGCAACGGCGGCGAGCTGCTGATCCGGGACACCCCGGGCGGCGGCCTGACCGTCCAATTGTCGTTCGCGACCCCCGCGGATGGGGAGGCCGGGAGATGAGAACCCACCAAAGCGCCAACCCCTGGCTGTCCCGACGGCGGCTGCTCACCGGCGCCGCGGCAGTCGCCGCAGGTCTGTCCCTCGGCAGTTGCCGCCAGGATGCGCGCACGTACAGCCTCGGTACGGCGGAGAACCGCGGCTTCTTCTTTGACTTCGGGCTATCACTGGCCGCCGCCGTCGCGCGCTCCGATGCCGGCTTCACCCTCAACCCCCAGATCACCGGGGGTTCGGTGCAGAACATTACGGACATCGTGGCCGGGCGGCTCGATCTGGCGCTGGCGCTGGCCGATGTGGCCGCCGCCACGACGGAGCGGGACACACTGCGCGCGGTGGGCCGGGTCTACCTGAACTATCTGCAGTTCGCGGTCCCGGCGGATTCGCCTGTCCACACGTTGGCCGACCTGCGGGGCCGCACCATCAGCCTGGGCGCCAGTTCGGCGACAACGCGGGCAGGCGGGCTGCTGCTGGAGGCCGCCGGACTCAGCGAATCCGATGTGCAGGTGCGGGCTGTTCCCATCACGGAGGTCCTGGATGCCCTGGCCAGCGGCGACGTGGAAGCTGCGCTCTTCGCGGGCGGCGTGCCCCACCCCGAGGTCGATCCCAGCAGCGGACGCGGCCCTGCCCAGGGGATACGCCTGATCGACCTCTCCAGCTACCTGCCGGCCCTGCAGGCCAAATACGGTCCCGTATACCAGCAGGTCAGGCTACCCGTTGGCCTCTACGGCGCGCGCGACGAGGTCGGCTCCATCGGCATCGCCAGCCTCCTACTGGCCCGGGCGGATCTCCCGGACGATGTGGTGGGTCGGATCGTCGATGTCCTGATCGACCGATCCTCCGAACTGGTTCCTCCTGGCACCGTAGGCGTGCAGTACCTGGACACGCGCTCCCTGATATACACCTCCGGGGTGCCGCTGCATCCCGGGGCTGCCGCGGCATACCGCCGCCATCACCGTTAGAGGAGTTCCCGATGGCGTAATTTGGATACAACAGACCAGAAAGAGAAAGAACCATGACTGAGCGCAAACGTGTTCGTCCGCAACTGAGCGACGAAGCATCCTCCTATATCCGCGCCCTGATCATGTCCGGCAGCCTCCGACCCGGCACGCAGGTGCGTCCCGAGGTCCTGGGTGCAGCCCTGCAGATCTCCACCACGCCGGTCCGGGAAGCGCTGCAGTCCCTGCGTGTGGAGGGGTTCCTGGAACTCGTTCCCCGCAAGGGTTTCCAGGTGGCGCCGCTGACCGGGAAGGACATCCGCGACATCTTCCGGGTCCAGGCCCTCATAGGCGGTGAACTGGCCGCACGCGCAACCCTGAACGCCTCCGAAAGCGATATCGCCGAGCTCGAGGCCCTGCACCACGAGCTGATTGCCGCCGCAGCACGGCACGACGAGGTGCTCCTGGAGGAAAAGAACCACGCCTTCCACCGCGAGATCAACCTTCTGGCCGATTCCCGCAAGATCATCTGGGTGATGGGACTGGTCACCCGCTACGTGCCCCGCCGTTTCTACTCGAACATTCAGGGTTGGCCCCAAGCCACAGTCGATGACCACTCCAAACTGCTGGCGGCCATCCGGTCCAAGGACGCGGCGACGGCGCGGCAGGAAATGGAAGAGCACATCATGCACTCCGGCGAGCTACTGGCCGCCCATTTCGACGAGCGCGTTGCAGCGTCCGAAAAGTCCGACGAGGCCCCTGACCAGGCCCAGGGGCTCGCCCGGGTGTAGGCCGGATCACAACAACCCTAAGGGAATCCTAAGAATTCACCGTTTCTATATTCAGGCGCGGTGACGTGAGACACATTTGAACTAGTTCATGGGTGAAAGACCCGAACACGATGGCAGCGGCGGCAGAACGCCGAAGGCATCGGCCAAGAACAAAGGAGTTCAAATGAACACTCAACAAGCATCGGCGCCGGCGGCAAAGTCCCGTGTCGTCAGCAATGTGATCAAGGGATGCCTGGGCAACCTGATCGAATGGTACGACTGGTTCGTCTACGCCTCATTCAGCATCTACTTCGCCGCCGCGTTCTTCCCCGCCGGCAATGCCACGGTCCAGCTGCTTTCCACCGCCGCCGTATTTGCCGTCGGTTTCCTGATGCGGCCCCTGGGCGGTTGGCTTCTGGGCATGTATGCCGACCGTCACGGCCGCCGCAACGCCTTGGCCCTCTCTGTACTTCTGATGAGTGGTGGTTCCCTCGCGATCGGCCTCACGCCATCCTTTGAGACGATCGGCATGGTGGCTCCCATCATCCTCGTCGTCGCCCGTCTCCTGCAGGGTCTCAGCGTCGGTGGTGAGTTCGGATCCAGCGCCACTTACCTCTCCGAGGTCGCCACGCCGGGGCGCCGCGGGTTCTTCTCCAGCTTCCAGTACG
>NZ_JBDLAK010000036.1:0-26651 GCF_039748055.1 Burkholderia sp. RS01
CCTCCTCGGTGCGGGAAGCACGTTCATTGACGAACATGACCTCGCCGATGGACAGACCCTTGGACTGGCAGCGGCCCAGCAACTCGGCTGCGGTGCGGAACGGCAGCGGCAATTCCTTCTTGGACTCGTCCAGTTCCTGCTGCGCCGCGTCCTCCTCGCCCTCCCGGACGATGAAACCCCCGCCCACCGAGAAGAACGTGGCACTGCGCAGCACCTCCCCGCCCGCGTCCGAGACCGTGAACGTCATGCCGTTCGTATGCCGCGGCAGGACGGTCAGCGGACGCAAAACCATGTCCTTCACCCCGTACGGCAACGGAACCGCCCCGGCCAGCCGCAGCGTCCCGGTCTCCGCGATCGCCGCCAGCCGCTGCTCCACCTCATCGGGCAGGATCAGCTCCGGATGGAAACCCTCCAGCCCCAGCAGGATCGCCGTCATGGTGCCATGCCCATGCCCCGTCGCGGCCAACGACCCATACAGATCCACCCGCAACGACGCCACCCGGTCCAGAACCCCGGACGCCTTAAGCTCCCCCGCGAACAACGCGGCAGCCCGCATCGGACCCACAGTATGCGAACTGGACGGGCCGATCCCGATCGAGAAGAGGTCAAAGACTCCAACAGCCATTGTCGGTTCCTAACTAGGTCTAACTGTGGTCCGGCAGATGGTCCTGCCGGATGACTGCGGAGCCGCGGGTCGCGGCTTGCAATCGGTCAGTACGTCGGCGGCGGCAGCTTGTGGCGGCCGCGCGCCGTCGTCCTGTCTTAAGCAACGCTACGCGGTTTATGCCGCGGCGAGCCCGGCCGCGGCTGGGTAGCGGTGGTGGGCTGCGCTCACAGCTCGCCGCCGTTCTTGGAGGCGTAGTCCTGCGCGGAGAGCAGCGGGCCCTCGGACTCGGCTGCCACCTTGAACAGCCAGCCGGCACCGTACGGATCGCTGTTGATCAGCGCGGGGTCCTCGACGACGGACGGGTTGATTTCCGTGACCTCGCCCGTCACCGGGGCATAAAGATCGGAGACGGACTTCGTGGACTCCACTTCGCCGCAGGTCTCCCCCGCGGTGACCGTGTCGCCGACCTCGGGCAGGTCAACATAGACAATGTCGCCCAGGGCGTCCGTGGCCACGGCCGAGATGCCGATGGACACAACGTTCCCAGCGCCGCGGGCAACCCACTCGTGTTCGTCGGAGTACTGCAGTTCAGGGGCAACTTTTGCCATGTGTTTTTCCTTTACGTTTGAAAAGTCGTGGGCTGAATCAATTGTGGCTGGGTTAGTCGGCGACCGCGGTGCGGCCGGGTGGCGGATGAGGCAATTCCTCCGCGTGCTCGGTCGCGATGGCGCCCGCTGAGCGGACGCGACGCTCCCTTAGACGCACGCTTCCGGAATCCCCTCACCCGCCGATCCCCTGCTTCAGTTCTGGCCGCCAACAGTTTTCGAAAAGACGCCCGTTCCGAAAGAAACAGTGGCCCTTCGATATCGTCTAGAGCCGACCCTCGGTAGGCGGCTCATCCCCAGCACCTTTGGCTTTCAAAGGCGCCGGAACCGGCGGCAATCCTGTCATAGCGGTTTTTCAAAAGGTGACTTGCCCTCGAGGAGCTGGCTGGCCGCGGTTTTCGAAAGCGTGCGTCAAAGCGACGAAGGAGCAGCACGCGTGAAAACTGGGGCCTGCCGGCCCCGGAGCCGGGACCGCTGAGGCGCCCGGGTACCGATAGGTACCCGGGCGGACGGGACCTACTTTTGGCGCTTGTAGAAAGGCAGTGCGACGACTTCGAACGGCTCCGCCTTGCCGCGGAGGTCGATGTCCAGGGCGGTGCCGGGTTCGGTGAACTCGGCGTCGACATAGGCCATGGCCACCGGGTACCCGAGCGTGGGGCTGGGCTGTCCGGAGGTCACTTCGCCAACAACGTTGCCGTCCTTGAGCACCGGGTAGTGCCCGCGGCCCGCGCGGCGGCCCAGGCCCTTGAGGCCCACGAGCTTGCGGCCCGACGTGGCGCCGGCCCCTGCTTCCTTCTTGGCGGCCAATGCTGCCTTGCCCACGAAGTCGCCTTCCTTGGAAAGCGCGACGACGGGACCGAGACCGGCGGCGAACGGGTCACCTTCGAGTGACAGTTCGTTGCCGTAGAGCGGCATGCCGGCTTCGAGGCGGAGCGAATCGCGCGAGGCGAGGCCGGCGGGCGTCAGCTCCCCTTCATCCGCAATGGCGATGATGGCCTGCCAGAGGGCGGCGGCGTCGTCGTTGTCCACGAAGATCTCGAAGCCGTCCTCGCCGGTGTACCCGGTCCGGGCCAGCAGCAGCTCCTGGCCGGTGCCAGCCACAAGGAAGGGAACCTCGACCGCGGCGTAGTACTTCAGGCCGGTGACGAGCTCGTGCTGCGCGGCAGGAACCAGGCGGAGGAGGATTTCCTCGGCCTTGGGGCCCTGGACGGCGATCAGCGATGTGGCCGCGGAGACGTCGTCGACCACGGCATCGAACCCGGCGGAGCGCTGGGCGAGGGCCTCGGCCACCACCTTGACGTTGCCGGCATTGGGCACCACGAGGAACGTGTCCGTTCCGTCCTGAGCAGCCGGCCGGCGGTACACGATGAGGTCGTCAATGATGCCGCCGTCCTCGTTGCAGATCAGCGAGTACTTGGCCTTGCCGACGGACATCGCGGAAATCTTTCCCACCAGGGCATAGTCCAGGAATGCTGCCGCGCCGGGGCCGGTCACCCAGACTTCGCCCATGTGGGAGAGGTCGAAGATGCCCGCGGCCTTGCGGACCGCGTGGTGTTCGGCCAGTTCGGAGCTGTACTTGAGCGGCATTTGCCAGCCGCCGAAGTCGGTGAAGGACGCACCCAGCTTCTTGTGCTCTTCGTAGAGGGCTGTGTAGTTCTCAGGCATGGGAGCGGATCCTTAGCTTTCGAAGGCTTCGATGGGCGGGCAGGAGCAGATCAGGTTCCGGTCCCCTGCGGCACCGTCGATGCGGCCCACGGGCGGGAAGTACTTGTCCTGCTTGAGGGAGTGGACGGGGAAGACTGCCTGCTCGCGCGGGTATTCGCGGGCCCAGTCCGAGCTGATAACCGCCGCCGCGGTGTGCGGCGCGTTGCGCAGCGGGCTGTTTTCAACGGTGAAGTCACCGTTTGCCACCTGGTCGATTTCGGCCCGGATGGCAATCATGGCCTTGATGAAGCGGTCGATTTCGCCCAGGTCCTCGGACTCGGTGGGCTCCACCATCAGCGTCCCGGCCACGGGGAACGCCAGCGTGGGTGCGTGGAAGCCATAGTCGATCAGGCGCTTGGCCACGTCCTCGGCGGTGACGCCGGTTTTGGCAGTGACTGCGCGCAGGTCAAGGATGCACTCGTGCGCCACGAGTCCGCCTTCGCCGGTGTACAGGACCGGGAAGAAGTCGTTCAAGCTGGCCGCGACGTAGTTGGCGGCGAGCAGCGCGGACTTGGTGGCGTCGGTCAGGCCAGCACCGCCCATGAGCTTGACGTAGGCCCACGAGATCGGCAGGACGCCGGCGGAGCCGTACTTGGAGGCGGAGATGGGGGTGCCGTCCGCGCCGTTGGCCGGATCAGCCGCGTTGCCCGGCATGAAGGGTGCCAGGTGCGCCTTGGCCGCGACCGGGCCCACGCCCGGTCCGCCGCCGCCGTGCGGGATGCAGAAGGTCTTGTGCAGGTTCAGGTGGGACACGTCGCCACCGAACTTGCCCGGCTGGGCCAGGCCCACGAGGGCGTTCAGGTTGGCGCCGTCGATGTAGACCTGCCCGCCGGCTGCGTGGATGGCGTCGCAGACCTCGCGGACGTCGGCGTCGTACACCCCGTGCGTGGACGGGTAGGTGATCATGATGGCGGACAGCGCGTCCTTGTGCAGCTCGATCTTGGCATTCAGGTCCGCGTGGTCGATCGTGCCGTCGGCGGCCGTGGCCACCACAACAACCTTCATGCCCGCCAGCACCGCGGAGGCCGCGTTGGTGCCGTGCGCCGAGGCCGGGATGAGGCAGATGTT
The DNA here is from genome assembly GCF_039748055.1 of Burkholderia sp. RS01. NCBI lineage: Bacteria > Pseudomonadati > Pseudomonadota > Betaproteobacteria > Burkholderiales > Burkholderiaceae > Burkholderia > Burkholderia sp. RS01. The sequence goes on from NZ_JBDLAK010000036.1 coordinate 3,985, forward strand.
GCGCTGGGCATCGCCGCGGGACAGGTGGTAGCCGCGGATGGCCAGCAGGCCCGCGAGCTCGCCCTGGGAGCCGGCGTTCGGCTGGATGGACACCTGGTCGTAGCCGGTGATCTCGGTCAGCTGCGCCTCGAGGTCGGCGATCAGTTCCCGCCAGCCCTCGGTCTGCGAATCCGGCGCGAACGGGTGGATCGAGGCGAACTCCGGCCAGGAGATGGCTTCCATCTCGGCGGTAGCGTTCAGCTTCATGGTGCACGAGCCCAGCGGGATCATGGTGCGGTCCAGCGCGAGGTCGCGGTCGGAGAGCCGGCGCACGTAGCGGAGCAGCTGGGTCTCGGAGCGGTGCGTGTTGAACACCGGGTGCTGCAGGTACGCGGAAGAGCGTTCGACGGCGGTGTCGAGGGAGAATGCGTCCGTCGCGTCAACGGCCTTGGCACCGAAGGCGCCGAGAACGTCCGCGACGATTGCCGCCGTCGTCGTTTCATCGGTGGAGATGCCCACCGTGTCGGCGTCGATGCTGCGGAGGTTGATCCCCCGTGCCTCGGCCTCGGCGATGATGCCGGTGGCCTTGCCCGGAACGGACACGGTCACGGTGTCGAAGAAGCTCGTGTGCAGGACGTCCAGCCCGGCGGCCTTCAACGAGGCGGCAATGGTCTTGGCGTGGCCGTGGGCGGTTTCGGCGATCGCCTTCAGGCCTTCCGGGCCGTGGTAGACGGCGTACATCGAGGCGACGATGGCCAGCAGCGCCTGGGCGGTGCAGATGTTGGACGTAGCCTTTTCACGGCGGATGTGCTGCTCGCGGGTCTGCAGGGCAAGGCGGTAGGCGGGGACGCCGGCCGAGTCCTTGGAGACGCCGACCAGACGGCCCGGCATGGAGCGCTCAAGCCCCTTCTGGACGGCCATGTAGGCAGCGTGCGGGCCGCCGTAGAAGAGCGGAACGCCCAGGCGCTGCGCCGAGCCGACGGCGATGTCCGCGCCCTGTTCGCCCGGAGGCGTGATGAGTGTGAGGGACAGGAGGTCCGCAGCCACCGTCACGAGCGCACCGCGGTCCTTGGCGGCGGCGATGACCTCGGAGTGGTCGAAGACGCGGCCGGAAACGCCAGGCTGCTGCAGGACCACGCCGTTGATGACGCCGTCGGGCAGTCCTTTGGAGAGGTCCGCAACCTCGACTTCGAAGCCCAGCGCTTCGGCGCGGCCCTTGACGATCGCGATGGTCTGCGGCAGGCAGTCGGCGTCCAGGACGGTCTTGCCGTCGTGGGCTTCCTTGTTCTTGTTGGCGCGGCGCATCATCAGCACGGCCTCGGCCACGGCGGTCGCTTCGTCCAGCAGCGACGCGTTGGCGATGGGCAGTCCCACGAGGTCCTGCACCATGGTCTGGAAGTTCAGCAGCGCCTCGAGCCGGCCCTGGGAGATCTCCGGCTGGTAGGGGGTGTACGCCGTGTACCAGGCCGGGGCTTCGAGGATGTTGCGGCGGATCACCGGCGGCGTGACGGTGTCGTAGTAGCCCTGGCCGATCATCTGCACGGCCGTCTTGTTCTTCGCGGCGATCTTGCGCAGCTCGGCGAGGGTTTCGACTTCGCTGAGTGCCGGGGCGAGCTGCAGCGGGGAGTCCTGGCGGATGTCCTTGGGTACTGCCGTGTCAACCAGCGCATCAACGGTGTCGTAGCCGACAGCCTTGAGCATGGCGTCGACGTCGGCTTCGCGGCGCGCGCCGATATGGCGGTCAACGAAGGAAGTGGAGGCTGAATTGACAGTCAAAAGGAACTCCATAACTCAGGCGGCGCAGGGTACGCCACATCGATTCGGGTTCCTCCCCGCTCTGTATATTGGACCTGAGAGTTTCCGCGCGGCCGTGCTTTTGCACAGCCCCGCTTGCACCGTCGGTGAGCACAGCATGCCCTGAACACTCCGGGTAGTTACGGAACATTCCAGATGGGCAGCCTGCTGCTTTCCAGAGTTGCCTTGCCGCGGCGGTACATGGGCCTGAGAGATTCCTGGGGAGGATTTGCTCCTACGGCGCCTGCTTGTACCTACTTGCAGAACTCTCCCGCCGCAGATCAAAGGCATATTCAATTAGCGATGACAACAGTCACAGGGGCTATTCTCCTACGTCCGGAAGGCGGCCGCAAACTGTCGCGCGGGGGCCGGACGGCGTGGCGGGGGCTAGCCGCGGAGCCGTTCCAGCGCGCCGAGCAGGCTCTCGACGTCGGCGGCTGTCTCGGCGGGAGTGGCCGCCGGCCCGATCGACAGCATGGCATTGAAATACAGGCCGTCCCCCATGTAGAGTACCGCCTTCGCGAGTCCGGGACCCACGTCTTTGGCGATCTCAGCGAGCCAGCGCTGCTGGATGTGGGCGAAACGGCGCCGGGTCTCCTCGTGGGCAACCTCGGCGAGGCGCGTGGCGGCCACGATGACCCGGTCCAGCGGCGTGTCCGCCCAGACTGACGACTTGATGAAGTAGGCGGCAGCACCTTCCGGCGCCTTTGCCATGGCCTGGGCATCCGCCTCAGCGTGCTCGTCCAGACGGTCCAGCAGGACGCCGATCAGGGCTTCCTTGTTCGGGAAGTGATAGAGCAGCCCGCCCTTGGAGACGCCCGCGCGGCCGGCGACGGCGTCGAGGGTGGCAGCCCTCTCCCCCACCTCAATGAGGAGCGATTCAAAGGCATCGAGGACGGCGCCGCGCGCGACTGGTTTTCTGGCCATGGCTCCCATCATGCCTGTTCAGGCAGCCGATTTTATAACTATACCGTCCAGACGGTATAGTTACTGCATGACCACCGCCTCAACCACCCAGAAGCACAGCCGGACCACCTCCGAGGACATCGGGCAGCCCATACCCGTCAACGGCGGTGTGCGCGACTGGATTGCCCTTGGGCTCCTCATGTTCCCGGTCCTCCTGGTGGCCGTGGACAACACCGCGCTGACGTTTGCGCTGCCGGCCATCGCCCGCAGCCTGGACCCCTCAGGCGTGCAGCTGCTGTGGATCGTGGACTCGTACGCCCTGGTCCTGGCCGGCCTGCTGGTGGCCATGGGCAGCCTGGGCGACAGGATCGGACGCCGCCGGCTGCTCCTCATCGGCACCACGGGCTTTGCCGCGGTTTCGGCCGCCACCGCATTTGCTCCGAGCGCGGAATGGCTGATTGCCGGCCGCGCTGCGCTGGGCCTCTTCGGCGCGATGCTCATGCCGTCCACGCTGTCCCTGATCCGCAACATTTTTCCGGATCCGGGCAGGCGCCGGCTGGCGGTGGCGGTGTGGGCTGCCGGCTTCTCCGGCGGCGCCGCCCTGGGCCCGATATTCGGCGGCTGGCTCGTGGAGGAGTTCTGGTGGGGCGCCGTACTGCTGGTGGCGGTGCCCATCATGCTGCCGCTGCTTGCCTTCGGCCCCTCCTTCATTCCGGAGTCCAGGGACCCCCGCCCCGGCCGCGTGGACCCGCCCAGCATCCTGCTGTCCCTGCTGACGATGGTGCCGGTGGTTTACGGCATCAAGGAACTTGCCACGGAGGGTACGGGCGTGCAGCCGCTGGCCATCATCGCATTCGGCGCTGCCATGGGCTTCCTCTTTGTCCGGCGCCAGCAGCGGCTGGAATCGCCGCTTTTGGACATGTCGCTGTTCCGGAACCGGGTGTTCAGCACAGCCATCACGGCGAATGTACTGGCGCTGTTCTCCTTCAACGGATTCATCCTTTTCCTCGCGCAGCACCTGCAGCTGCTGGAGGGCATGTCGCCGTCGGCATCCGGGACCGCGATGATCCCCGCGCTGACCGCCACAGTGACGGCGGGCCTGCTCGTGGTGCCGCTGGTGCGGAAGGTGCGGCCCGGGTTCGTGGTGGCCGGCGGCCTCTCGCTGAGCGCGGCCGGCTACAGCGTTGTGGCGTTCGGCGACCATTCGGCCGGACCGGCGCTGCTGCTGGGGGCCCTGCTGCTCCTGGCCCTGGGCGTGGGCGCCGCTGAAACCATCTCGAACGACCTGATCCTGGGCGCCGTCCCGCCGGAGAAGTCCGGGGCGGCCGCGGCGATTTCCGAGACCGGCTATGAAGTGGGGTCCCTCCTGGGGACAGCGGTTCTGGGATCGATCCTGACGGCGTCGTACCAGCGGCACCTCATGCTGCCCGACGCCGTTACGCACGCCTCCCCGGCCGATTCGGCGGACCGGGCCCGGGAAACGCTCGCCGGTGCGATGGAACTGGCGGGAACGCTGCCCGCGCCGCTGTCCGAGTCCCTCGCCGCAGCGGCCCGTGCAGCGTTCGACTCCGGCGTCCACGTCACTGCGGCCATTGCGCTGGTACTGATGGCGGGAGCGGCGGCCCTTGCCGCCGTCGTGCTGCGGAAAGTCCCCAAGGCCAAGTAGGCGTGCGCTGGCCGACGGCGGGCCGTCACCGCGGCTGCGGTGTCGGCCGCCGCAATCCGCCGGGTGCATGCTTAAGGCCCCGGAGATGCTCCGGGGCCTTACGCCTGGCGGGCGGCAGCTCAGCCCGCCGCTGCCTGCCTGCCGCCGCCTACTTGCCGTCAGGCTGCGTGACGCTCGCCGAAGCCTTCATGTTCTCGGCGCCAACCATCCAGGCGTACTGCTCGAGCTTCTCGATGAAGGCGTGGAGCAGGTCCGCCGTCGTGGGGTCTTCCTCGTCCACTTCGTCATGCACCTTGCGCATGGTGCCGACGGCCGCTTCAAGTGCTGCCACGATGCGGTCGATCGCATCCTTGGTATTGATGAGCCCCTGGGGGAACTGGGCCAGGCTCGTGGACTTTGCCACGGTCTCGCTCCTGCCGTCGGGAAGGGCGTGCAGCGCCCGCATGCGCTCCGCCATGTCGTCCGCGAACGCCCTCGCCGCGTCGACGATCTCATCAAGCTGAAGGTGGAGGTCCCTGAAGTTGGTGCCCACGATGTTCCAGTGCGCCTGTTTGCCCTGGATGTGCAGTTCGATCAGGTCGGCCAGCACGGCCTGCAAGTTGTTGGTCAGTGTCGGTGAAGCTTTCATGAATCCTCCTCGATTGGTCCAGTGGTTTCGACGCTACCGCAGGGGCCTCGCGGGCGGGAGGATGCACTGCAAATTTCACCATCAGCTTACTTACTATCCGGTCATAAATGAACGGTATTCACATAACCCTTGCCAGGCGCCTCCTCACTGTGCATACTAAATGAACGTCATTCATTTAGTGACGGTCGTCTCACTGGAGTAGTCAACATGATTGAAATCACCTGCCTCGACTCGCCCGCATCGCTAGCCCGGACAGCGCCGTCCTCGCGCCCTCCTCTGCGGGTAGGCGTCGTTCAGCACCGCTGGCACAGCAGCGCCGCTGCCGTGCGCGCCGAACTCAACGACGGCATCGACCGTGCGGCCCGCCTCGGCGCTACTGTGGTCTTCCTGCCGGAGCTCACCCTGTCCCGCTACCCGGCGGACCAGGTTCCGGTCAATGACCTGAGCAGGGCCGGACAAACCCGGCCGCGTCCCTCGGACGATGCCGAAGACCTGCTCACCGGCCCCACCTTCCGCTTCGCCGCCGAAGCCGCCCGGCGGAACGGCATCAGCGTCCACGCTTCCCTCTATCAGCGGGCCGGGAACCCGGACGGCAAGGACGACGGCCTAGGCCTGAACACGTCCATCCTGGTCTCCCCGGCCGGCGAGCTCCTGGCCAGGACGCATAAGCTCCACATCCCCGTGACTGACGGCTACTACGAAGACAGGTTCTTCCGCCAAGGCCCGCCAGCCGAGGACGCGTACCAGGTCTACTCCCCCGCCGAACTCGGCGGCGCGCAGCTCGGCATGCCCACCTGCTGGGATGAATGGTTCCCGGAGCTGGCAAGGATGTACTCACTGGGCGGCGCCGAACTGCTGGTGTATCCGACGGCGATCGGCTCCGAGCCGCTCTTCCCGGCCTTCGACACGCAGTCCCTGTGGCAGCAGGTCATCGTGGGCAACGGCATCGCAAACGGTCTGTTCATGGTGGTCCCCAACCGCTGGGGCCAGGAGGACAGCCTGAACTTCTACGGGTCCTCCTTCATCTCCGATCCCTACGGGCGGATTTTGGTCCAGGCGCCGCGCGACGAATCGGCAGTGCTTGTCGCGGACCTTGACCTGGACCAGCGCCGTGACTGGCTCACCCTGTTCCCGTTCCTCACCACCCGGCGCCCCGACACCTACGCCCGGCTCACCGAACCGGTTCGCCACGACGCGCCGTTCGGGATCTCGACGAGCTCAATCAGCGGCTCCGTGCCTGCCGAGGTGACCGCATGAGCCACTGGCGCATGCCCGCCGAGACGGCACGCCAGGAACGGCTCTGGATGGCGTTCCCCACCGGCGGCTACACACTGGGCGACACAGCGGAAGACGCCCACGCAGCGCGTTCAGTCTGGGCCGCCGTCGCCAACGCCGCCGTCGAATTCGAGCCGGTCACCGTGGTGGTTGACCCGGCCGACGTCGGGACCGCCGCCCGCTACCTGGATCCTGCCGTTGAGGTGCTCACCGCCGAACTGAACGACGCCTGGATGCGCGACATCGGCCCCACCTTTGTCCTGGACGGCAGCGGCCGGCTCGGCGCCGTGGACTGGGTCTTCAACGGCTGGGGCGCGCAGGACTGGGCCCGGTGGGACAAGGACGCGCTCATCGCCGCCGAGGTGGCCGGCAGGTCCGGGGCCCGGCATCTCGTGTCCAGGCTGGTCAACGAAGGCGGCGGGATCCAGGTGGACGGCGAGGGAACCGTGCTGGTCACCGAGACGGTGCAGCTGGATCCGGGCCGCAACCCCGGCCTCGGCAAGGCAGAGATCGAGGCCGAGCTGGCCAGGACCATCGGCGCCACGCACGTGATCTGGGTTCCCCGCGGCCTCACCCGCGACTCGGAGCGTTTCGGCACGCGGGGCCACGTGGACATTGTGGCCGCCATCCCGTCACCCGGCACCCTGCTGGTCCATTCGCAGCAGAATCCGGCACATCCCGACTTCGGCGTCAGCCGCGACATCATCAGTTTCCTGTCCACCACCAGGGACGCCGCCGGCCGAGAGTGGAACATCATCGAAGTTCCGGCCCCGGAAACGCTCACGGACCCGGAAGGCTTCGTGGACTACAGCTACATCAACCATGTCGTGGTCAACGGCGGGGTCATAGCCTGCACCTTCGGCGACCCCAACGACGAGAAAGCCCTCCGCATCCTCTCCGATGCCTATCCCGGGCGCCGCGTCGTGGGAATCGATGCCCGCGAGCTCTTCGCCCGCGGCGGCGGCATCCACTGCATCACCCAGCAGCAGCCCGCTGCCAACTAGAACCAGCTGTTTCCCAGAAAGGGTCAGTCATGAGCCAAACCACCCGCGACACTTCCGCCGTCGGCGGAGGCACCGCCACCGGTGCCGCCGGCCCGGCCGCCGGCCGTTCGCACGGCATTACCGGAAAGGGACTGAAGGGCGGGCAGCTGGGCCTCCTCGCCGTCGTCGTCCTGGGCATTTCGACCATTGCGCCGGCCTACACGCTGACCAGCGCCCTGGGCCCCACCGTCAACGAGGCCGGGCTTCAGCTGCCCGTCATTTTCCTCATCGGCTTCATCCCCATGATCCTGGTTTCCCTGGCCTACCGCGAGCTGAACGCGGACTCCCCGGACAGCGGCACCACGTTCACGTGGGTCACCAAGGCGTTCGGTCCGTGGGTCGGCTGGATGGGCGGCTGGGGACTGCTGGCGGCCAACATCATTGTGCTCTCCAACCTTGCGGGCGTGGCCGTGGACTTCTTCTACCTGTTCCTGGCGCAGCTGACCGGGTCTCCGGAACTGGCGGACCTCGCTGCGAACAAGCCGCTGAATGTGCTCACATGCATCGTCTTCGTCGCCCTGGCCGTATGGGTCAGCTACCGGGGGCTGCACACCACCAAGGTGGTGCAGTACGGGCTGGTGGGCTTCCAGCTGCTGGTCCTTGGCCTGTTCGTAGGACTGGCCTTCGCCAACTGGTCCACGTCAGAAACCGCAATCCCCTTCAGCTGGGAGTGGTTCGACGTCACCAAGATCGAGACCTTCGGCCAGATCGCGGCCGGGATCTCGCTGTCCATCTTCGTCTACTGGGGCTGGGACGTGTGCCTGACCGTCAACGAGGAAACCGCAAACGGCAAGAAAACCGCAGGCCTGGCAGGCACACTGACCGCCGTCGTCGTCCTCGGCATTTATCTGCTGGTGACCATCGCCACCATGATGTTCGCCGGCGTCGGGGACACGGGGATCGGCCTGAACAACGAGGAAAACCACGCCAACGTCTTCACCGCCCTGGCGTCCCCGGTCATGGGCCCCTTCGCCATCCTGATGTCGCTGGCCGTGCTCTCCAGCTCGGCGGCATCGCTCCAGTCCACGTTCACCTCGCCGTCGCGGAGTCTGCTCGCCATGGCCCACTACGGCGCCCTGCCGGCGCCGTTCAGCCACATGAGCAAGAAGTTTTCGACGCCGGGATTCGCCACCGTCGCGGCGGGCGTCCTGTCCGCCGGGTTCTATGCCGTCATGCATGTGATCAGCGAGAACGTCCTCAATGACACCATCCTCGCCCTGGGCCTGATGATCTGCTTCTACTACGGGCTGACGGCGTTCGCCTGCGCCTGGTACTTCCGCAACAGCGTCTTCAGCAGCGCCCGCAACTTCCTGCTGCGCCTGCTGTGCCCGCTGCTCGGCGGTATCGGCCTGCTCGTCGTCTTCCTGCAGACCGCCGCGGACAGCTGGGCCCCGGAATTCGGGAGCGGCTCGGAGATCTTCGGCGTGGGGCTGGTGTTCGTGCTCGGCGTCGGAATCCTCGCCCTGGGAATCGTGTTCATGCTGATCATGGCACGGCTGCAGCCCGGGTTCTTCCGCGGAGACACCATCCGCAAGGACACTCCGGCGCTGGTGGTTCCGGAATAGCAGCAGGGCCGGCACGGCCGGCCGCTCAGAAAGCAGCACAGCTATGCCCCGCTTCCCGGTTTGCCGGGGCGGGGCATTTGCTGTGCTAATCAGTGGGTCGCCGGTCCAGGGACGCCGTCGTCTCGCGACGCCGGGATGTCACCAGTAGTGGGCAACGTCGATGACCAGGCGCGAGCCTGAGCCCGGTCCGGCCAGTGTGAATACCTGGAACGGAAGCCGCGCGCGGACACCGAGACCCAGGCTGGTGTAGCCCTCAAAGCTTCCTGCCCAGGCAACCTGCCGGAAGGTCTGGTAGCCGGAAACGTTGGTCACCTCGGACCGGTTGGCCGGAATGAAGGTTGCCTTGCCAGTGGCGTTGTCATAGGCGGGCGAGTTGGCAGTGATCTGCAGGAACGCGCTACCCCTCATGGTGATGGGCAGGCCGGAGCCGTCCTGGACCACCTTGGAGACGTAGCGGACGTTGTATCCCTGGGCTTTGCCCTTGAGATCAATGACCAGGCGGTCGAAGCAGTAGTGCTGCCCCGTCCGTACATTGGTTACCGATGCGGTGCTCATGGTCCGGTTGGACTCCGCTAGCGAGCCCCAGGCGAGTCCACAGTAAGTGGCTGCGGAGGCGGGCCCCGGAGCCAGAAGGCCTAGTCCGACAGCCATAAGGATAGCTGTCAGCCAAGCGTGAATTTTTTTCATTTTTGGCCACCCCCTCGAGTGATTGGATAGATCAAGCGTAGGAGCGCGGAAACCCTTAAACGAGGGATGTATCCGCTTCGGGGCACAACCGTTAATCTCGCCGCAAACCGATTACAGGGCCGTGATTCCGGGGGCATTTTTAGGGGCATCGAAAGGCGTTTGTGGCCGTTCCTCCATTTGGCCGTTATCGCTCATAACGGCCGTTATCCGGCGCGCCAGCGCCGTAATGGCGGAGCGGGGCGCCGCCGGCGTCGCAGCAGCCTTTGGGAATGCCAAAAGGCCACAAAGAATGGACACAAAAAAGCGAGGCGCCGGCCACCCCTGAGGGGCCGCCGGCGTCTCGCGTGGCTTGCTGCGGAAAGGGCGAAACGCCTGGGGCGGTATTAGCCTTCGCAGTCGCGGCAGTACTTCATGCCGTTCTTTTCGCGTGCCACCTGGGACCGGTGACGGACCAGGAAGCAGGAGGAGCAGGTGAACTCATCGGACTGCTCGGGAACAACGATGACCGTCAGTTCTTCGCCGGAAAGATCAGCGCCCGGAAGGTCGATGCCCTCGGCGGTGTCGTTCTCATCGACGTCGATGACTGCGGTCTGGGCGCCGCCGCCACGGGACGCCTGCAGGGCCTCCAGAGATTCGGAGGGAGACTCTTCTTCTGTCTTGCGTGGGGCGTCGTAATCGGTAGCCATAGCGTTGTTCACTTTCGTTGCTGCGCAGCGCCATTTCAGGCACCTCAGTGAAGCAGTTTAGGTCATTAAGCAGCAGGTTGAGGAATAGTGTGCGCAACGCGACATTTACCGGCGTGGCGGGGCTATTCCGCTCCCCTGCCGGCGGCATCCTGGTGAGCCTTTCGCGCGTGGTCTCCCGCGACGGCAATGCCGCTCAGGGCAGGCAGCCAGGCCCAGCGAGTGACCTCCGAGAGGGCGTCCGCGGCCTGCTCCTCGGTGGTGGGAAGACGGGCCAGGAACCATGCGTCTGCGACGGTGTCGCGCAGCCTCGTCAGCAGTGCTCTGGCCGGGGTCAATGTGGTGGTCATGGTGCAAAGGTAGGCGCCCCGTGTTGTGGCCACGTTTCGGCAGCGTCTCCGCGGGGTAAATCTACTCGTACTACCACTTCGACCAGTGCGGAGGCACCTGATGGCCACGAAGCTGAACCGCAAGGCATTGGAACACGCCCGCGAGCTTGTGAAGAAAGGCAAGGTCGAGCGGGATGTCCGTGATGACTGGAGCGAGCACGCCCCCTCGACCGAGGATGAAAACGCGTTCATCGACCAGCACGGGTTTGCCGAGTTTTCGAAGTGGCACCTCGGGATCGACCGTGAGCAGTCGGACGGCACCAAGGGGAGCGTGAGTTTCCCGTTCGGCGACTTCAGGAAAGTCCACCGCTGCGCCGTCATCTCATTGGAGAGCAGGGCCGCGCAGCACGATCACGACGACATCCGCAAGGCGGCCAAGGATTTGCTGGACGAGATTGACGCGGACTGATGCCGCCGGCCGGTCCCGGCCGCTTTGGAGCCCCCTGTCGGATTCGAACCGACGACCCCCGCTTTACAAGAGCGGTGCTCTGGCCAACTGAGCTAAGGAGGCGCGCCCGTCAGGGCTGGCGCCGCGAAGGCGCTAGATAAGGTTAGCCCAAGGACGGCCTGCTGGTAAAAACGGCGATGGCCCGGTTCCCGGAAATCCGGGAACCGGGCCGTCAGCTCATTCGGGCTGGCTGGCCGCGGTTAGGCCTTGGCCTTGATGGCCGCGTCGACGAAGGCCGGGAAGTCGGTCTGCGCGCTGTCGCCCTTGCCCCACTGCTTGCCGTCCACGATGACGGTCGGTGTGCCCGAGACGCCAATGGCCGCCGCTTCCTGGGTGGTGTACTTCACCCAGGGACGGTAGGTCTTCTGATCGATGCACGAGTCGATGTTCTTGGCGCCGACTTCCGTGGCCATCTTCTTCAGGTCGTCGTCGGACAGGCCGGCGCTTCCTTCGGCCGGCTGTTTGTCAAACAGTGCGTTGACGAAATCCGAGTACTTCTCCGGGGATTCGTTCACCACACACGCCGCGGCGTTGGCTGCGCGGGAGGAGTAGTTGGTGGTGGAGCGGCTGTCGAGGAAGCCCAGGGGACGGTATTCCACGGTGATCTTGCCTTCGTCGCGGAGCTTGGTCAGGGTCTCGTTGTACTGGGCCTCGAAGTTCTTGCACACGGGGCAGATGAAGTCGATGTACAGCACCACCTTCACCGGCTTGCCGGCCTCAGCATCCGCACCGGGGGCCTTCACCGTGGCGGGAGGGGTGGCGGGCGCCGACGGAAGATCGGCGATGTTCACCGTGCCGGCCTCCGACTTTGCTACCTCTGAGCCCTTCAGCAGGGTGACGCCGCCGTGGACGTTGCCGTTGGCGGGAGTCGGGCCCTGGTCCGCCACGGGAGCGTTGTTCTTGAGGCTGGTGCTGACCACGAGGGCCACGACAGCGAGGATGGCAACCACTGCTACGACGATGCCCCATCCGATCAGCAGCTTGTTCCGCTTGTCCTTTTTCAGCTGTTCCTCGCGGATCTGGCGGGCTTTCTCGCGGGCCTCTGCCGTGCGGTCTGCTTTGGACTTGCGTGCTTCGTTTGCGGGGCTCATTAGTTCCTCGTGTCGATCGGACAGGTGCGGACCACCCGGGGGCAACTCTCCCATTTTAGGGGGAAACCCCAGAGCTTGCGCTTTCAAGTATTCCTTCAGCGTGCCCAACGGACGAATAGCACGGAAGATTCCGGCCCGTTAGGGTTGACTCAGAGTCACAAGCAACCCCAGGGGGCCGCAATGCAACGACCTGACCACGATAAATCCGATACTAAAACGGAAACCGGGGCGGCGTCGGGCGAACACTCCGACGCTGCAACATACGACTTCATGGTGGTGTCCAACCGCCTGCCCGTGGACCGCTGCGCAGCCGGCGAACCGGGCGACGACGGGTCCGGCTGGCGCCGCTCGCCGGGCGGCCTGGTGACCGCCCTCGCGCCGATGATGACCAAGACCGACGGCGCCTGGGTCGGCTGGCACGGCGCTCCGGACGAGACGGTCAAGCCGTTCAGCCACGGCGGCATGGACCTTGTCCCCGTGCAGCTGAGCACCGACGACGTTGAGCTGTATTACGAGGGGTTCTCCAACGCCACCCTCTGGCCGCTGTACCACGATGTCATTGCGCCGCCGGAGTTTCACCGAACCTGGTGGGAGGCCTACCGCAGCGTCAACAAAAGGTTCGCCGAGGCCGTCGTCCGCCACGCCGGGCACGGCGCCACCGTCTGGGTCCAGGACTACCAGCTCCAGCTGGTGCCCCGGATGCTTCGGGAAGCGCGTCCGGACCTGCGAATCGGTTTCTTCAACCACATCCCCTTCCCGCCGCCGGAGATCTTCGCCCAGCTCCCCTGGCGCCACGCCATTATCGACGGCCTGCTGGGGGCGGACCTCGTGGGCTTCCAGCGCAGCAGCGACGCCGGCAACTTCATGCGTTCGGCCAGGCGCTTCCTCGGCGCCAGCGTCAAGCAGCAGCAGGTCCACGTCAAGGGCGCCGACGGCGGCGTCACGCATATCGCCCGCGCACAGGCCTTCCCCATCTCCATCGACGTCCAGCAGATCAGCGAACTGGCCCGGAAACCGGAGATCATCGAACGGTCACGCCAGATCCGGCAGGACCTCGGCAACCCCAAGACCATCCTGCTGGGCGTGGACCGACTCGACTACACCAAGGGGATCCGCCACCGCCTCAAGGCCTACGAAGAGCTCCTCAACGAGGGCAAACTCACGGTAGGAGACACCACGCTGATACAGGTGGCCAGCCCCAGCCGCGAGCGCGTCGAGCAGTACCGCCTACTGCGCGAGGAAGTGGAAGGCACCGTAGGCCACATCAACGGTACGTACGACACCATTCAGAACACCGCGGTCCGCTACCTCCACCACAGCTACCCCATCGAAGAAATGGTGGCGCTGTACCTGGCCGCGGACGTCATGCTGGTCACCGCCCTCCGCGACGGCATGAACCTCGTGGCAAAGGAATACGTCACCGCCCGGACCAACAACGACGGCGCCCTGGTCCTCAGCGAATTCGCCGGCGCGGCGGATCAGCTCAAGCAGGCGCTGCTGATGAACCCGCACGACATCGACGGCCTCAAGGACACGGTCATGCGGGCCGTCAGAATGTCCCCCAAGGAGTCGGCACGCCGCATGCGTTCCATGCGCAAGCAGATCCTGGACCACGATGTCGACTACTGGTCGGCCGAGTTCCTGCACGCCCTCAATGAAAAGGTGATCCGCGATGACTCCTGAGGCAGACCGCCCCGGCACGGGCGAAGCCCGGCTTTCGCTTCCACCCGAGCTGTTGGACGCCATACGGCGCATCGCGGGCACCGAGCACCTGCTGGTCGCGATGGACTTCGACGGCACCATCTCGCCGCTCGTGGACCACGCCGGGGACGCACGCCCCCTTCCGCGGTCCGCGGCTGCTTTTGCGGAGCTAGCGGCCCTTCCGAGGACGACGACGGCCCTCATCTCCGGCAGGGCGCTGGATAGCCTGCGCGCTGTCGCCTCGCCGCCGGACGAGACCCTGCTCATCGGCAGCCACGGGGCCGAAGCCTGGCTGGGCCCCGGCTCGGCCCCGCTGACGCTCGACCCCGGTCAGCGGGAACTCCTGGCCGAGGTGCGCAGCGTCCTGGAGGAAATTGTGGACCTCGCACCGGGAACCGTCCTGGAAGACAAGCCCGCGGGCGTCGTCCTCCACACGCGGCTCGCGCAGGACGACGTGGCAGAGGACGCCGTGTCGGCGGCGCGGGCCGCGCTGCAGGACCGCAAGGGCGTCTTCCTCAAGAACGGCAAGAGAGTCCTTGAAACCTCCGTGGTCCACGCGTCCAAGGGCGAGGGCGTGGACTTCCTCCGGCAGGCTACCGGGGCCACGGGCGTGCTCTTCGCCGGCGACGACACCACTGACGAGGACGCCCTGGCCCGGCTGGGCCGGCACGACGTCGGGGTCAAAGTGGGGCTGGACTTCACCCAGGCGGAGTTCCGGGTGGAGGCACCGGTGCACGTCGCCGAGCTGCTGGAAACGCTGCTGCGGGAACGCCGGAAGGCCGTGGAACCGGCGTCCTGACGCGCCCCCGCACAGCCCCCGCCGGCCGGGGCGGTGCGGGATCTCATATGTGACTCCCGTAACATTTGCACCTATTAAAGATAAATCTGACATACTCTAGGTGTGATGTGGCGCACAGGAACCGTGCGGCGTCACGCGATACTCCTCGGCTTCGGCCGGGGAGTACATCAAGCAGTACATAACTGAATTACATGAACCATTCACAACGGATCGTCCGGCACGTACCTGCCGGTGAAGGGATTGATAACTGTGGCAACAGTTACTTTTGATAACGCTACGCGTCTGTACCCGGGCACAGAAAAGCCCGCTGTTGACAAGCTCAACATCGAAATCGCCGACGGCGAATTCTTGGTCCTCGTTGGACCCTCCGGTTGCGGTAAGTCCACTTCCCTGCGCATGCTCGCAGGCCTCGAAGATGTGAACGCCGGCCGAATCCTCATTGGCGACCGCGATGTCACCGACGTTCCGCCGAAGGACCGCGACATCGCCATGGTCTTCCAGAACTACGCCCTCTACCCGCACATGACCGTTGCGGACAACATGGGCTTCGCCCTGAAGATCGCGGGCGTCAGCAAGGAAGAGCGCGCCGAGCGCGTCCGTGAAGCCGCCAAGCTGCTGGACCTCGAGCCGTACCTGGACCGCAAGCCGAAGGCACTCTCCGGCGGTCAGCGCCAGCGTGTTGCCATGGGCCGTGCAATCGTGCGTAACCCGCAGGTCTTCCTCATGGACGAGCCGCTCTCCAACCTGGACGCCAAGCTCCGCGTCCAGACCCGCACCCAGATTGCCTCCCTCACCCGCCGCCTGGGCGTCACCACCGTCTACGTGACCCACGACCAGGTCGAGGCTATGACCATGGGCGACCGCGTCGCAGTGCTCAAGGACGGCCTCCTGATGCAGGTGGACACCCCCCGCAACCTGTACGACCGCCCGAAGAACGTCTTCGTCGCCGGTTTCATCGGTTCCCCCGCCATGAACCTGCTCGAACTTCCGGTCGTCGACGGTGGTGTCCAGTTCGGCGGCACCGTCTACCCCGTGCCCCGCGATGTCCTGGAAGAGGCGCACGGCCAGACCGTCACGCTGGGCAGCCGGCCCGAAGACCTCGAGACCGCTCCCCAGGGCGAAGGCCTGCAGGTTGAGGTCGACGTCGTCGAAGAGCTCGGCGCCGACGCCTACGTCTACGGCCACACCACGCTGGACGGCAAGACCCACGACATCGTGGCCCGTGTCGACGGCCGCCGCCCCCCGATGAAGGGCGAGTCCCTCTGGGTGCGTCCGCAGTCCGGCCACGTACACCTGTTCGACACCAAGACCGGCGAACGCCTGGGCGACTAGTCCACGTGGCGGTGGAGCCTGTCGAAACCGCCTGAGCACCTCCGGAACAACCGACGGCGGCCCTCCCAACCGGAAGGGCCGCCGTCGGCCGTTAAGCACCGGCTGCCTGCGGTCTTTTTGGCACGCCTTTAGGCACGCCGCCCCAACGTACGGAAGAATTGACCCATGACCGAGGAATACAGCGCCCAGTGGCACGACGAACCCACCGATTACGGGCAGATCGGCAAACTGCCGCGGTTCGAGCCCGCCAGCGCCAATGACGAGAAAGCGTCCTCGGTCGCCAGTTCACTGAACATCACGGCGGCCGCCGCTGACCCGGAACTGCTCGATCTTCCGTGGCACATCGCGCTCGAAGACTGGCCGGCGGAGAACCTCGCAGCGCTCCCCCGCGGCATCTCCCGGCACATCGTCCGGTTCGCGCACCTCGGCGGCTCCGTCATCGCCATCAAGGAAACGTCAGAGCACGTAGCCCGCCACGAATACCACATGCTCCGCAAGCTGGCCCGGCTGGACGTCCCCTGCGTGGAGCCCGTGGCCGTTATCACCGGGCGCACCACGCCCGACGGCAGGCCGCTGAACCCGGTGCTCGTCACGCGCCACCTGAAGTTCTCCATGCCCTACCGCGCCCTCTTCTCGCAGATGCTGCGCAAGGACACCCTGACCAGGCTCATCGACGCCCAGGCGCTGCTGATGGTGCGCCTGCACCTGATCGGCTTCTACTGGGGCGACGTCTCGCTGTCCAACACCCTGTTCCGCCGCGATGCCGGCGCCTTCGCCGCCTACCTCGTGGACGCGGAAACCGGCGAACTCTATCCAGACCTGTCCACGGGCCAGCGCGAATACGACCTCGAGATCGCCCGCGTCAACATCGCCGGCGAGCTCATGGACCTCCTCGACGGCGGCCTGATCGAGGAGAAGGTGGATCCGGTGGCCACCAGCGAGCTCATTATGGAAAGCTACCGCCGCCTCTGGACGGAGCTGACCGAGAAGGAATCCTTCGAGCTCGGCGAACGCTGGCGGGTGGGTGCCCGCATCCGGCGCCTCAACGAACTGGGCTTCGACGTCGAGGAATACGCGATCAAGACCACCCAGAACGGTTCCACCATCCAGCTCCAGCCGAAGGTCGTGGACGCCGGCCACCACATGCGGCGCCTGCTGCGCCTGACCGGGCTGGATGCCCAGGAGAACCAGGCCCGCCGCCTGCTCAACGACATGGACTCGTTCCGTGCGGACAACAACCCGGAGATGGACGAGGAGTACAGCGCGCACCTCTGGGTGAGCCAGATCTTCGAGCCGATCGTCCGTTCGATCCCCCGCGACCTGTCCGGCAAGCTCGAACCCGCCGAGGCCGTGCATGAGGTGCTCGAACACCGCTGGTACATGTCCGAGAAGCAGGAACGCCACATCCCGCTGGCGGAAGCCGTCCAGTCCTACATCGATTCCATCCTGCGCCACCGCCGCGACGAGGCCGCCATCATGCTGAATCCGGACACCGGGCTGCTAAAGATCCTGGAAGTGGAAACCGAGGAATCCCGGTACGGCGACGAAGAGTCCATCGACGAGTACCCCGACGCCGACGACTGAACGCTGCGGCGGGGCTAGATGGCCTTGCCCGGGTTCAGGAGTCCGGCGGGGTCGAAGAGTTCCTTGATCCGGTGCTGCAGCTGGCGGATGGGCTCGGGCTGCTCCAGGCCGAGCCAGCGCAGCTTGTACTGCCCCACGCCGTGCTCGCCCGTAATGGTGCCGCCCATGTCCAGCGCCACCGCGATTGACGCGTCGAGGGTCTTGTTCAGTCGCCGCATGGCGTCCGCGTCCACCTGGTCGTCCACACGGTCCACCCAGAAGGTGGGGTGAAGGTTCCCGTCGCCCGCATGCGCCACCACCTTCAGGTTCACGCCGTGGACCTCCGCGAGTGATTCCAGGGCAGCCACGTAGTCCACGAGCCGAGAGCGCGGAACCGCGACGTCCTCGCCCACCCGGTACTGGTCATCCACTTCGACGCCCCTGCTGTTGCGCCGCAGCTCCACCAGCTGCTCGGCTTCCTCACTGGCTTCGGTGGTGACGACGGCACCGCCCGCGGCAAGGACTTCACGCACGACGTCGGCCTCCGCCGCCGCGCCGAAGCCGTCGGTCTGGATCAGGAGCAGTGAGGCGCCGCGGGAGGCCAGGTCCGAGCCGTGGATCTCGTCCAGCTGGGTGAGGGACCCGCCGTCGAGCAGTTCCATGATGGCGGGCTGCACGCGGGACTTGCCCACGGCGAGCACGCCCGCGGCGGCCTGCCGGAAGTCGGGGTAGAACGCGGCGATGGTGTGCACCTCGCGCGGCAGGTACTTGAGCCGGACCGTCACACCCACCACAATCCCCAGCGTCCCCTCGGAACCGACGAACAGTCCGGTGAGGTCGTAGCCTGCCACGCCCTTAAAGGTCTGGTGGCCGGTGTGGATCAGGGTGCCGTCGGCGAGCACCACGTCCAGCGCCAGCACCGAATCCCGGGTGACGCCGTACTTCGCGCACCGCAGACCGCCGGCATTGGTGGCAACGTTCCCGCCGATCGTGGACATCCGGAAACTGGCCGGGTCCGGGGCAAACATCAGCCCGTGCTGTGCCGCGGCGTCGTTAAGGTCGGCGTTGACCACTCCCGGTTCCACCACGGCGGTCTCATCGTCCGGATTCAGGTCTAGGATCCGGTTCATCCTTTCCAGGCTGAGGACAACGGATCCCTCACTGGCGTGCGCGCCGCCCGATACACCCGTGCCGGCCCCGCGTGCCACGATCGGCACGTTGTGGGCCGCGCACGTTCTGACGGCCGCCTGGACGTCCGGCACCGACCCGGCCAAGACCACGGCAAGCGGCAGCTGGTAATCCAAGACGGGCGCCTGGTCCACCGCGTAGGCGGCCAGGGCAGACTCGTCCCGGAGTACTTTCCCTGGCCCCAGGACTGAAATGAGTTCCTCAGCAATGCTGCCCATTGGCTCTCCCGTTCGATCACATGTGGATCCCAGTCTAGATGTGGGATACAGCGGTCCGCGGGCATCCCTGCGCGCCGTTCTCCCGCCTCGTCTGCAAACGCTTCCAGTTTCGTGTTGGCGTAAGTGGCATACCGTAGGTCTCTTTACGGAAACTGTCATGGTGCCTTTGACTGGAAACGCTTTCATTTTGGCACTGCGCCCCTCTAAGCTGGCCCAATGTCTGTTGACTCATTGCTGCACACCGCCAGCCCCTTTGCCGGTTCCCTGACACCGGTTCATGCTGCCGACCACGCCCACGGATGGTGGCGTTCAGCCGTCATCTACCAGGTGTACCCCCGGTCCTTCCGCGACCTGAACGGTGACGGTATCGGCGACCTCGCCGGCGTCACGGCGGAGCTGCCACAGCTTGCAGAACTCGACATAGACGCCGTGTGGCTCTCCCCCTTCTACCGTTCGCCACAGCGCGACGCCGGGTACGACGTCAGCGACTACTGCGACGTAGACCCGCTGTTCGGCTCACTGGGCGATTTCGACGGAATGATCGCGGAGGCCAACCGGCTGAACCTGAGGGTGATCGTGGACCTCGTTCCCAACCACTGCTCCGACCAGCACCGCGATTTCCAGGCTGCCCTCGCCGCAGGCGCAGGCAGCCCGGAACGGGACATGTTCATCTTCCGCGATGGCACCGGCTCCACCGGCGAGGAACCGCCCAACAACTGGCAATCACACTTCGGCGGCTCAGCCTGGACCCGCATCACCGAGCCCGACGGCGAGCCGGGACAGTGGTACCTGCACCTGTTCGATTCCTCGCAGCCGGACTTCAACTGGGACAACCGGGCTGTCCATGACGAGTTTGAGCGAGTCCTGCGTTTCTGGCTGGACCGGGGAGTTTCCGGCTTCCGGGTGGACGTCGCCCACGCGCTGGTCAAAGCGCCGGGACTGCCGGAGTGGGGCGGACGCGCGGACGGCAGCAGCTCAGACGGATTTCCCGGCCACGAGGCGCCGATGTTCGGCCAGCCTGCCCTGCACGACATCTATCGGGACTGGCGGCGGATTCTTGAGGAGTACGGACCCGATCGGATCCTTTGCGCCGAGGCCAATGTGGACCCGCTTCCCCGGCTGGCCGAGTGGGTCCGGCCCGACGAAATGCACCAGGCGTTCAATTTCCCGTACCTGCATGCCGGACTGGACCTCCAGCGCCTGCGCACCATTGTCACGGAGTCGTTGACGTCGCTGGATGCCGTGGGTGCCCCGAGCACCTGGGTGCTCTCCAACCACGACGTCGTCCGGCATGCCACCCGCTTCGGTTACGAGTGGTCAGGACCGCGCGAAGGCGACGGGATCGGGCCGTCGGACCCCCAGCCGGACCACGCGCTGGGCCGGTCCCGGGCCGCGGCCGCGTCCTTGTTCATGCTCGGCCTGCCGGGCGGCGCCTACCTCTACCAGGGGGAAGAACTCGGACTCCCTGACGGCATCGACATCCCGGAGCACCAGCGGCAGGATCCCACGTTTGCTCGGACCGGCGGCGCCCGGCTGGGACGGGACGGTTGCCGCGTCCCGCTGCCGTGGCGCGCCTCGGAGTTGCACAACGGTTTCGGCGACGGCGGGCAGCCCTGGCTCCCGCAACCGGCGAGCTTTACGGAACTGGCCCGGGACGCCCAGGCCGCGGACCCGGCGTCGCACCTGAACCTCTACCGGCGCATGCTGGCGACCCGCCGCGAACTCGGCCTCGGGCGCGGTTCCCTGTCCTGGGCCGAGGAATGGTGCACGGGCTCTTCGCTGGCGTTCCTGAACGGCGACGTCCTGGTGGTCATGAATATGGGCAATGAGTCCCTCGAACTGCCGGCCGGCGAAGTGTTGCTCCGCAGCTCCTCCGCGGACCACGAATTGGCGGACGGCTGGCATGGAATAAGCTCTGGAGAGACCGTTTGGTTGCGGATTTCAGCAGAGGACTCGGAAAGCTAGGTACATGACCGGCATCAAGGAAGTCGCGGAGCGTGCCGGGCTCTCCATAGCTACGGTTTCGCGCGCCTTGAGCGGCAGGGGCCACGTGTCGCCTAAGAGCCGGGAACGTGCCCGGGCGGCCGCCGCGGACCTTGGCTTCGTACCGTCCTACCAGGCCTCAAGCCTCGCCTCCGGCCGAAACAGCAACATCGGCCTTGTAGTGCCATCCGTCCACCGCTGGTACTTCTCTTCGGTGGTGGAGGGGGTCTCGGCTGCGCTGCTGGATGCCGGCTACGACCTGACCCTGTACAACATCACTGAAGGCTCATCGCGCCGCCAGAGCGTTCTCAACGACTTCCTGCTGCGCAAACGGGTAGACGCGGTCATAGCAGTTTCGCTCGCGCTCACCGAGTCCGAGATCGCGCAGATGCTGGCGATCCACCGCCCCATCGTGGGAATCGGCGGCCCGCTGCCGGGGGCTTCCACCATCCGCATCGACGATCACGGCCTCGCGGAGGCGGCGGTGAACCACCTCATAGGCCTGGGCCACAGCAGGATCGCTCATCTGACCGGGGGTTCGGCGTACGAGCAGGACTTTAAGATCCCCCGTACCCGCCTTGCCGGCTATGACACGGCCATGCTGGCCGCCGGGATCAGTGTGCGGCCGGAGTGGACCGTAACCGCGGACTTCACCGTCCAGGGTGCCTACGCGGCCGCCCGCACGCTGCTGGGTGGCATTCCGTTGGGCGGCAATTCCGAGCGGCCAACCGCCGTGTTCGCCGCTTCCGACGAGATGGCAATCGGCACCATCCTCGCCGCCCGCGATTTCGGGCTTCGGGTTCCGGATGACCTGTCCGTCATCGGCATGGACGGGCACGAACTCGGCGAGCTCTTCGGCCTCACCACCATTGACCAGGATCCGCGCGGCCAGGGTGCACTGGCAGTCCGCCTGTTGCTGGACGGGCTCGACGGCGGAACGGACCAGGCGGTGCAGGACATCGAGTATCCGACCCGGTTTATCATCAGGTCCAGTACTGCTGTGCCGCTGGCCTAGGCTTCGGCGCCGCCCATGAACCGTACGAACCGTTCCAGGACGTCGGGCCAGCCCTTCTCGTAGCTGGCACGAGTGCCGGCCGGGTCCTCGGCGCCTTCCCAGCCGTCGTGCACTACGCGGACCTCCGTGCCGCCATCGACAGCCCGGAACGCAATCCTGAGCTCTGTCGACCATAGTGCCGTGGTGCCGGGGTACCAGGAGGCGTGGAAGGACAGCGGAGGCTGCCAGTCATCGATGGTTCCCCAGGCCGCGCTCCTGCCGTCGTCCGCGGTCTCGAGGATCAGGTTCTCCTCGAACTCGACGTAGGAGCCGGGGCCGTACACGCTGTTGGTCTCCATCGGCCACCACAGGTGCGTGTGGTCGGTGAAGCCTATGAAGGCCCGCGACACAGGTCCGGGCACTACTGCGGTGCAGACCACCGGCTCCAGGCCCTCGGCGGGAACAGGCTCGTTGGAGCCGGGGCCGGCGGCGTGGCTGAAGAGGTTTTCCATGGGCACCAACTCTACCGCCATACCCGTTTGGTGCCTGACAGCTTCACGCTGGACTGGCGGCTTAAAAGGATCAGGCCCCGACATACGATGTCGGGGCCTGAGCCATAAATAGTGTCCGGCGGTGACCTACTCTCCCACACCCTCCCGGGTGCAGTACCATCGGCGCTGTGGGTCTTAGCTTCCGGGTTCGGAATGGGACCGGGCGTTTCCCCCACGCTATGAC
>NZ_JBDLAK010000037.1:0-25440 GCF_039748055.1 Burkholderia sp. RS01
ACAACACCCCCCGGATCATTGACGACTGGGGGCGGCAATCATGCCGGGGGCGGCAGGCCAGCACACCCTCATCCTGCAACAGGAACGGGCTACGAAAAAGGTAACGGGGGGATTCTGGCGCCATCCCGTCCGCTTTCAGGCCGCCCGCGATACCTGCTGGCGGGCCTGTCCGCAAGTTTTCCCCCGTGCGATTTTCTGTCTAGGGTCTCTAAGTATGGTCATTCAGAAGTCCGATAACTTTCGTACGCTGACTGGTTTCCATGGGGGTCTTCGGCGCGGCACGGCAGCAGCTGCGCTCGGAGCGGTGCTGGTCATATTCGCAGGGGTACCTGCATCCAACGCTCTTACGCCCGACTCGCCGGCGGAGCCGGACGGCGGCACCTCGGCGGCAACAGGCCTGACTGCCGGCGTCCCGGGTGTGGCCGACCTCGGCGCTTGGGCGGCCGCCGCTCTGCGGACGCAGGCCCCAACGGCCACGGCCACGGCCACCGCCACTGCCACTGCCAAGCCTTCGCCCGCCGCTCCGGTGCCCTCGGTTCCTTCCCCTTCCCCTTCCCTGCCCTCGCCCACGCTCCCGACGCCGACGCTCCCGTCGGTAACGGTGCCCGTGCCATCGGCGCCCGCGCCGTCGCCGGCCGTCTCGCCATCCGGGACCTCGGCGCCCGTCCCCGCACCGGCGTCCTCCGGTCCGGCCCCTTCGCCAGCCGCCAGTCAGGGCGGTACGGCGCAAGCTGCAGGCTCCGGCGCGGCCCAGCCGCTGCCCTCCGGCGCAAGCCAGACGGCAGCAGCGCCTGCCGCGGCATCCCCCGGGGCAGGCGCCACCCCGGCAGGCGGGGCCACCGGCGGCCCCGCTGCCGGCCCCCGGCGATCCGGCGGGGCCGGTTCGGTTGCGGACCTCTCGGCGCTGTCCTCTGCCCCTGGCTTCGGGGGACGCTCCGTCCCTGGAATCGCGTCCGGGGTATGGGGCTCGGCGGGCTTGTCCGGCCCGATGAACGTGGCTTCCGCCGACTCGCTGTACAGCACCCGCGGGCCTGCTGAGAGTGCCGTTCTCGCTGCGGCGCCCGGCGGCGCGGTCTCGCCGCTGGTCTGGTGGGGTGCCGGACTGCTGGTCCTGGCGGGCGCGGCCGGCATTGCCGTGGTCAGAATCCGCCGGTCCCTGTGAAATGCCCCACTTCTACGCTCTGTAGAAGTGGAGTTTTTCGACTTGGACGCATGGAAGGGGCAGTATGGTATCCATGAGCCACACTCCTGCCGAATCTGTCACTAAAACCGAAGAATCAGCCGAGCAGTTCTTCACCCTCTGGACCGTATTCAAGCGCTCCGCCGAGGTCCTCCGCAGCGCTGATGCTGCCGACGATTTCGACGCCTTGATTGCGCGCCTGGCCGAGGGCGGAGTGACCCATCGCGGAAGCTACGACGTCTCCGCCATGCGGGCCGACGCCGACGTCATGGTCTGGCTTCACGGGCCAAGGCCCGAGGCCCTCCAGCAAGCCATCCGCGACATCCGCCGCAGCAAGCTCTTCGCGGGAACCGACCTGGTGTGGTCGGCCATGGGCGTCCACCGTGAAGCGGAGTTCGCCAAGAACCACACCCCGGCCTTTTCCCGCGGCGTCGAGCCGGCGGAATGGCTTTGCGTGTACCCCTTCGTCCGGTCCTACGAGTGGTACCTCCTGCCGGAGGACGAGCGTGGCCAGATGCTGCGCGACCACGGCATGCTGGGCCGCGACTTCCCCCAGGTCATTTCCAACACGGTTTCCTCTTTCGCGCTCGGCGACTGGGAATGGATCCTCGGCCTCGAGGCCCCCGAACTCGTTGACCTGGTGGACCTGATGCGCCACCTCCGCTCCACCGAGGCCCGCAACCACGTCCGCGAGGAGATTCCGTTCTACACGGGCCGCCGGATCACCGCCGGGGAGATTGCCGAGGTCCTGGCATGAGTCCGCTGAATCCGCAGGACCCTGCGGCGGCGGTGAACCCCGTGACCGAGGCAGGCAGGATGGCCCCCAAGGAGTACGACGCCGTGCTGCTCGCCTCCTTCGGCGGTCCCGAGGGCCAGGAAGACGTCATCCCGTTCCTCCGCAACGTCACACGCGGCCGCGGCATCCCCGACGAACGGCTTGAAGAGGTCTCGCACCATTACCGCGCCAACGGCGGCATCAGCCCGATCAACCAGCAGAACCGGGAGCTCAAGGCGGCCCTTGAGGCCGAGCTCGCTGCGCGGGGCATAGCGATGCCGGTGCTGTGGGGCAACCGGAACTGGGATCCCTACATCCCGCAGACTCTCCAGGACGCTTACGACGCCGGGCACCGCAAGCTGCTCATGGTCACCACGAGCGCCTACTCCTGCTACTCCAGCTGCCGCCAGTACCGCGAGGACATCGGCATGGCGCTCACCGAAACGGGCCTGGACGGCCGGCTGGAAGTGGACAAGGTCCGCCAGTACTTCGACCACCCGGGCTTCGTGGAACCCTTCATCGAAGGCACCGCGGCGGGAATAGCCGACGTCCGTGCGCAGCTGGCTGCCGCCGGAAACCCGGATGCGCCCGTGCACGTCCTGTTCGCAACGCACTCCATTCCCACCCGCGACGCCGAGGCGGCCGGACGGTCGGCCGACGAGCCCCGCCAGTTCGCCGAGGACTCCGCGTACGTGGCCCAGCACCTGGCCACCGGCGGAGAGGTCATGCGGCGGGTGGAAGCCGAATCCGGACTCGCGGCTCCCTGGTCCCTCGTGTACCAGTCACGGTCCGGCGCCCCCCACGTGCCTTGGCTTGAACCGGACATCAATGACGCCATCGCGGACCTGTCCAAGCAGGGCGTCAAGGGCATCGTGATTGTGCCCCTCGGCTTCGTCAGCGACCACATGGAAGTGGTCTGGGATCTTGACACCGAAGCGCTGGAGACGTGCCGCGAACTGGGACTGGCCGCAACCCGCGTGCCGACGCCCGGAACACACCGCCGCTTCGTTGAAGGGCTCGTGGACCTGATCTGCGAACGCACGGTCGCCAACAACATCAGTGACCGCCCGGCGGCCACCGACCTGGGCCCCTGGTACGACGTCTGCCGTCCCGGCTGCTGCGCCAATTTCCGGGGCGAGAAGCCCACGATTGCCGGCGCGGACACCACGGTGGGCGCCGGTCACGACGCCTACCCGGCAGGGGGAGAGGACGCCCGATGACGGTCCGGATCGGAACCCGCGCGAGCAAACTCGCACTGACCCAGACGCAGCAGACGGCGGACCTGCTGGCCGCCGTCGGGGGCTTCCCGGTGGAGCTCGTGCACATCAGGACCGACGGCGATGTCCTTACCGGGTCGCTGTCCCAGATGGGCGGCACCGGCGTTTTCGTGGCGGCGCTCCGCGACGCGCTGCTCCGCACCGAGTGCGATGTTGCCGTGCATTCGCTCAAGGACCTGCCCACGGGCTCGGCCGCGGGGCTGACTCTCGCCGCAACCCCCCGCCGCGTGGACGTCCGCGACGTCCTGTGCGCCCGCGACGGGTTCAAGCTGGCCGATCTTCCGAAGGGCGCGCGGGTGGGCACCGGCTCGCCGCGCCGGGCGGCGCAGCTCCGCGCCGTCCGTCCCGACCTGGACATCGTGGATATCCGCGGCAACGTGGACACCAGGCTCGGCCGGGTTCCAGGGCTGCCTGGCAACACGACCGAGGCCGTGGTGGACGGAAAATCGTGCGACCTTGACGCCGTGGTACTGGCTGCCGCGGGCCTCGAACGCATCAGCCGGCTGGACACGGTCACCGAGTTCCTCGAGACGGACATCATGCTTCCGGCCGCGGGCCAGGGATCGCTGGCCATTGAATGCCGCACGGCCGACGCCCCGCGCCGGGCCGGTTCCACCGAAGGCTCGCAGGGCGTGCTCGCGCAGGCCCTGTCAGCGCTGGACGATCCCGACACCCGGCTCGCGGTCACCGCCGAACGGGCGCTGCTGGCCCGGCTCGAAGCCGGCTGCGCCGCTCCCGTGGGTGCATACGCCTACCGGAAGGGCAGCATGCTCCACCTGGAAGCCGTAGTGTGCGCAGTGGACGGCACCGCGTCCGTGCGTGACAAGCGGGCCACCGACGGCCTGACCGAAGTGGGCGCGACCCTGCTGGGGATCGAACTCGCCGAGGTTCTCCTGGCCGCGGGCGCTGCGGATATCGCTGACCTGACTGCGTCCTGACCGTCGGCGGCCATCGGCTCATGGGACAGGTGAACCGGCAGGGTCCGGAAGGCAACCCCGCCGGACTTCCAGGCGCGCGGCGCCCGCTCGAGGGGGCCCGCATCCTCATCACGCGGAACCCGGACCGCGCGGAAACGCTCGCGGCGGAACTCCGGCTGGCCGGAGCCGAACCGCTCCTGCTGCCGCTCACCGACGTCGAACGTGCCAGGGACCAAGACGCCCTCGATGACGCTTTCGACGCCTTGGGTGCAGGGCGTTTCGCGTGGCTCGTGGTCAGCAGCGCCACCACCGTCCTGGCGCTTGCAGAGACAGCCGCGGCGCGAACTGTGGCCCTCAGCGGGTGGATTCCGCAGTCAACCCGCGTGGCAGCAGTGGGGCCGGCGACCCTGGACGCCCTGCAGTCCGCCGGGATCACCGTGCATTTTGTCCCCAAGCGGGGGCACTCGGCCGCCGGGCTGGCGGCCGAGTGGCCGGGCGGACCCTGTGACGTCCTGCTGCCGCAGGCTGACATCGCGGCTCCCGCCCTGGCACGGGGGCTCGAGGCGAAGGGCGCCCGGGTCCGGACCGTGGTGGCCTATCACACGGTGGACTATCCGGCCGCGCGGGACCGCCGCCTCGCGTCGTCCGCCATGAACACCGGTGCCGGGAGCGGCAGCTTGCCGGTGCTCACACCCGACGCCGCCAAAGGAGCGGTAGCGTCCGGCGGCGTGGCCGCCGTCGTCGCCGCTTCGCCGAGCGCTGCGCGCCGCATTTCCGCCGAGCTCGCCCCGCTGGGGGCCTGCCGGTTCGTGGCGATCGGAAAAGCAACGGCTGCCGAGGCAGAAGGCCGGGGCCTGACGGTGGCGGCCACAGCGCGTGAAGCCACGCCGGACGGCCTCGTGGACGCAGTCATCCGTGCACTGCACCCCGAACCGGACAAAGCCCCGGCCGCCGGCACCCGTTCCCATAGCGGGTCCCCAGACATCCATTCATCAGCACCAGGCACCCAGTGAAGGACAGGACATGAGTTTTCCGCAGCACCGCCCACGGCGGCTCCGCACCACCCCCGCTATGCGCAGGCTCACTGCCGAGAACAGGCTCGCTCCCGCGGAGCTGATCCTGCCCGCGTTCATCCGGGAAGGCCTGACGGAACCAAACCCGATCGCCTCCATGCCGGGCGTGGTCCAGCACACCACGGAGACGCTCAAGCGGGCCGCCGCGGAAGCCGTGGAACTCGGCGTCGGCGGCATCATGCTGTTCGGCATACCGGCCGTCCGGGACGCCGAGGGAACGGCATCCCTGGACCCCGACGGCGTGCTGAACAAGGCCATCCGCGATGTCCGGGCCGAGGTCGGCGACGAACTCGTGGTGATGAGCGACGTTTGCCTGGACGAGTTCACGGACCACGGACACTGCGGCGTCCTGGACAGCGACGGCTATGTGGACAACGACGCCACCCTGGACATCTACGCAAGGATGGCGGTGGCACAGGCCGACGCCGGCGCGCACGTGCTGGGACCCTCCGGAATGATGGACGGCCAGATCGGCGTCATCCGCGACGCGCTCGAGGACGCCGGCCACGTGAACACCGCGGTCATCGCGTACGCCGCCAAGTACGCCTCCGCGTTCTACGGCCCGTTCCGGGAAGCCGTCGATTCGCAGCTGAAGGGGGACCGCCGGACCTACCAGATGGACGCCGCCAACCGGCGGGAAGCCATCCAGGAAGTGGAGCTGGATCTCGCCGAAGGGGCGGACATGGTGATGGTCAAGCCGGCCATGAGCTACCTCGACGTCCTGGCCGACGTCGCCGACATGAGCCCCGTCCCGGTGGCCGCCTACCAGATCTCCGGTGAGTACGCCATGATCGAGGCGGCGGCCGCCAACGGCTGGATCGACCGCCGTGCAGCCATCACCGAATCGGTCCTGGGCATCCGCCGCGCCGGAGCCAATATGGTCCTCACATACTGGGCGAGTGAGCTCGCCGGCTGGCTGAAGGAGTCCTGATGCCGGAGTCCGCCGCATCACCAACCGCAGCGTCGCCCACTGCCCCGGTGGGGCCGGACGAGATCCACCTGGGCCTGAACACGTTCGGTGACGTCGGCGTCGGGAGCGACGGTGAGCCGACGCCGCATGCCCAGGTGCTGCGCGAGGTGCTCGAGCAGGCCGTCCTGGCGGACGCCGTCGGGCTCCATGCCTTCGGCGTGGGGGAGCACCACCGCCGCGACTTCGCAGTGTCCGCTCCTGAGGTGTTCCTTGCCGGCGCCGCAACCCGGACCTCGCGGATCAGGCTCGGTTCCGCTGTCACCGTGCTGAGCTCGGACGATCCCGTCCGGGTCTTCCAGCGGTTCTCCACTGTGGACGCACTCTCCGGCGGCCGCGCGGAAGTCATGCTGGGCCGCGGCTCGTTCATCGAATCTTTTCCGCTGTTCGGCCTCGACCTGGCGGACTACGAGGTCCTGTTCGAGGAGAAGCTCGGGCTCTTCGACAAGGTGCGCGCGCAGAAGCCCGTCCACTGGGAGGGCCGCACGCGGCCGCCCTTGACCGGGCTGAGCGTCTTCCCGCCCCTGGAACACCACCTGCTTCCCACCTGGATCGGCGTCGGCGGCACGCCGGAGTCGGTGCTGCGCTGCGCGGAGTACGGCTATCCCATCATCTTCGCCATCATCGGCGGCCAGCCCCGCGCCTTTGCCCCGCTGGTCAACCTGTACCGCGAGGCGATGGCCAAGTACGGGCACCCCATGCAGCAGATCGCCACCCATTCGCCGGGGTTCATCGCCGACACCGACGAGGCAGCCCGCGAAGAACTCTTCCCGCACTGGCTCGCGCAGCGGAACCGGATCGGGGCCGAGCGCGGCTGGGGTCCCGGCAACCGGGGGGAATTCGACGCCATGTGCGGCCCGGAGGGTGCCCTCTACGTGGGCTCACCCGAGACGGTGGCGCAGAAGATCGCCCTGCTCAAACGGAACCTGGGCGTTGACCGCTTCGACCTCAAATACAGCAACGGGACCCTTCCCCACAGCTCCATGATGCGCTGCATCGAACTGTTCGGCACCGTAGTGGCACCCCGGGTGGCCGAGCTGCTGTCCGGGCCGCGGCCCGCCGACTGAAAGAATAGGAACCATGACCTCCAGCATGCCTCGCAACGAGGAACTCTTTGACCGCGCCCGCCAGCTCATGCCAGGCGGCGTCAATTCCCCGGTCCGCGCCTTCGGATCGGTGGGCGGCACGCCCCGGTTCATGGTCTCGGCCAAGGGTCCGTACCTGACCGACGCCGACGGCAACGAATACGTTGACCTCGTCTGCTCCTGGGGCCCGGCACTGCTCGGCCACGCCCACCCGGCCGTCCTCGAAGCCGTGCACGCCGCCGTCGACCGCGGCCTGTCCTTCGGCGCCTCGACGCCTGACGAAGCTAACCTTGCGGCGATCGTCAAGGAACGGGTGTCCGCCGTCGAGCGGCTGCGCATGGTGTCCACCGGCACGGAGGCCACCATGACGGCGATCCGGCTGGCCAGGGGCTTCACCGGCCGCAACCTCGTGATCAAGTTCGCGGGCTGCTACCACGGCCACCTTGACGGACTGCTTGCCGCGGCCGGCTCCGGCGTGGCAACCCTGGCCCTGCCAGGTTCGGCAGGGGTCACGGCCGCCACTGCCGCCGAAACGCTCGTGCTGCCCTACAACGACCTCGGCGCCGTCGAAGCAGCCTTCGCCGAGCACGGGCCCAACATCGCCGCCGTGATCACCGAGGCGGCACCGGCCAACATGGGCGTAGTCACCCCCGGCGACGGCTTCAACGCGGGGCTCTCCCGGATCACGGCCGCCCACGGCGCGCTGCTGATCATCGATGAGGTCCTCACGGGGTTCCGCACCGGCTACTCCGGCTACTGGGGGCTCACGGGCGGGGCAGCGGACGCAGCCGAGAAGTGGAGCCCGGACCTGCTCACCTTCGGCAAGGTGATCGGCGGGGGCATGCCGACGGCGGCCCTCGGCGGCCGCGCCGACGTCATGGACTACCTCGCACCCCTCGGGCCCGTCTACCAGGCGGGCACGCTGTCCGGGAACCCGGTGGCCATGGCTGCCGGCGTGGCCACCCTCACGCACGCCACGCGGGACGTCTACGCGTTCGTGGACGCGCGCTCACTCGAGCTCTCGTCGGCCCTTTCCGCAGCCCTGGACGGGGCCGGCGTCGACCACTCGATCCAGCGCGCCGGAAACCTGTTCTCGGTGGCGTTCGGCACGTCGGAGCGGGGCGTCCACAACTACAGCGACGCGCAGAAGCAGGACGTTTTCCGCTACGCGCCGTTCTTCCACTCCATGCTGGACTCCGGCGTGTACCTCCCGCCGTCCGTCTTCGAGGCCTGGTTCCTGTCCGCCGCACACGACGACGCCGCCATGAACCGGATCTTCGAAGCGCTGCCTGCCGCGGCTGAAGCTGCCGCCGCCGCGAAGGCCTGACCCGCCGTCGTTCCTCAGTCCTGCACCGCAGGGCGAAGCGACCCGCATTAAACAACTCTGGCACCCGCCGCGGCGGGTGCCAGAGTTGTTTAATGCCGTTGTGCTGCCCGGCCTAGAAGGCGGGAGTCACGTCACCGTTGGGCCATTCCTTCTCGATGAAGGCCTTGACCTCGGGGGAGTGGAGGAGCTCCTCAAGCTTCTTGATGCGGGCGTCGTCCTTCGACTCCGTGCGCCAGGCCAGGAAGTTGGCGTACGGGTTGTCCTTCGTGGACTCCACTGCCAGTGCGTTGTCGGTGCTGAGGCCGGCCTTGAGGATGAAGTTGCCGTTGATCAGCGCCAGGTCCACGGAGGGGTCCTTCAGGTCGTTGATCAGCAGTTCCGGCTGGTTCTCCGAGAACTTGAGCTTCTTCGGGTTCTGCGCATCGGTCAGTGCGACCACGGAGCTGTCGTCCTTGATGTCCTTTACCAGACCTGCCTTTTCCAGGACGCGGAGCGCACGGACCTGGTTGGAGGGATCGTTGGTGATGGCAACCTTGGCGCCGTCCTTGATGTCCTTGATGTCCTTGACCTTCTCGGAGAAGGCCGCGTACGGCTCGATGTGGACTCCGGCACCGTGGCCGAAGTCGTAGCCCTTGGTCTTGACCTGGTCATCGAACCACGGCTGGTGCTGGTAGTAGTTGGTGTCCAGCGAGCCGTCGCTCAGGGCGGTGTTGGGCGTCTGGTAGTCCTCGATCTCCTTGATGTCCAGCTTGAGGCCGGCCTTCGGGGCGAGGTCCTGGTTGATGAATTCGAGGATCTTGGCCTGCGGGACCGGGCTGGCCCCGACGCTGAGGGTCGCGGGCTTGGCCGGATCCAGGGTCTGGGTTGCAGAGCTGGGCGCGGGCGAACCGCCGCAGGCGGTCAGTGCCAGGGCGGTGACGATGCCGGTGGCGAGGAGGGTTAGTGATTTACGCATCGGATGCGTTCCTTTCGAAATAGCCTGGATCCCGACGGCGTGGCCGGTGGATCCGTTCAGATGCAGAGAGCGGCTACTCGCTGCGTGAAGTCTTGGCGGTGTTCCGCCTTCTGGCGGTGTTTGTTACCGGTGGATTGTTGGTTACCGGTGGTCGAGGCTCCGGGAGATCCACTCACCCGTGAGCTGGATGACCTGGACCAGGACGATGATCAGCACGATCGTGACGATCATGACTGTGACATCGAAGCGCTGGAAGCCGTAGTTGTAGGCCAGCTTTCCCAGCCCGCCGCCGCCGACGAGGCCGGCCATGGCGCTGTAGCCCACGAGGGTCACCACGGTGGTGGTTGCTGCGGCCACGAGTGCGGGCAGGGACTCAGGCAGCATGACCTTGTTGATGACCTGCATCCTGGTGGATCCCATGACCTGGGCGGCATCGATCTTGCCGTGGTGGACATCCCGGAGACAGGCCTCAACGAGGCGGGCAAAGAACGGAATGGTTCCGATGGAAAGCGAGACTGAGGCAGCCACCGGGCCGAGGCTCGTGCCCACCAGGAGCCGGGCCAGGGGGATCAGGGCCACCATCAGGATCGCGAAGGGGATGGACCGCGTGATGTTGACCACGATGTCGCTGACAATCCTGTTGACCACGGGCATGGGCCGGAGCCCGCCCGGGGCACTGGCGTGCAGGAAGACGCCAAGCGGCAGTCCGACGAGGACGGTGAAGAACCCCGAGATCCCCACCATCTGCAGGGTTTCAATGATCGCCTCGGGGAGGGCCTTGGCGATGACCGGGTTGCTGAAGATTTCGTTCACTTGAGGTCTCCCGTCTCGGCGGCGAAGTCAGGCGTTCCGGACGGAAAATCATCCGGGTCGGACGGAACGACGGCGGCGTCCACCACTTTCGCGCTGATCCCGCGATCGCGGAGGTACTCCACAACGGAGGCATGATCGACGTTGTCGGCCAGCTGGACCCGCAGGTGCCCGAACTGCTGGCCGCCCAGAGTTTCCACGCTTCCTGCGAGGACATTCAGGTCGATGTCAAAGTGCCGGGCGACGCCTGTGAGGACGGGTTCCTTGGCGCTTTCGCCGGAAAAGAGGATCTCCAGCACGGGGCCGGCCTGGAGCGCACCCTTGATCGGTTCCGAGGCTGGCAGCGGAAGGAGGGCCCGGGCGAGCTTGCTGTCGAGTTCGGCCGCTACCTCCGCCAGTTCGCCAGCTTCGACAACCCGGCCCTTGGCCAGGAGTGAGACCGAGCCGCAGACGCGCTTCACCACGTGCATCTCGTGGGTGATGATGAGCACGGTGAGCTGAAGGCGCCGGGTGAGGTCCTGGATGAGGTCCAGGATTTCATCGGTGGTGGCCGGGTCCAGGGCGGACGTCGGCTCGTCGCACAGCAGGACGTCGGGATCGGACGCCAGGGCGCGCGCGATGCCGACCCGCTGGCGCTGGCCACCGGAGAGCTGTGACGGATAGGCGTTCTCGAAGCCCTCCAGCCCCACGAGCTTGAGCAGCTCAGCCACCTTCGCCCGGATCTGGTCCTTGGGTGTCTTCACCAGCTCCAGCGGATGGGCCACGTTGCCTGCCGCGGTCCGGGAATCCATCAGGTTGGCGTGCTGGAAGACCATGCCGATCCGGCGTCGCGCCGCACGGATTTCGGAGTCGCGCACCGAGCTGAGCTCAGTGCCGTCGATGTTGACCGAACCTGACGTGGGGCGGTCCAGCAGAGTCAGGCACCGTACCAGCGTGGACTTCCCGGCTCCCGAATGGCCGATGATGCCGTGGATAGAGCCTTTGGGGACCGAAAGGGATACCCCGTCGAGGGCCACCACTTCCTTTTTCCCCTGACGGTAGACCTTGCGCAGGTCGGTAACTGTGATCATTTATCCTCAGGCGGTAGGGCTTGGGCAGGGCATAGCACAAGCGCGCTTCTGAACTAAATTATGTCAGCGCCGAGAATCTGCATCCACTTCCGAAGAATGTTCGGCATGGCGCGCTTTCTGCCGCATCCTCAGCGGACGGGGCCGTGCTGCGGGGCCGTGGTGGACGGACTGCGCCGCCCTTGCTGAATTGCTGCCGGGCTGTGAGTCCGCTGAGGCTTAGGCCGCGGACTGTGATCTTTGTCCCAGCGCCGCCGCGTGGAGACACTGCCGCGGGCCGGCCCGCCGCCTCCTGCGCCGGGTGGAACCGGACTGTAGAGGCTGCCGGAAGCGGCCCCTAGAAATCGCCCCGGCTGGCGTCTTCCGGGGGCAGCACCGGCCAGTCGCCCTCGATGACGGCGGCGGGCTTGGTCTTGCGGAGGTACTGCTGGAAGTCGGCCGCCTGGCTGACGGCCCAGTCCACCTGCAGCTGGTGCAGGTGGCTGGCCGGCAGCCTGAGCTTCGGGAACTTGCCCGCCATGGCGTCGAGCATGCGAAGGGTGGCCAGGGCGTCGGCGGCGGAGGTGTGCGCGTTCTCGAGGTCGACGCCGTACTCTTCGCAGAGTGCCGTCAGGGTCCGCTTTCCCTTGCGGTAGCGGTCGACCTGCTTGTTCATGATGTAGGGATCCAGGACCGGAAAGCGGCTCAGCTGCGGTACGCCGTAGCGAGCGGATTCGGCGGCCAGGACGGTGAAGTCGTAGCTGGCGTTGAAAGCGATGACCGGGACGCCGTCGTCGAAAAGTTCCTGCAGCACGGCCGCGAGTTCCCTGGTGACCTCCGGCGCCGGCCGGCCGTGGCTTCGCGCATGCTCAGTGGTGATTCCGTGGACTTCGCTGGCCTCCGCCGGAATCTCAATGCCCGGGTCTGCCAGCCACTCGTGTTCGCGGATGACATTTCCCGAGGCATCCACCAGGGTCACAGAAGCCGTGACGATCCTCGCGGCGCGGGAGTTGCGTCCGGTGGTTTCGAGGTCGAAGGCGGCCCGGGGGAGGGTGTTCCAAGTGCTCATGGCTCCACGCTACCCGGTGGCACCGACAGTTTTGGCGCACGCCCCGGGCCTGTCGGCGAGTCCGCGCGCCGGGCCCGCTGCGCCGACGGCCGGCCGCTAGTCTGGAACGATGCGGACGGAGTATGTGGAGGCGGTGCTGGCTGTCGTTGAGCTTATTCCGTCCGGCTCGGCGGTGGCATACGGGGACGTCGCCGAACTTCTCGGAGCCGGCGGTCCGCGCCAGGTCGGCTCCGTGATGCGCCACTATGGTAGCGCGGTCCCGTGGTGGCGGGTCCTCAGGGCCAGCGGCCTGGCGCCGGAGGGACTGGAAGCCGAGGCCCTGCAGTTCTACCTGCGGGAGGGAACGCCGCTGCGCGGCGATTTCCTCCGGTTCGCCCGGACGGGCGATGGCCGCTGGCGGGTGGATCTGCCTGCGGCGCGGTGGGCGCCCTCCGACGCCGATTTTGCCGCCCTGGACGCCATCTCCGAACAGCTGGAAGCGTCGCTGCCAAGATTGTCAGTGCCGGATGATGGAATGTCTCAGTGACCGCAACAATCACCCAGTCCCACACCCTCTCCGCGACGGCCGGGCGCCAGGATCAATCCGCCGGCGCGCCGGTATCCCCCGGGTCCGGCCTCCGGCTTCTGCCGCCGCGCCAGGTCCACAATGCCGTACCGGTGCTGTCCGCGGATCAGCGCGCCGCTGTCGAAGTCCCGCACGGGGCCGGACCGGTGCTGGTGCCCGGCGCACCGGGCACCGGGAAGTCGACCGTCCTCATCGAGGCGGCGGTCCGCAGGGTCGAGGCGCACTCGGTTGACCCCGAACGGATCCTCATCCTTGCGCCCGGCAGGCTGGCCGCGGACACCCTGCGGGACCGGTTCACGGCACGGCTGAACCGGAGCCTGAGCACCACGCCGGCCCGCACCTGGGCGTCGTATGCCTTCGACCTGATCAGGCGCGCCAAGGCGGAAGGCATCCTGCCGCTGCCCCGGGCGCCCCGCCTCCTCTCCGGTCCCGAACAGGACCTCATCATCAAGGAGCTGCTGGACGGTCACGCACTTCCCGGCCTCGGGCTGCCGTGGCCTGCCGATCTCGACGCCGCGCTGCCCACCCGCGGCTTCCGGCAGGAAGTCCGGCAGCTCTTTGACCGGATCATCGAGTCCGGCCGGACCGCCGAGGACCTTGCTGACCTTGGACACGAATGCGGCCGCCCCGACTGGACCGCCGCCGCGGCCCTGTATGCCGAATACCGCGACGTCCTCGATCTGCGCATGCCCGAGGCCTTCGATCCCGCCGGGATCATCACTGCCGCGCGGCAGCTGTTCCAGGATTCGCCGGCGTTCCTGGCGGCGGAACGGGAACGCCTCCAGCTCATACTTGTTGACGACATCCACGAGGCCAACCCCGCGGTCTTTGAGCTGCTGGCCGATATCGCCGCGGGGAAGGACGTCTTCGTGGCGTCGTCCCCGGACACGGTTGTCCAAGGCTTCAGGGGCGCCCGTCCAGACCTCGTCGCCGAGCTTCCCCGCTTGCTGGGAGGGGACGGCCAGGACGCACTGGAAAGGCCGCTGCGGTACGCCCACCGGCACCGGCCCGCCGTGGCGCAGGCGTGGCTTGGCGTTGCGGACCGGATCTCGCTGCGCGCGGGCGGGAAACTGGCCCGCCGGCTCGATCAGTGTCCCGCTGAAGACGCTGCCGGCGAACACGCCCACCGCCGGCCCGACACCGGCGACCCCCGGGTCCGCCCCGCAGGCAACTCCGGCGGGACCGTCGAGGCACACCTGCTGCCGTCGGCTGTCCATGAGTTGCGGTACGTTGCCCAGCGGATCCTTGAAGCCCAGGTCAACGACGGCCGTGAACTGGCGGACATGGCCGTCATCGTGCGGAACGGCGGCCAACTGAGCCAGCTGCAGCGTTACCTGTCGGGCCAGGGAATCCCGGTGCGGATTCCCGTGGCGGAGTCGGCTGTCCGCGACGAAGTGGCCGTTCGTCCGTTACTGGACGCGTACGCCGTGGTCCTTGATCCGGACGTCCTCACCCCGGAATCCGCGGTGTCGCTGCTGACGTCCCGGATCGGCGGAGCAACATCCCTGGAACTGCGCAGGCTGCGCCAGTCCTTGCGCCGCGAAGAGATCCTGGGCGGAGGCGGACGCTCCAGCGACGCACTGCTCGTGGAAGCACTTCTCGAGCCCGGCGCCCTCGGTTCCCTAGGGATTGAAGGACGGTCGGCGCGGCGCGTTGCCCGGATGATCCAGGCCGGCCGGAGGGCCACCACCCTGCCTGGCGCCAACGCCGAAACCGTCCTCTGGGCCCTGTGGCACTCGACCGGTCTTGCCGCAAGCTGGACGGCCGCCGCACTGTCCGGAGGGCTCGTGGGGGCCAGGGCGGACCGCGACCTCGACGCCATGATGGCCCTGTTCCATACCGCCGAGCGCTACGTCGACCAGATGCCGGGGTCCGGGCCGGATCAGTTCCTCGAGTACCTGCTCAACCAGGAGCTCCCCATGGACACTCTCGCGGCCCGCGCGCAGGTTGACGACGCCGTCGAGCTCATGACGCCTGCCAGCGCCGCCGGACGGGAATGGCCGTTGGTCATTGTTGCCGGACTCCAGGAGGGCGTCTGGCCGAACACCCGGCTCCGGGGGGAACTGCTCGGGAGCACGCTCTTCGCCGATGCCGTTGAACACGGGGTGGAGTACGCACTCCAACGGGGTCCGCTCAGCCGGCTCAGGGAGATCCGGTACGACGAACTCCGGAGCTTCTCGACCGCGGTGTCCCGGGCCAAGGAAGTGCTGATTTGCACGGCCGTGGCTTCCGAAGACGAACAGCCGTCTTCATTCCTGGATTACGTGGCCCCGCTCATGCCGGACCAGGACGCGAGGGGATTCACGCCGGTGGAGAGGCCGATGACCCTCAGGGCACTTGTGGCCGAACTGCGCCAGCACGCGCAGCTTGCTGACCGGTCCGCTGCGGAATCGGACGAGGCCGTCCGTGTCCTGGCCCGCCTGGCCATGGCGGATCCGCCCGTGCCCGGAGCGCACCCGGATACCTGGTGGGGTCTGGCCCCGCTGTCCTCCGAGGAGCGGGTGGTGCCCCCCGGCGGGACAGTCTACGTTTCGCCCTCCAAGGTGGAGTCCGTCCAGAAATCGCCCCTGGACTGGTTCGTCCAGGCTGCAGGCGGTGAAGCGGCCACAGATTTCGCGAGAAGCCTCGGCACGCTGGTTCACGCGATCGCCCAGGACCTCCCTGACGCCTCCGGGGCCGAATACCTCGCCGAACTCGTAAAGCGGTGGCCGTCCCTCGGCATGAAAGACAACTGGGAGGGAAAGCTGGATTTCCGGCGCGCCGAAGCCATGGTCCGGAAACTGGCGCAGTACATCCTTGCCATGCGCAGCGACGGCAGGCGCCTTGTCGGCGTGGAGCAGGACTTTGAGGTGCCGCTGACCGAAACCGCCGCTGATCCGCTGCCGGACGGCGCCGCAGGTGACGCCCCACGATCCGCTGTCCTGCGCGGCCAGGTGGACCGGCTCGAGATTGACTCCCGCGGACGGCTGGTGATTGTGGACCTCAAAACAGGAAAAAGGCAGCCCGGCAAGGCTGAGCTGGGCCGCCATCCGCAGCTTGGCGCGTACCAGGCCGCGGTCCTCGCCGGTGGCTTCAGCAATTCCGTGGGCGTGACCGGGGACGCCCAGCCCGGCGGTGCGGTGCTTGCCCAGCTGGGAACCACCGCCAAGAGCCCGGGCGTCCAGCACCAGGAGCCCCTTGATCCGGGGGAGAACTGGGCGCTGGACATGGTCAAGGAGGCAGCCGACGTGATGTCAGGCCGCGAGTTCGAAGCCAGGCACGATCCCGCTAAAAGCGGATTCGGCGGCCACGGCTGCCGCCTTCCGGAGGTGTGCCCCCTGTGCGCACGCGGCAAGCAGGTTACCGAATGAGCCGCCCCGCAGACGTCCCGGCCCCCAGGTTCAGCCCCGAAGAGCTGTCCCTCCTGCTCGGCGAGAAGAACCTGCCCACCGCCGAACAGTCGGCCATCATCTCCTCGCCGCTGACCCCCAGGCTTGTCATTGCCGGGGCGGGATCGGGCAAGACCGCCACCATGGCCGACCGCGTCGTGTGGCTGGTCGCCAACGGCTGGGTAAAGCCGGAAGAAGTCCTCGGTGTCACCTTCACCCGCAAAGCCGCGGGTGAACTGGCAAGCCGCATCCGGGCGAAGCTTGCGTCGCTGCAGCGGATCGCGGAAGCCGACGCCGGCAACGCGCTGTTCCCGGCCGGCCTGCTCAGCGCCGACGCGCTGGAACCGAAGGTCTCCACGTACCACTCGTTTGCCAGCGGCATCGTGTCCGACTACGGCCTGCGGCTCGGCATCGAACGGGACGTCGTCCTGCTGGGCGGCGCCCAGGCCTGGCAGCTGGCAACCGAGGTCGTCGAGGCGTTCGACGGCGACTATTCGCATTTCCGGGTAGCCAAGTCAACGCTCGTCAAGGCCGTCATTCAGCTCGCCGGTGAGTGCGCGGAGCATCTCCAGGACCCGGCCGAGGTTCACGACTGGCTCATGCAGCGGCTGGCCGAATTCGACGCGGTGCCCTATGTGGCAGAGACCAAGAAGAACCCGAGCCAGGCCGCCGGTGAACTGGGCGCCATGCTGCGCACGCGGGCCAGCGTTGCGGAGCTCGTGGGCCGGTACTCCGAGGCCAAAAGGGGCCGGGGGGCCCTCGACTTCGGCGACCTCGTGGCGCTCGCCGCCAGGGTGGCCCGCGAGATTCCCCTCGCCGCGGAGATGGAACGCCAACGCTACAGGGTGGTGCTTCTGGACGAATTCCAGGACACATCGCACGCGCAGTTGGTCCTCTTCTCCAGGCTGTTCGGAGACGGCCACGCCGTCACGGCCGTAGGCGACCCCAACCAGTCCATTTACGGCTTCCGCGGCGCGTCCGCCGGCCAGCTGTTCCACTTTGTCAGCGAATTCCCGGTCCGGCTGGATGACGGGGAGGAAGGGCAGGCCCGGTTTAGCCCGGCCCCAACCTCCTACCTGACCACCGCCTGGCGGAACGGGCGGAACATCCTGGCGGCGGCCAACGTCATTTCGGCTCCGCTGAGCGCCGCTGCCGCTCAGGCGGGTCCCGCCGGAGAACGGGCTTCAGCCGCGTCCGTCGAGGTGCCGCCGCTGCAGCCCAGTCCGGCCGCAGTTCAGGGCCGGGTAATCCTTGGACGCTTCGCCACGGACGAGGACGAAGCCGCCGCCATCGCACGGGACCTGCTCAAATACCGGGTCACCGATTTCGAGCCATCAACAACTGCAGCACCTGTTCCGCCGGCCATGGCAGTGCTGTGCCGCCGCCGCGCCCAGATGGAGTGCATCCGGCGGGAGTTTGAGGCCCAGGGCATTCCCTATGAAATCGTGGGTCTCGGCGGCCTGCTGGACACGCCCGAAATCGTGGACCTGGTGGCGACGCTCCGGGTCCTCGCCGACCCCGGCAGGTCGGATTCCCTGATGCGGCTGCTCGCCGGTGCACGCTGGCGGATCGGCACCGCCGACCTCATGGCGTTTCGAGACTGGTCGGCGTTCCTTGCGCGGCGCCGCGGACAGAGCGCGGCCGATGCCGCGGCCGCGGGCGGGACGGACGAGCCGCCCGTCGGCGTCGTCATCGAGGGTGACCTGACCGATGCGTCCAGCCTCGTTGAAGCCCTGGACTGGCTGCCCAAGGAGGGCTGGACGTCAGCACACGGCCGCACGCTGACAGCCCCCGCCCGGGAACGGCTGCACAGGCTGGGCACGGAACTCAGGCAGCTGCGCGGACTGCTGGGGGAGGACCTGACCACGCTCCTCGGGGAGGTGGAGCGAGCAATGCTGCTCGACATCGAGGTTGCAGCCCGTCCCGGGTTCAGCATCCACCAGGCGCGGAGGAACCTGGATGCGTTCCAGGACGCGGCCGCGGGATTCCTGCAAACGTCCCACCGCGTGGACGTCCTCGCATTCCTGTCATGGCTCGAAGCCGCAGCCGCCGAGGAAGGCGGCCTGGACGTTCCCCCGGCAGACGTCAACCATGAGGCTGTCCAGCTGTTGACCGTGCACGCATCAAAAGGGCTCGAATGGGACGTGGTCTTTGTTCCGGGCCTCAACGCCGGAGCCTTCCCGAGCAGCCGTGATTCCCGGTGGAGCAGCGGTTCCGCTGCACTGCCCTGGCCCCTTCGCGGCGACCGTGCCGACCTTCCGCAATGGGATATCGACCAGCCGGACCAGAAGGGGTGGCTGGACGCCGAGAAGGACTTCAAGGGCGCCGTCCAGGCCCACGGCGAAGCCGAGGAACGGCGGCTGGCCTATGTCGCCTACACGCGGGCCAAACACGTCCTCTGGGTTTCCAGCGGAGCGTGGGTCGGTGGCCGCAGCGGAATGGCGGAGATGTCGCCGTTCCTCGCCGAGCTGGGGCCGCTCGCCGGCATCGGAACCGCCGGAGGCGCCCGTCCGGCACAGGACGCCGCAGCCGAGATCCACCCCGGCTCGGTGGAGGAGGAATCCCTGCCGGACGAAAGTCCCCTGACGCGCGACCTTGAGGTCGCAGTCTGGCCGTACGATCCCCTCGAGGGCCCTGTTGACCCGCGCACCGGCAAGCGGCTCCGGCTCGTTCCCGGCCGGCGAGCGGCCATGGACTCCGCCGCGGTCCGGCTGCGGACCGAAATATCGGCCATCCGGGAGCTGGCCTTCGAGGGAGAGCCGGAGCAGCCGGATCCCGCGGACCGGCCGCGAACTCCGCTCCGTCCCTACGCCGCCGGTTGGGCGCGGGAGGCCGCCCTGCTCCTGGAGCGCCGCGCCCGCCGTGCTCAAAGCCGGGACGTCCACCTGCCCGGGCACATTTCCGCGTCCACGCTCGTTGACCTCGGGGAGGATCCCGGGGCTGTCCTGCAGCGCCTCCGGAGACCCGTCCCGCGCGAACCGGGGATGTCAGCCCGCAAGGGCACGGCGTTCCATGCCTGGGTCGAGGAGTACTTCGGAACAGCAGGCATGCTGGACATCGATGAAGCCCCCGGATCTGACAACCACATCGACGAGGCTTACGGGCTTGAGGACATGGTGGCCACGTTCAGGGAATCCCCCTGGGCACACCGGTCTCCGGCCCACGTCGAGGTGCCGGTCGAAACCCGCATCGGTGAAGTCGTGGTCCGCGGACGGATCGACGCCGTATTCCGCGACTCCGACGGCTGCTGGGACCTAGTGGACTGGAAGACCGGCAGGCGGCCGTCGTCCGGGCAGCTGAAAACGAAGAGCGTGCAGCTGGCTGTCTATCGGCTGGCCTGGGCGCGGCTCAAGGACGTGCCGCTGGACGAGGTGCGGGCCGCTTTCTATTACGTTGCGGACAACCAGGTGGTCCGCCCCCATGACCTGGCGTCGGGGGCCGAACTGGAGAGCATTGTCGCGGCAGCCCTTGCCGCACCGCGGCCCTAGGCGTGGGAATCACACCCTTGACCCTAGGACCATTGACCCTTAGGTCCCTTGGACTTAGGCCCCTTGGACCTCGAGTCCTCGGATCAGGGCGCCTTGGCGTCGACGATGTTGATGGCTGTGGTGGAGGTGTCATCGGCGGAAAGCGGCGTGGGCTGCGTCGCTGCCTCGGCGTCGTCCGGGTGGTCTTCTGCGTCCGGGCCGGACTGTCCGTCCACGCTTCCGTCACCGTCGATGCTTCCGTCCGCGTCCACGGTGTCCGGAACGTCCCCGGCGGCCGGAGCGTCCGGTGCATTGGAGGTTGCGTCCTCGTCAGCCGGGATGGGCATGACGTGCACGGCCGGCATCGGCTCGGAGACGTCGGTGTTCGCCGGTGCGGCAATCAGCTCGGCGGAAACCGGACCGGCGGAAACCGGCTCGACCGGAATCGGACCGACCGAAACCGGGCCGGCTGAAGCCGGGTCCGGCGCTGCGGAACCCGGTGCAGCCGGTGACGGCAGGGGCTCCACGCTGATGGGCTGCCCGCCGTGCTCGGCGATGTCGTCCGCCAGCGTGGCCAGCATGCCTTCCGCCTCGGAAATCATCTCGGCGTCAGCGGCTGCAATTCCCTTGACAAGGTACTGCGCCAACGCGAATTCCGCGGACAGGGCCGCCCTTCGGAGCAGATGGCTGTCGGGCGCGTCGCGCCGGTGTTCGGTGTAGTGGCGCACCACGGCTTCAACGAACTCATGCTCGTTGGATGCCACGAGCCAGGCAAGGTCGTCGGCGGGGTCGCCGATTCGCAGGTCGGTCCAGCCGGTGACGGCCGTGACCCGGTCCTCGTCGACGAGCAGGTTGTCCTCGTGAAGGTCGCCGTGGACCACGCACGGATTGAAGCGCCACAGTGACACGTCTTCCATGGCGTGCTCCCAGCGGCGGAGAAGCAGGGGCGGAATCTTTCCCGTCGTTGCGGCCATGTCGAGCTCGTTCAGCCTGCGCTGGCGGAACTCATTGGGGGTGTAGCTCGGCAGGTCGGCGTTGCTGACCAGGGCACGGGGCAAATCATGGATGGCGGCCAGGGCAGTTCCGATTTCCTTGGCCAGTTCCTGGGACCCCGCAGTCAACTCCTCCACTGTGCGGGTGGAGCCATTGAGGTGGGAGTACACGAACGTGCTCAGATTCTGCTGGCGGACGGTCCCGGCCACGGTGGGCATCAGGAAGGGAAGCTCCGCCCGGATGGCGGGGGCGAAGGCGCGCAGCACCAGGAACTCCGTCTCGAGCCGTGTGCTCGCCTCCGCATGCCGGGGCGAACGGACCCGCCAGCGCTTTCCCTCGGAGTCGAGCAGGAGAGCCGAATCAAAGTCCGCCGGATCGTCCGGTGCGGAACTCACGGCGGTCGGGCTCAGTCCGGGGACTGCCGCGGTTGCCACAGCTGCCAATTCGATCGGTTCTCTTCTCACGGTTCCACGGTAGATTGACTCGCGTTCAAGACGGCGATGTGTCGCGGCGAGTCTTGAGATCCAGCCGAAATATGAGCCGGCCGCTGTCCAAAGCGGGCCGCCCGGCGCCTCCTGGAAATGTGAATTGTCACCCCGAGTCAGTACGGTGGATACATGAGTCATGCGGAGGCCGCTGCGCCGGTCAGTCAGCAGTTGGGCAAGGCGCCGGAAAATCAGCTGCCCAAGGGTGATTTGGCGGCCAACCACCTTTTCGACACCGTGCTGCCGGTGCGCCCGGCCCTGGTGAACCGCGGATCAGTTGAACGGATGAAGCCCAACCTCGTCGAAGACCTCGTGGCACGCGGCGGCACGCAAGCCATGGTCCTGTCCGGCAGGCACGCCGTCATTCATGACGACGCCCTCGTCCTGACCGATGCCGCCCGGCTGCTGGACCGGCTCCGCAGTGCGGATTCCGGGCCCTCGCTCATCGTCTACCTCGGCTCTGCCCTGGAGAATTCGGATCTCCCGGCAGGGACTGAGATCCTGCTGTTCATCCTGCCCGCCCCGGTCGATCCCGGCACCGCAG
Source organism: Burkholderia sp. RS01 (assembly GCF_039748055.1). Taxonomy (NCBI): domain Bacteria; kingdom Pseudomonadati; phylum Pseudomonadota; class Betaproteobacteria; order Burkholderiales; family Burkholderiaceae; genus Burkholderia; species Burkholderia sp. RS01. Next base: position 21,904 of record NZ_JBDLAK010000037.1, read on the forward strand.
GACTCCCCGCGGGCGCCACCTGGGAAGGATTCCGCGACGTTGCCGCCCGGCTGGACCCGACCCATACGGCCCTCTTCGTTGAGGCCAGCGCCATCGCCAACTGGCATGGCAGCCACACGCACTGCCCCAGGTGCGGCGCCCAGACCACCGTGGAAACCGGCGGATGGGTCCGGCGCTGCCCGGAAGACAACTCCGAACACTATCCCCGGACTGATCCCGCGATCATCGTCACCGTGGTAGGACCGGACGGGCGCCTGCTCCTTGGCGGCGGCGGCCCGCTCGATGCAAAGAACTACTCAACACTTGCCGGCTTCGTGGAGCCGGGGGAGTCGCTCGAACAGGCCGTGGTCCGCGAAATTCGCGAGGAAGTGGGCGTGCGCGTCAGGGCCTGCCAGTACCTCGGATCCCAGTCCTGGCCCTTCCCTGCATCACTCATGCTCGGTTTCACCGCCGTCACGGATGACTCCGAGGCAAAGCCCGACGGCGTTGAGGTCACCCGGGCCCGGTGGTTCAGCCGGGAGGAACTCCAGAACGCTGTGCTGAGCGGCGAGATTGTCATTTCCACCAGGCTGTCCATCGCCCGGTCGCTGATCGAACACTGGTACGGCGGCGTTATCCAGGACCGGCCCGCCGACGAATGACCGGGACAACCCCATCCATCCCATCGACTGAGCAGCAGAAGTGACTACAGAAATTCCTGACGGCAACGACTCCCTGGAGGACCGCATCCTCGGCGGCCTCGACGCCGAACAGCGGGAGGTGGCCAGCACCCTGACCGGCCCGCTCTGCGTTCTCGCGGGGGCCGGAACCGGCAAGACCCGTGCCATCACGCACCGGATCGCCTACGGAGTGCATTCCGGGGTATACAGTCCGCAGCGGCTGCTGGCGGTCACCTTCACGGCACGTGCTGCCGCGGAAATGCGCAGCAGGCTGCGTGACCTCGGCGTCGGCAACGTCCAGGCCCGGACGTTCCACGCCGCGGCGCTTCGGCAACTCCAGTTTTTCTGGCCGCAGGCTGTCGGCGGGACACTGCCAAACCTTCTGGACCACAAAGCACAGATGATCGCCGAGGCCGCCCGCCGGCTGCGGCTCAGCACGGACCGGGCGTCCATAAGGGATTTGGCGTCGGAGATCGAGTGGGCCAAGGTGTCCATGCTGACGCCGGCCAACTATCTGGAGAACGCCCAGGACCGGGGCAACCCCGGAGGCTTCGACCTCACCGCCGTCGCCCGGGTCTTCCAGTCGTACGAGGACGTCAAGACCGACCGCAACGTCATCGACTTCGAGGACGTCCTGTTGATTACCGTGGGCATCCTCCAGGAAGACCCGAAGGTCGCCGCCACGGTCCGGGAACAGTATCGGCATTTCGTCGTGGACGAGTACCAGGACGTGTCCCCGCTGCAGCAACGCCTCCTGGAGCTGTGGCTGGGCGGCCGGGATGAACTGTGCGTGGTGGGCGATGCCAGCCAGACCATCTATTCGTTCACCGGCGCGTCCCCCCGCCATCTGCTCGGCTTCAAGGCCCTGTATCCGAACGCCAACGTGGTCAAGCTGATCCGCGACTACCGCTCCACGCCCCAGGTGGTAAAGCTGGCCAATGACCTCCTGGCGGCCCGCCGCAGCGGAGGCCCGGCCGCGGACGCCGCGTGGGCGGCGCCGCTGAAGCTGGTTGCGCAGCGGAACGCCGGACCGGCGCCGCAGTTCACCGAGTGCTCGGACGACGAAGCCGAGGCTGCCACAGTCGCCGCCAAGATCCGCGGCCTGCTCGACGCCGGCACGCCGGCCAGCCAAATCGCCATCCTGTTCCGCACCAACGGGCAGTCCGAGGCCTACGAGCAGGCGCTGGCCTCCGCGGGAATCGGCTACCAGCTGCGCGGTGGCGAACGGTTCTTCGCCCGCAAGGAAGTGCGCGACGCCATCCTCCAGCTGCGCGCGGCCACCCGCGCCGTCGCGGAGTCCGCGCCGCAGCCGCTGGGCCAGCTCGTCCGCGACATCGTTGCATCGCTGGGGTACACGGACGCCGCCCCCCACAGCGGAGGCGCGCTGCGCGAGCGCTGGGAATCCCTGGCGGCCCTGGTGGCCCTGGCGGATGAGCTCGTGCTGAGCCGCGGCCCGCAGTTCAGCCTCTCGGACTTCGTCAACGAGCTCCAGGAGCGGTCGCTGGCCCAGCACGCGCCCACGGTGCAGGGCGTCACGCTGGCGTCACTGCACGCCGCAAAAGGCCTGGAGTGGGATGCCGTGTTCCTGGTGGGGCTGAGCGAAGGGCTCATGCCCATTTCGTTCGCCGATACTCCGGAGGCTGTGGACGAGGAACGCCGCCTGCTGTACGTCGGCATAACCCGTGCGCGCGAGCACCTGGCGCTGTCCTGGTCCACCGCGCGGACACCGGGCGGCCGCGCCAACCGGAAACCGTCACGCTTCCTGGACGGACTCCGGCCCGACTCCGTGGCAAGTTCCAGCGCCCGCGGCAAGGGACCGTTGCCCAAGCGGAAGGCAGCCACGCCCGCGTCCTGCCGGGTCTGCGGCAGCATGCTGGCCAGCGGCGCCGAACGGAAGGTGGGCCGCTGCAGCCAATGCCCGCCCACCTACGAGGAGCAAACCTTCAACGCGCTCCGGGAGTGGCGCAAGGAAGTCGCGTTGTCGGCCGAAGTTCCGGCCTTCGTGGTCTTCACCGATGCAACCCTCACCGCGATTGCTGAGGCGCGGCCGGCGTCGCTCGAGGAACTGGCCCGCCTCGCCGGCGTCGGCCCCTCCAAACTGGAGAAGTACGGCGAAGCCGTCCTGGCGGTCCTGGTGGAAAGCACCACGCTCTGATGCCCGGCACACCGCAGACGACGCACGACGGCGCCCCCGTTGTGGTGCGCCGGTCGGGCCGCCGGCGCCGCACCGTTGCCGCCTTCTGGGAGAACGGCACGGCGGTTGTGGCGATCCCCGCCCACTTCAGCAGGGCCCAGGAAGCCGAATGGGTGCGGCGGATGCTGGAGAAGCTCAGGACCCAGGGCGACAAGAAGTCCAACGGCTCGGGCCGTCGCCCCTCGTCGGATGCCGCCCTGGCCGGCCACGCCGCCCACCTCTCGGCAACATACCTGGGTGGCAGGGCCCGGCCGACGTCGGTCCGCTGGGTCAGCAACCAGAACTCGCGTTGGGGTTCGGCCACGCCCGCCGACGGCTCCATCCGGCTTTCGGACAAACTCCGTCCCATGCCGCAGTGGGTCATCGACTACGTGCTGCTCCATGAACTGGCGCATCTGCTCGTGGCCGGTCACAACGCAGCCTTCTGGAAGCTGCTGGAGGCTTACCCCGAGACCGCACGCGCCAAGGCGTTCCTGGAGGGCGTGGCGTTCGCCACGGCCCGCGGGTTGCCCGCCGACGGCCAGCATGGGCTGGCCGACGACGCCGGCCAGCCCGCCGCCGTCGGCCCCTAGCTGTACTCAGCCAGTAGGTTGGTTGCACCTGCTGATGGGTGGCTTGCCTCCGAGGCTGCCGTGGGGCCGGTGGTTGTTGTAGAAGTTTAGCCATGGCTGCAGGGCGTCGGTG
>NZ_JBDLAK010000038.1:0-20801 GCF_039748055.1 Burkholderia sp. RS01
CCCGCCTCTTGGTGGCGGAACAGACCGTGGCCCGGCAACCCACGAACCTCTTTGAACCCGAGGTTCCAGTCCTACATCAGGGACCGGCCCGCCACACTTCATATCGTCTAGGCGAGCCCTTCAGTCAGGTCCAGCGCCGATATAAAGTACGAGCCCGGGCCCAAACGCAGACCGGCCACGCGAACTGTAGGCTCGAAATGCCGCCTCAGCTTAGGACGCCAGCGAGGCACCCTGCCCTTGACGAATGGGACGAATGGGATGGATGGGCCGGGCCGATGTCCGGCCCATCCGCGGAGGTTAGGGCAGCCGGACCGGCTTGAGTTCGTCGAAGCGGTCGCCGGGGCCCGGGTTCTCCGGATTGGTCTTGCCGCCCAGCTGCGTCATGACGCCCCAGACGGCGTTCAGGCCCGTGGTCACCGCGCCGTCGGCCCAGCCGCCGGTCCAGGAGATGCCGTCTCCGGCCAGGTAGATCCCGCGGTGGGCCGAGTCCATTCCCTCCTGCATGAAGTGCGTGTAAAGCCTCTCCTGGTAGCGGTAGTGCCCGGGGAGGTTGTCGCTGAAGGCGCCCATGAAGTTGGGGTCGTCCTCCCAGGAGACCGTGGTGGGGTCACCGATGATGTGCGAGGCGATGTCCACGGTGGGGTAGATCTGCTTGAGGGAATGCAGCATGAGCCGGACGCGTTCGTCTGCGTCCAGCGGCAGCCATTTCAGGGCGTCGTCGTTCCAGGTGTACGACAGGCAGATCAGGGCGGGCTGGTCCGGGCCGTTGTCCAGCAGGTAAGTGCCGCGGGTGAGCCGGTCGGTGAGTGTGGTGCTCATGACCTGGCGGCCGGTCTGCGGGTCGATGTCCTTCCAGAACGGCCTGTCGACCACCACGAACGTCTTGGAGGACTGCATGTAGTGGCTGCGCTCGATGGCCGTCCACAGTTTGTGGCTGAAGAGCGATTCGTCGACGTCGATGCGCGCCGAGAGCAGCCAGCTCTGGCACGTCGCAATGACGGCCGGGTACTGCCGTGACTGTCCCCACTTGTCGGTGACGGCGATGGGTCCCTGGCTGGCGGTCGGGCTGCCGACCGGTCCGCCATCGCCGCCGGGAACACGCCGGATGGAGGCGACGCCGGGCCGCGGGTGGCCGCCGTGAAGGGACGCGAGGCTGGTGCCTTCCGGCCAGTGAGCCAGGCCGGACGGGGCGTGGTTCCAGAGGCGTTCCGGCAGGAGCTGGGCGCCGCCGATGATCCGGTGCTGGTCCGCATCGGCATCCACGTACACGACGCGGAGGATCTCCAGGATGCTGTCCGGGAAGTTGGTGTCCCATCCGCCCGTGCCGAACCCGACCTGGCCGAAGGCCTCCCGGTATTCGAACGGTAGCGACGAGAACGCCTTTGACGTGGCGAGGTAGCCTGAGAAGGAGACGTCGTCGAAGCGTGGAACCAGCTCGTTCCAGAGCTTCTTGATCGTGGCAAGGTCCCTGGTGCGGATGGCTTCCTGCATGGCGCTGAAGTGGGCGCGTTCCTCCAGACAGTCGTCCCAGGCGTTGGAGACGTCCCGGAAGAAGCCAGGAAGATCGTCTAGCGTCTCGGCGTAGTGGGCCTGGCCGCCCAGTTCGATGACCGTGCTGCCGGCGGCGGGGGTCAGCGGGTTGGGGAACGGCTGCGTTTCGATGCCGACGAGATCCGCGTAGTGGAAGAAAGAGGCGCCGGTCTTCGGGAAGCGCATCCCGCCCAGGTCCGCCACCGGGCCGGACTGGCCCGGCTGGGTGCCTCCGCGAAGGCGCCCGCCGATCCGGGAGGACTCGTACACAACAGGCTTGAGGCCCATCTTCATGAGCTCGTAGGCTGCGACGAGTCCCGACATGCCGGCGCCCACCACGGCTACTTCGGTGCCGTACATGTCGGCCGGGACGGAGCCGATCCCCGCTTCATGGGTGATGTAGTCGTCGTAGGGGAACGGGAAATCGGGGCTGAGCATGCTCAGTTTTGCAGTCGGCGTGCTGGTGGCTGCGATGGTCACGGAGGTCCTTACTGGGGGTGGGCGCTGGCTGCGCTGGGGATGAACGGGGAACTGGGAATGAACGGGGAAAGGTAGTCGGTGTCCAGTCGGGCTTGGCGAAGGGTGGACACCGCGATGTCCGCGACGATGAGCGCGGGGTCGTCTGCGGCGGCCGCGAGGCGCCGTCCGTACGGATCGGCGATGGTGCTGAGGCCGGCGAAGTGCGGGCCGGCGTGGTTGGCGTACGCAATGAACAGCTGGTTTTCCAGGGCGCGGGTGGGAACCACCATCGACGGAATCAGCCGGGTGTCGAAGGGGTGGGCGTCTGTCTGGCCGCCTTCACGCAGGGGGACTGCTGTCGGGATGCAGAGCAGTTCCGCTCCCGCGAGGGCCGCGGCACGGGCAAACTCGGGAAACTCGATGTCGAAGCAGATGCCGAGGGCAACGTTGATTCCGTTGAAACGGACGACGGCGGGCGGCGCCTCCCCGGCGTCGAAGGCGTCCTTTTCCACGGCCCCGAAAAGGTGCTGCTTGCGGTAGCGGGTCAGTTCGGTGCCGTCGCGGTCGAAGAAGGACGCCGAAATGTAGTGCCGGTCGCGGTCGTGTTCGACCGTGGAGCCGACGATCGCCAGGCAGGTGGACGCCGCGATCTCGGCGAGCTGCCGGCGCTGGGCCGTCCCGTCTGTGCTGTGGACCAGGCTCGGCGCGTACCCGCTGACGAACAGTTCGGGGGTCACGAGGAGGTCTGCACCCTGTGCCTTTGCTTCCTGGGCGCGGACGGCAATCCTGTTCAGGTTCTGCTGCGGTGAGTTGACCAGGCCGGTGGCCTGCAGGACTGCCACCTTGATCCGGCCGGTCACTTGGTGCCCTCCGGCTGGCTGCCCACCGGCTGGGTGCCGGGCCCGGGGGAGGCGGCACCGTCGAGGTCGCCGTTGCACAGCCGTTCCACCACGCGGGTCAGCATGTCCACGCCGGCGCTGGCGTCGGCGTCGTTCGTGTACTCACGCTCGTTGTGGGAGATGCCGTCCACGCTGGGGACGAACAGCATGACGGTGGGGACGACGTCCTTCATGTTGATGGAGTCGTGTCCGGCGAGGGTGAACACCTGGCGGTGGCTGAGGCCCAGTTCGGCGGCGCATTCGGCGGCCAGGGCCACGCCCGCGGGCTGGTAGGGGTTGATGCCCCAGGCATGGGACTCGGCGACGTCGATGCTGACATTGGCCTCCGTCTCAATGGCGGCGATGCCGGCGCGGAGCAGGGCCTTGGCGGAGGCCAGGATGTCCTCGTCGGCGGTCCGCAGGTCCATCACGAGCTCCACCCGGGACGGCACCACCACTGGCGAGTTCGGGTAGACGGTCAGCTGGCCCACGGAGGTGTGCAGCACGGCGCCGCTGAAGTGGTCCGCGATTTCGCGCAGCAGCACCACCAGCCGGGATGCCCCGAGCAGCGCGTCCTTGCGGTCGGCGATGACGGTTGAACCGGTGTGCGCCTGTTCGCCGTGGACGGTTACGGTGTATTTCGCGGCGGCCCAGCAGGCGTGGACCAGGCCGATCGTGGTGCCGGAGTCCTCCATCGAACGGCCCTGTTCGATGTGGATCTCGGCGTAGGCGGCTGCCGTGGGACCGAAGCCGCTGCCGAGGTGTCCGATGTCGGCCAGCGCTTCGCGCACGCTGGTGCCGGTGGTGTCCGTGACGGACAGGGCGACGTCGGCCGGGAGCTTTCCGGTGTAGACGGAACTTCCCATCATGGACGGGGCGAAGCGGCAGCCTTCCTCGTTGAACCAGTCAACGACGGCGAGGTTGTACTTGGGAGCGGCGGGCCGTGTGCCGCCGTCGGGCGATTCGGAGGCTGCCCGGTCCGCCAGCCGGCGGCCGGCGTGCAGCGCAGCGGCGACGCCGTAGGCGCCGTCGTACTTTCCGGCGGTCGGCTGGCTGTCCAGGTGCGAGCCCACAAGGACGTAGGGTGCGCCGGGGTTCCATTCGATCAGCGCGAAGAGGTTGCCAATCCTGTCCGTCTCGGAGCGGAACCCGTACTGGGATGCGAGGGAGGTGAACCAGGCACGTGCCTGGGCGTCCGCCGGAGTGGCGGCCTGGCGGTCCACGCCGTGGCCGGGTGTCTCGCCGATGGCCGAGAGGCTGCGGAAGTCGCGGAGGAACGACGCGGCGTCAGCTGCCGCTCCCTGGCGGGGGTCGCCGGAGTTGCCGGTCAGGGCGGGATTGGTCAGATCTGTGGCGGGATGCGTTGCTGCGGCAGTCATGGTGTGTGCTCCTCGTTGGTGAACCGCGTGGATGAAAGCTGGGATGCTTGGGCTGGCACCGGGATGGCACCGGTCAGCGGATGGGTACCGGCGAGCTCGTTGACGCGTTTGCGCACCGAGTACCAGCCGACGATCAGTGCCGGGATGATGATCGCCAGGGAGGCGACCGTGTAGGTTCCGACCGGAAAATCAAAGAGCATCAGGACCAGCACCGCGGCCAGGAAGGCCAGCGTGAGGTAGGAGGTCCAGGGCGCACCGAAGAGCCGGAAGGCGGGCCGGGCCATGAGCCCAGCCGTGGACAGTTTGTACAGCTTGAGCTGGCACAAAATGATGGTGGCCCACGTGCAGAGGATGGCCAGGGCAGTGGCGTTGATGGTGATTTCGAAGGCCATCTTTGGAACCACCGCGTTGAGTCCAACCCCGAGGAGGGTGAACGCAGCGGTGAAGAGGATTCCGCCGTAGGGGACACCGCCGCGGCTCATGCGTTCCATGAACCGGGGAGCTGTCCCGGTCTGGGCCATGGAGCGGTAGATCCGTCCGGTGGAGTAGAGCCCGGCGTTGAGGCTGGAGAGCGCGGCGGTGAGGACTACGAAGTTCATCACGTCGCCGGCACCGGGCACGCCGATGCTGGCGAAGAAGGTAACGAAAGGGGACTCGCCGGACTTATAGGAGCTGTAGGGAAGCAGCATCGCCAGCAGGGCGGTGGAGCCCACGTAGAAGATGGCGATCCGGAAGATGACCGCATTGACCGCCTTTGGCATGATCTTGCGGGGGTCCTTGGTTTCGCCGGCGGCGACGCCGATCATGTCGATGCCGGCGTAGGCGAACACAATGCCCTGCACAATGATCACGGCGGGCAGGAGCCCGTTGGGCAGCAGGCCGCCGTAGTCGGTGATCAGGGAGAGCCCGGGCTGATGCCCTGCGACCGGGAAGTTGCCGGCGAGGAAGATGCCGCCCACCAGGAGGAACGCCACGAGGGCGCCCACCTTGATGATGGCGAACCAGAATTCCAGCTCACCGAACAGCTTCACGGAGATGAGGTTGACGCCGGTGACCACGAGTAGGGCCGCCAGCGCGAGGATCCATTGCGGAACGCTGCTGAAGGCGGTCCAGTAGTTCAGATAGACCGCGACGGCGGTGATGTCCACAATCGCTGTCAGCCCCCAGGACAGCGAGTACACCCACCCGGAGATGTAGGCGGCCTTTTCGCCGTAGAACTCCCGTGCATAAGAGACGAAGGAGCCTGATGACGGGCGGTGCAGGACCAGTTCGCCGAGGGCGCGGAGGATAAAGAAGGCGAAAACTCCGCAGATCGCGTAGACAACGGGGAGTACGGGCCCGGCTGAGGCCAGGCGTCCGCCGGCGCCCAGGAAGAGGCCCGTGCCGATGGCGCCGCCGATGCCGATCATTTGGACCTGGCGGTTGGAAAGGCCCTTCTTGTAGCCGGATTGCTCGTCGGGGCGGACAGCCGTTGTCCGCTCCTCGACTGGATCAATGGTGGTCATGGAAACTCCTGGCCGGTGAAAGTGTGGGAGCTGCCACAGGAGCAGCTGACTTCGATCGTCCCAAGGCGGAGGGTGATTGCCCATGACAGGGCAACCTCCAAACGAGGCCAAAAATTGTACGAACGTACATGCCCCCTCGTGCGCGGGTCGGCGATGATAGAAGGAGGGCCATCGAGAGGTATGACATGACGGAAGATGAACAGTGGCAGGCTCTGGTCGATGCTGTCGGCAGGCAGCTTCCCAGCCTCGTCGAAAATTTCCTGACCCGAATTCTTCCCGATCCCGCCTACGCCGATTCAGGCCTAACGCTGGAGGACCTGCGTGGCAGCAGCCTGAGCTCTTTCGCGGCCATGCTCTCGGCCCTCGGCGGACATGCCCCGGATATCGACGCACTGTCGGTTTTCGCTTCCGAACTTGGCGCGCGAAGAGCACGTCAGGGCGTCCCGCTGGACAGCCTGGTCCGGGCGATTCGGCTCGACTTTTCCGTACTGTGGGACGCTTTGTCCGCACCGGGATTGGGCGCAGACCCTTCGTTGTTGGTGAGGAAGGCAGAAATCGTGTGGGCGACAGTCGACCGCTTTGCGGCCTGCGTCCAAGAGAAATATCTCGCGAAGTTGGGCGAAATCGAAGGGGCGGATGCCGACCTGCAGCAGCAGTACCTGACACAACTGCTGGCGCCTGCCGAACCGTCAGCCGCGGACCTTTCCCGAATAGCGGGTGCCTTGCGTATCGATGCGAACGAGGCACTTCTGGTGGCAGCCATTGACAGGAACGACAGCCTGACCATCAAAAGGCGGCTACGGGCGCGCCCACCCCGTGACCTGCCGGTGTTCACATACGATCAAGGCCATCACACTCTGGTCATCCGGCCCCGGACGGCATCCTCGGACGAGAGGCTAAGTTTCCAGGAGGCCGTCCTATTCGACGATGTGGCAGTCGCACTGGCACCGCACGCCAAAGGGATAGCAGGAGTGCGCACAGCGGTCAGCGCTGCCCGGGAAATCATGAGGGACCTGCCCATGGGCAGCAAGGGAGTCTTCACGCTAAGGGACCGCTGGCTATCAATCACAGCACACCGACTATCTCAGGTGGGCTGCCACCCGGGACGCCTGATTTACGCGGCGCTGGACCGGTGCAGTGACAGCGAGCGGGAACGTCTTCTCGAGGCGGCGCGCACCTTCCTGGAGCTCGGGAGCCTGGTAGCAACTGCAGACCGGCTAGCCTGCCACCGGAACACAGTGGTCAACAGACTCGCGTCCTTCGAAGGCTACACGGGCCTGGATCTCCAAAAACCACGAGACAGCGCGCTGGCGCTGCTTGCAATCGGAGGAGGCTAGGTCGCGGCTTCGACCTTAGCCTCCACCGGAGTCGCGCGTCCGGGCAGGGAAAACGGCACATGCAATTTGTACGCGAGGAGGGTCGGGAAGACCGACCCTCCTACTCGATCCGGTTGCGGCTCTCTAATCTAAGTCAGGTCGCGGCAATGGTCTTTTCCGCCATCTTTCTGACCGCAGCGATGGTTGATTCAACCGCTTTGAGGTAGTCGGCTTTCATCCCTTCTGCGTAGGCCTCTTCCTCCGTTGACCCAGGCTCCACGGTGGAGACGACGAGGGCAAAACTGAACCGGAGCCGTAGGTCGTCGTCGTCACCCTCGATCTCGTTGGCTATCGTGCCGAGTACGTCGCCAGCGATCCGCGTAAAGACCACGCGGCTTGGCTCCTGCAGGGTGATCCGCTCGGTGTACGCCTGGTCGCGCAGCACGATCTCTCGATCGAACACAGTGTCGCTGATTCGGTCGATGACCGTACAGCTGCTCATGGATGACACGAAGGGCAGAGCGTTATTGGCCTTCATGACGAGGCCAGCCCACAGCTGGTCTTTGGTAATCGAAACGCCGTCACCGTTAACGGGCAGAACATGGGAAACGAAAATCATGGATGGATTCCTTTCGGGTGTGTTTCACGTTCTGGGTGAAGGGACGGTATGCGTCGCACTTGCCGTCCGCAAAGATGCTTGGCTCACAGAGTGGAACGGGCATCGGGCCGGGACATAGCAGGTCGTCATGATGATGCTGCGCCTTCCTGCTCTGTGGCCCGTGGTGACTGCAGCGCCATGAACCAGGCTATGCCGACGATGACATGCATTAATCCGAGGACGGCTCCGGTAGGGACGTCCTCGGACGACGCCATGGGACTGGCCGCCGTCAGAACGCCGGAGACAAGGCCTGTCCACGCCGCGAAGCCGCGGAAGCCGGGTCTGCGGCGTGCGATGAACCAGGTCACCGCGCCAGCGACCGCCATCGGCACAAGCGTCGCGATGACCGTAAGTAGCGCCGGTATCTCCTGAGCGGTGGGCGCGGTGACGGCCATTGATGCACCGGATGCCGACCCGATCCCGTACGTGATGAGGTTCAGGACCGCAGCCGAGCCTGCGGCGATCGCGAACCGGGATGGACGGAACGGCCGCGGTGTGGGAGTGGTTTTGGTGGTGCTCATGTGTTTGCCTTTGCGCCGGTGACGAGGGCGAGCTCGTCCAAGGTCGGATAGTCGAGGTAGCCGGTGGCGGCGCCGCCGTAGAAGCTTGAGCGATCGGGGGTGTTGAACGGGCCGCCGGCGGCGAGCCGTGTGGGCAGGTCGGGGTTGGCCAGGAACAGCGCACCGAAGGAGACGAGGTCTGTCGTGCCGTCTTCAATCAGGGCCAGGGCCTCAGGGCCGGTGGGTTCGGGACTGGTGTTCGGGTTTAGGACCAGGGTGCTGGGCCAGGATGCGCGGAGGGTGTTGGTTAGTTCGCGGTCGGCGGATTCCATGATGTGCAAGTAGGCGAGGCCAAGAGGGGCCAGTTCAGCGACTAGGGCACCATAGGTCGCCTCGAGGTCGGCATCGTCCTGGATGTCGTTGAAAGTGGCGCCGGGTGAGATCCGGAATCCGACCCTGTCCGCGCCGATCGCCGCTGCAACGGCGGAAGCGACCGAGATGGCGAAACGGATGCGTCCTTCAACGTTGCCGCCCCAGCTATCTGTGCGGACGTTAGAGTTCGGAGCCAGGAACTGGTGGATGAGGTACCCGTTGGCGCCGTGGATCTCGACACCGTCGAAGCCGGCGTCGATGGCGTTGCGAGCCGCGTCGGCGAAGTCCGAAATCGTCTGAGTGATCTCGTCTTCGGAGAGTTCGCGGGGCTCGACGAACGCCTGCATCCCTTCGTAGGTGTAGACCTGTCCGGCGGCCGTCACGGCCGACGGGCCAACGGGATGCAGTCCCTCCGGAAGAAGGCTGGGGTGGCCTACTCGGCCGGTGTGCATCAACTGCGCATAGATCACCCCGCCGTTCTGGTGCACTGCCGCCGTCACTGGCTTCCAGGATTCGACCTGGTCAGCCGAGTGGAGTCCTGGGGTATTGGTGTAGCCCTGACCGACGACGGAGGGCTGTATACCTTCGCTGATGATGAGCCCGGCCTCCGCACGCTGGGCATAGTAGGTCGCCATCAGCTCCGTTGCCGTTCCATGGGGTGCGGTCGCACGGCTGCGTGTCATCGGGGCCATCGCGATGCGGTTCGTGAGGGGCGTGTCGCCCAGTTCGTAGGTCTCGAAGGCGGTCGTCATGGTTGTTGTCCTAAGTGTTCGCGGCTCGGTCACCGGAGTCGATGACATCATTGAGCATGGCACATACTTGTTCGAACAGTAAAGTTCGTCAGAGCTGGGGAATGTGGGTGATGAAACCCACAAGTAGTCTGATTGCGCTCGAGTTTCAAGGGGGCTAGGGTATTAATTGTCCGAACAGTAAAGAAGAGGTGTGGGCGTGCAAGAGTGTCCGAGCAATCCCGACGAATCGTCGTCGATGGGGAGCGTACCCGTTCCTGTATCAGCCGCTGGCGGCCCGATCAGTCACGCTATTTTCCGGGTGGCGCGCCTGCATCGGATGCTGGCGGGACAGTTGCTCCGGGAAGTCGGACTCCATCCCGCTCAGGAACTCGTGATGATGCAGCTTTGGGATAGGGGGGCTCAGCGTCAGACTGATCTCGTCAGGTTCTTGGGGTCGGACGCCGCGACCATGACGCGCACCGTCCGCCGCCTTGAGAACGCGGGCTTCGTCCGGCGCCGCCCGTGCACCCAAGACAAACGCGTCACCATCGTCGAGCCCACCGCTGCCAGCCTCGCGCTACGCACTCAGGTGGAGTCCATCTGGGCCCAACTCGAAGAATGTACGACCGGCGAACTAAGCACAGAGCAGCAGTCGGACTTCCTTGCCCTGCTTGCGCAGACCGAAAAGAACTTGGTCGTCAGCGCCCCGGTCGTCGGTATTGACGCCGCGGTTCCCTGAGTGCAACCTGGCGCGTTCGCCGGGATCTAGTCCATCTGAGCTCGACGCCCTGCTGCCACCTGCTCCCGGACACCCTGGCAGTCAGCCTCGCCGCCGCGCTCACCGAATACGTAAACCAACGCCGAAAGAACTGGAGAACTAATGCAGCACGAGGGTAAGGCGCTTGCCGCCGATGAAACCGACGGACACCACCAGCGCACACCGGGGATCGCCTCTGTGCATGTCCGTGCTCTAATCACCTGGTCCGCGATTTTCCCCCTGATCCTAATAGGAATGACCGTCGAGGGGCTTGTCATCCAGGCTTGGCACCCGGTTTTAAGGACCCTCATACTGACGCTCGTAGTCGTGCCCTTGTCGGTCTACTTCGTGGTACCGAGGCTGCTGCTCTTGCACAGTCGCCTCAGCCATGCCGCCCACCGGCGACGCAACCAGCGGGCGGATCGCCGCGCGGCACATGCCGGATAGTGTGACGACCTCAGTCGACTCCGCCTGAACGTGGACGGCCCTCAACCGACGCGCTCCATGACGACGATGAGGCCCGGGCATTCCGTGGCGCATTGACTCTCACCGGCTGTAACGAAACAAGATCTGGTGCACTCGAATCCATCGATTGTCGCACCCCGCAAATGGAAAGTTAGGAATAATCATGACTGAATCTCTTGCTGGCAAAGTTGCCATTGTCACCGGCGGCGGCGGCGGAATCGGCCGAGAGACCGCCCGTGTGCTCGCCGAAAAGGGTGCACGGGTCGTCGTCGCAGACCTCTCGGAGGAGGCTGGACGGGAGACACTTGAGGTGATGGGGGCCGGTGAAGATGCGATCTTTGTCCGTGCCAACGTCGCAGACCTCGACTCGATGACCGCACTCGTCCGCACCACCGTTGACCGCTTCGGCAGCCTGGACATTGCGCACAACAATGCCGGGATCGAATTCAGCGGACCGGACCTTGCAGACGTGACTGTCGAGCAATTCAACAAAATCATTACCGTCAACCTCACCGGCGTCTTCATCAGCATGAAGGTCGAGATCCCCCAGATGCTTGCCCAGGGTGGCGGATCCATCATCAACACGGCCTCTTCGCTCGGCCAGGCAGCGATTGCGCACCAATCCGCCTATGTCACGTCGAAGCATGGCGTGATCGGACTGACCAGGGCCGCCGCCGTCGAATACTCTGACCGCGGCGTCCGGGTGAATGCCATTCTGCCCGGCGTGATCCAGACCCCCATGATCGATGCACTTGAAGAGACCCACCCCGGCTTCAAGGACGCACTGTTGGCCAAGCACCCGATCGGCCGGCTCGGTGCGCCGCGGGACATTGCAGAGGCTGTCGCCTGGCTCGGTTCGGATGCCGCCTCGTTCGCCACGGGGTCGTTGTTCAACATCGACGGCGGCTACCTCGCCATCTAGCGCCTCGGCCCCGCCCGGCAACCAAAAGTGAACCAAGGGAGAACCACCGTGACCACTCAAGCCAGCCCTCAACCAGCAGCCAAGACAGTCCTGCTCATCGGTGCGACTGGATCGCTTGGAGGCATGATCGCGCGGGAGCTCCTTGCTCAAGGCGCCAATCTCCGACTGCTGGTTCGTTCCAGCAGCCGCTCCAAGGTCGATGCCGAAATCGCGGCCAAGTCTGAGGTTGTTGATAACGGACCGGGCATCTTCGACGGCGTGCACACGGTGGTATCCGCCGTTCAGGGTGGGACTGGCACGATCGTCGAAGCCCAGCTGGGATGGCTGCGAGCTGCCCGGGAAGCAGGCGTAAGGCGCTTCATCGCTTCCGACTACAGCATGAACCTTTTCGGACTCGACGACGGTGACAACATCCATTCGGACTTTCGCCGCGAATTCGCACGGCGGGCCGAAGCCGAACGGGGCGATGTCGAGCTCGTCCATCTGCTCAACGGCGCATTCCTGGACCGGGGTGTGCTTTTCGGTTTCCTCGGAGCATTCGATCTCGACAAGGGCGAGGCTTACCTATGGGGGGACGGCGAGGTGAAGATGGAATTCACCACCTTCGCCGATACGGCCTCCTACGCCGCCGCGGCGGCCCTGGACGACCGAACCGTGCCGGAAAGGCTCTATGTTGCCGGCAATGTGCTTACCTTCGATGAACTGGTGGCCGCAGCCGAAGCCGGACTCGGTCGCGGCATCACGGTCAAGAGGCTCGGCACACTAGCTGACATGGATGCCGAGATCGTCCGGCGCCAAGCCGACGGTCGAGGCGGATTCTCCGCCGTGCCTTTGATGTACTGGCGTGCCATGCTCAGCGGCAAGGGCAAACTCGGGCCGCTCATGAACGATCGCTATCCATGGGTTCAACCGACCAGCGTCCGAGACTACACTGCAGCGATGGCGGCGGGCACAGCCTGATCGGCTGCAGCGATCCGGTTGGCGGTATGGCGATCCCAGCGCTGTACGTAAGACGGCCGGTCGATCGGGACTTTATCGTGGGCACCATCGACAACATCTTGTTGCCGCGGCCTAACCCAGCCTTCAGAACCTCATGGACCGTCCGACTTCGAACGCCCACCCCGCCCGGGGCGGCGGCGTGCCCGTCCATTCGGCGCGTATCCCAGCAGGGTCACTTAGTCTGCAAACGGAAACGACTTGATGCATTTTTGCGTGACCCCCCAGCGGGCCGCAGACCAGCGCACATTGACAGGAGCGGCAGCCGCCGCGCAACACCAAAGGGGGCTCGAGCATGAGCCGCGTACTCATCATCGGCGGCTCAGGTCGCACAGGCCGCCTTATCGCCGACGAGGCGAAGCGTCTCGGCCACGTTGTCACCATCACGGCGCGAGATCCACGCCGCCTCACGGATGAAGGAACCGATCCAAAGGGCATCGGACTGGTCCGCGCCGACGTCCACGATCCCGCATCCGTCCTCGCCGCAGTGAAGAACACTGAGGCTGTGATCGTCGCCGTGAGCAGTTCCGCCCGCGGATCAGGCTCCGTCTACTCCGATGCCGCCCGGGCTGTGATCGGAGCAGTAGCACCCGGAGCACGCGTACTCGTGGTCTCCTCGGGCGGCGTGGCCCGCGACGACAAGGGCCTCCCGCTGTGGTTCCGGTGGATCCTCATCCCTCTGTTCATGAACGATCTCTATACGGACATGAAGGTCATGGAAGACATGTTCCGGGCCACCGAGTTGGACTGGACGATAGTGCGCGCCTCATACCTGAAAGACGGACCAGGCGGGGGCGACATCCGCATCTCCGACGGGTCGAACCCTCGCGGAGGCTGGAAGCTGAGCCGTCATGACCTGGCAGTGTTCGTCGCGGCGCAGCTCAACACCGAGGAGTGGTCCCGACGGCTGCCCACCCTGGCCCAGTGACTGGGGCATCTGCTGCATCCGCACGGACCCGCCTCGTGGAGCGTGTAGGCGCTTACGTGGCGCTCACCAAACCACGGATCATCGAGCTTCTCCTCGTGACGACGGTGCCGGGCATGATCCTGGCAGCGGGCGGCTGGCCGACCTGGCCCGTCATCGTGACCACACTGGTAGGCGGGGCATGCGCGGCAGCCGCGGCGAGCGTCCTCAACTGCATCTACGACCGAGACATCGACGCGATAATGGCGCGCACGCAGTCCCGCCCACTTGTCAGCGGTGCTGTGTCCGTCCACGCCGCACGGATATTCGCCGGCATCCTGACCGTGCTCAGCGTCGCCCTGCTGGCGATAGGCACGACGCTTCTCGCGGCGGCGATGGCGGCAGCTTCGATTGCGTGGTACGGGTTCCTCTACACCCGGGTCCTTAAACGGCGCACCCGGCACAGCACGCTCCTTGGAGGCTTCCCAGGCGCAGCTCCTGTGCTCATCGGCTATGCCGCGGTCGCCGGTAACGTGTCGATGGCGGCGGTCGTGTTATTTTCCGTCGTGTTCTGCTGGCAGTTGCCGCATTTCTGGTCGCTCGCGACGAAGTACCGGGAGGACTACGCCCAGGCGGGGGTCCCCATGCTCCCTGTACTCGAGCCCATCCGGAGTGTCGCCCTCTGCAGCGTGCTCTGGACGTACGCAACCGTGGCGGTCTCCCTCCTGCTGCCGCTTGCCAATGACCGGATCGGTGTCTGCTACCTTACCGTGTCCGGCCTCGCGGGACTCTGGTTTCTCGTCCAAGCCCATCAGTTCTTCCAACGTGCACGTCGCAGCCCAACTGATCCCCGTCCGATGCTGCTGTTCCACACGAGCGTCGCCTACATGTGCCTTCTTCCGATCGGGCTGGTAGTCGACATCCTCCTGTGACAAGCGGTTGCAGGTCTGGTCATGTTGGGCAGTGGAGCCTTAGCAGGAGACGCCAGAGCTGTTGGTCGGCTTATCACGATCAAGACCTGAGCGCTTGCCGCAGAACCTACGGCGTTTTCATGGCGGCCAGAAAGCTTGCGCCTGAGTCACGACCTATGTCAACGTGCAGTCCGCGGTTCTTCACCCTGGAAAACGCTGCCGTCACAATAGGGGTATGGTTCTGTCGCCGCGCGGTTGGGTCCAATGCTGGCAACCTTCGCGGGCATGTTACCGGCGTGGCGAACACGCCCGATACTCGTTTCGGGTTTTACGTGATCCGGGCATCCGGGCATCCCTGAAGGGCTGACGTACGAAGACTCCTACGGTGTGCGCCTCTTTGAAGATGACGCCGCCTGGACGCGCTACTTAGACCCCGCGCTGCCGCATTCGATTGACATGTGGCCAGGGCGAACCCAGCGCCCGAGCACCCAGTTCCAAGCCGGCCACCGCAACGCATGGCAGGTGGCCTGAAGCCACTCATCGAAGTCACCGCCTCCAACGGACGAGCGCCCGACCAGCTCTGAACGCTTCTCGGCCAGGGCGGGGCTCACGGTCGGCATCCTCACAGCAGCCAGTCCCATGGCATCATCCGCAGATACTCCGACTAGGGCTGCCCTCGGCATCATGCAGGCGGTGGTCGGCACCGCCTGGTTCGTGGCGCTGCGGCGACCGGTCACGAAGTCCTAGCCCAACCAACCGGGATTCCGGGATTGCTCCCCAGGCTCTTTCATTGATCGGGCGGACGTCGTTGTTCATAGCTCCCGGGTCAAGGCGCCTGGCAGCGCTTGCGAAGCACATCCATGACCGGCGGAGCACCGGAAAGGACCGTGCCCGACGTAGTCGATCTGCCTACCCCGAATGGACAAGGTGTCCGCCGAACTGTTGGAGGCAGCCCGGACTATTTCTCTAGAACTGGGGCTGTTCTCCGATAACGTCGGCTGACCTCGCGAACGTCGAAGGAGAGGACCGGGTCCTCTCCTTCGGCGTTGCGCTGCCTAGGTCAGCTGAACCGCACCTCAAGGGTCTTCTGCCCTGTGAAGGTCGCGGTGACGGTGTCACCTTGGCCAATGGGTACAGCCGCCGTCACTGAACCGGACATGACGACAGCGCCTGCCTCGAGGGTCTGGCCCAGCGCGCCCAGGGTGTTGGCCACCCAGAGCAGGCCGTTAAGCGGATGGCCCAGCACGGCCGCGCCGGTGCCCTCGCCCACCACCTTGCCGTTGACGGAGAGAGTCACAGCAGTGGCAGCCAGATCCTGAGAGTCGATCCTGATGTGTTCGCTGCCGAGGACCAAGGCCCCGGAAGAGGCGTTATCGGCGATCGTGTCGGCGAGTTTGATGCGCCAGTCGGCGATCCGCGAGTCGATGATCTCCAGAGAGGTCACCGCATAGTCCACCGCGTCACGGACGTCGTCGAGCGTGAGTCCGGGCCCGCGGAGGTCGCTCTTGAGCACGAAGGATATCTCCGGCTCGATCTTAGGGCTGATGAACCGCTCGAGGCTGACCGGTCGGGACGGGTCCAGGACCATGTCGTCGAGTAAGCGGCCGAAGTCGGGCTGGTCGACGCCAAGTTGCTTCTGCATGGCGAGCGAGGTCAGTCCCACCTTGTAGCCCACAACTGTCCGCCCGGCATTCTTCCACGCCGCTACCTGGTGTTCTTGGACGGCGTAGGCCTGTTCGAGGGTGAGATCTGGGTGGGTCCCGGTCAGCGGTGGAATCGGCTGCCGGGACGTGTAAGCGGTCAGCAGGGCGTCTCCCAGGGCTTCGATCGAAATTGCGGGAGTAGTGGTGGGGGTTTCGGTCATGGCTATGCCGCCTTGGTGTTGAGTAGGTCGAGTGCCACGTCGACGATCATGTCCTCCTGGCCACCGACCATCTTGCGCCGTCCCAGTTCCATCAGAATATCCATGGTGGGAATCCCATATTTTTCCGAGGCACGCTCGGCATGCAGGAGGAAGCTGGAGTAGACGCCAGCGTAGCCGAGACTGAGCGTTTCCCGGTCCACCTGGACCGGGCGCACTTGCAGCGGCCGCACTATGTCATCGGCTGCGTTCATCAGCGCGAACAGGTCTGTGCCGTGGTTCCAGCCCAGCTTGTCCGCAACGGCGATGAAGACTTCGAGCGGGGCGTTGCCCGCCCCGGCGCCCATCCCGGTCAGGCTCGCGTCGACGCGGTTCGCGCCGGCCTTCACCGCGGCCACCGAATTCGCGACGCCAAGGGAGAGGTTGTGGTGGGCGTGGATGCCGACCTCGGTGCCGGCGTCGAGCACGTCGCGCAGTGCGTTGACGCGGTCGGTGATGTCGTCCATGGTCTGCGCGCCGCTGGAGTCGACGACGTAGACGCACTGGGCGCCGTAGCTTTCCATGAGCTTGGCCTGTTTCCCGAGTTCGGCCGGGGTCGTCATGGCGCTCATCATGAGGAAGCCAGCAGTGTTCAAGCCGAGCTCCCTGGCCGTCTCGATATGCTGCCCCGAGACATCCGCCTCGGTGCAGTGGGTCGCCACGCGAACGTAACTGACGCCCGCGGAGACAGCGCGCTTGAGGTCGCGGATTGTTCCGACGCCGGGCAGCAGCAGCGTTGCGATGGCGATGTCCCCGGCCACTTCGGCCGCGGCCTCGATGAGGCGCACATCTGAGTGGGCTGAGAAGCCAAAGTTGACGCTGGAACCGTTGAGGCCGTCGCCGTGCGCGACCTCCACGCTGTCGACTCGGGCAGCTTCGAGCGCCTGGACGATGTCGCGCACGTTCTGCGCACTGTACTGGTGGCCAACGGCATGGCTGCCGTCGCGAAGGGTGACGTCGGAGATGAAGAGCTTGTCATTCGTGGGATCGAACATGGTTTATGCCACCTCCAGTGCGCGCGCATGGCGGGCCATTGTTTCTGCCGTCCGCAGGGCGGCCGAGGTCATGATGTCCAGGTTGCCAGCGTATGCCGGCAGATAGTGGGCAGCGCCCTCGACTTCGAGGAATACGCTGGTCTTCAGGCCCGTGAATTCTCCAATGCCCGGCACTACGACCGGAATTGTGATGTCATCGAACTGCACGCGCTGCTTGAGCCGGTAGCCCGGTACATACGCGTTGACTTTCTCCACCATTGCATCAATAGCTGCCTCGATCCCCGCACGATCGCCGGCACGGGTCAGGGTAAAGACGGTGTCACGCATCATTAGCGGCGGCTCGGCCGGATTCAGGATTATCAGGGCCTTGCTGGCTTCGGCCCCGCCGACACTCTGGAGGGCGGCGGCTGTTGTATCGGTAAACTCGTCGATGTTGGCCCGCGTCCCCGGGCCGGCCGACTTGCTGCTGATCGACGCGACGATCTCGGCATAGGCCACGGGCACCACGCTGGAGACGGCTGCGACGATCGGGATAGTGGCCTGGCCGCCGCAGGTGACCATGTTGACGTTGGCGGCGTCGAGGTTCTGTTCGAGATTCACGACGGGCACGCAGTACGGCCCGATGGCGGCAGGGGTGAGATCGATCAGGCGGAGGCCCGGCTTGGCTGCCAGCAAAACTTCCGCATTGTGCACGTGCGCCTTTGCCGAAGTGGCGTCGAAAACAAAATCGATGGTCTCGAACTCGGTGGACTCGATCAGTCCCTGCACTCCGGTCGCGATCGCAGTGACGCCTAGGCGCTTCGCCCGTGCGAGTCCGTCCGAGGCAGGGTCGATACCCACCATAGCGGTGACTTTCAGGGTGCCGTCGCCACGGAGGATCTTGATCATCAGGTCTGTTCCGATGTTGCCGGACCCGATAATTGCGGCATGCAGGGAACGAGATTCTTCTCGCTGAGGCAAGGGGCGCCCCTTTCATAGGTGTCAGGTGGTGGTGCGCTGAGTGTCAAAACGATCCTCCGACGCCTTTGTTCGAAATTTCGGATGGTGTTTTCCTCGCGAACTCCAGTGAGCCGGGAAGGTTTGACGTAATTGCATTCTGGATGGCTGCACACGCATACTCCAAGCATGTGTCCCGCTGAACGGAACGGTGGCGAATCGATGATCGGCCGGGTGGCGGCGATCTTCGACGCCTGCGGACCGGCCGGCGACGTCCTGGGAATCTCCGAGATCGCCCGCAGGGCCGGCTTGGCCAAGTCGACTGTGTCGCGGATTGTGCAGGAGTTGGCGACGTATAAGTTCCTCGAGCGCAGCGGTTCAGAACTGCAGCTGGGGCTCCGGCTGTTCGAATTGGGTGAATCGGCCAGCAGGCCGTGAGACCTTCGCAAGATCGCTCTTGCGTCCATGGCAGACCTTTCGCGCAGCTGTTCGAGGTAGCCCACGCCACCGCCACGGGCGGCGTGGTCCCAATGACGAAATCCCTGGCTGCCGAAGGCACGGATAGTGGAATTCGGGTTAACGCCATTTCCCGTTGCGTCGTCAGGGCCAGCCCCACTGCGTCATCCCAGGTACTGCAGCCATATCGTTTGCTCTGGCGTGATCCGTTAGACGGGGTGTTGAGCGAGCAAACTGCGTTGATCCACAGTAACGGGCGAGCACGGCCTTTGGTCGTGAAAACACCACGTGCGCCTATCTTTGTTTGGCTCTGGTACCCACCGCCATTGCCAAGGACTCCTGTATGGCCAGAGCCTCGGTTTCGGTGGACACGTCCTGCATGACTGTAAGAGCTGTACGTGATAAGTGCTTTGCCATCAGACTTCCTGCGGCGGCAGGGTCGTTCCCCTCGACTGCCGCCAAGATTCGTTCGTGTTCCTGCTGCCCAGCCTCGAACGATTGGGGGTGCCAAAGTTGGAAAAGCCGCAGGTACCGTTCACTTCGTTCCGCGAAGGAATCGATGGTCCTTCGAAGTGGTTCTGTTACCCGGGCCATGCACAGGCTGTGGAAGCGGCGATGGCTTTCCATCCAAGCCCTCATGTTCTGGGTCCTTTGTGCTTGTTCCATGGAGTTCAGGCATTCTCGCGCGAGCCGGGACTCGTCGGCGGTGAGGGTTCCAGCGCTCATGCGGCAACCAAGGCTCTCCAGGGCTATCCTGGCGGCATAGAGCTGATCGAGTTCCCGGGCGTCAAGGCCCTTGACCCGGGCCCTTTGGTTTAGGTCAGCCTCGATCAGGCCTTCCTCTTGAAGCATTCGGAACGCTTCGCGCATTGGTGTCCGGCTTACGTTGAATGTCCTGGCCAGTTCGGCCTGCTTGAGGACGGCCCCTGGCGGGAGGACGCTATCGATGATTAGGCGCCGCAGGTGAGTGTGCAGCTCCATGCTGGTTGTCCGAGGAGAGCTAAATACCGGGCGTGGGAGGCTCTCCAGTACATTCTGTTCGGTCACTCTATGTGCTCCTCGCTGTTGGGATCTAAGTTCACCCGAACTACATGTACTTCTGCGACGATAGCGGTAACTGGGGTTCCCCTTCGAGAACGGCCGTAGGAGCCTACCCCTAAAGGCTGTTCGGCCGAGGGCGCAAAGCAGGACATGTCTTTCTGTATAGACTACTTCAAAGTGTAGACACTTAGAATTAAAGCGGGTACATTTCGTGTGTGGATCAGAAGTTGGACGGCAGAGAGCGCGAAGATAAACCCGCGGCATCAAGAGCAGCGGACGTGCTTTTGCCGCACCCCTCAACCGCGTCCGTGCATGTCAGGGCGTTCATCACTTGGGTTGCAATATTTCCGTTGGTCGCTATCGGCATTGAAGCGTTGGCGGTGTTTGCTCCACCGTGGCCCCCGTTCCTTCGCGCCTTCGTTCTCACGAGTGTGGTCGTTCCGATAGCTGTCTATTTTGTCGTGCCGTGTCTTCTGCTGCTTGAGAGGCGCCTCAGCGGAGCTGTCCGCGCGGCGGGGGCCCGGCGCCGGTCCGGTCCCCGCACTACCGACCGAAAGTCGCGAGATGCGTGAACTTCCATGGTCAAGTCCGAGGAGAATCCGCAGGTGTTTCGCCCGGCTTTCCGCTGTACATGGACCGACTCTGCGTGGCACGTTCCATGCGCCATAGGGAAGGCGACATGAAATCACGCCGTTGCAACGAATGGAACCTTCTCATCGGAGCCTTCGTCGAGATACGGAAGGGCCAGGAATTCGTGAGGGCCGGGTTCGTAGATCACGCCATGCCCGACTCATCTGCTCTATGGCTGGCTGCCAGCGGACCCCACACAAGAACGCTGCTCGAAAAATCTGAAGGATATGAGGTGTGGGTCCAGCCCACGGAGCTCGACGGCGTGCTCCGCTATCGGATGACGGCATCCAGGCTGCGCGTTGAATAGGTGACACCTCCTGGCATATGACCTGTTTCTTCATTCGTCTGCAGGGTATCCATGCCTCCCGGAACGGTTACGCTCTCCGGCTCGTTGTGCCAATGCCCCGGAGACTGCGGAAGCGGGTCTCCGCGCTCTGCTTCCGCAGAAAAGCTCGGCCGGGTTTCCGGTCGGGCTTTTTTGTTGGGGTTTTAGGTTGTTGTTGCGGGGTGGGTGGGGCCTGGGGGTATTTCTTTGGGGCGGTTGGCGGCGAATTCGTGCC
>NZ_JBDLAK010000039.1:0-18568 GCF_039748055.1 Burkholderia sp. RS01
CGCCTCTTGGTGGCGGAACAGACCGTGGCCCGGCAACCCACGAACCTCTTTGAACCCGAGGTTCCAGTCCTACATCAGGGACCGGCCCGCCACACTTCATATCGTCTAGGCCGGCAGTATTGTCCTGATGCCCAAGCCGTTTAGGTCCAAGGCCGGCCACCGATCGTCCTGAAGCTCGAGCGGGAAGGTGGCCACGATTATAGGTTCCTCCATGGGGATCGACCCCAAAATGCGCGGTACGGCGGCAAACTCCGCCCCGGGGCGGTCTGACGCGTCCCAGCGCACCTCGAGCCCAGCCGCCGCCAGCGCGTCTTCATCCACCACAACCACCAGCAGCGGAAGCTTGAGGCCGCCGAACACCTCGTCCAGAACCGTTCGTATCTGGGGGCCGGTAGCCGCGTGAATGAATCCCACGTCATCGATGGTCTTCCCCCGGGTCGAGACGTCATACTCTCCGAACCGTGCGCAGGCTTCCCAGTCATCGGTGATCGCCACGTGCAGCAGTCGCTCCCCACTCATGTCATTTCCTTTCCATAAATGAAACGCTATCGTTGCATTAAGTATGCGGGAACTCTCCGCGGCTGGGCAACGAGGGCAGGGTCACATGGAGCAGAATAGGAAGCGAGGCCGCCCTAGCGCTGAGGAGCGCAATAGCAGACGGCGGCACATCCTTGACGTCGCCTCGGAATTGTTTGCCAGCAGTGGCTTCGGGGCAACAACGATTGAAGCCATCGCTGTTGAAGCGGCGGTTGCCAAGCGCACCATTTATAGCTATTTCGGCGATAAAACAGGTGTCTTCACCGCAGCCGTTGATCAACAGCACTCCACGCTGACAGAAACCCTCGAAGGCTTCGAAGACCTCGATGTGGTCGCTGCCCGGATCATCTACACAATGCACTCGGAGAAAGCCGTGGCTCTGCACCGACTTGTTATTGCCGAGGCTGGACGCATGCCGCGACTTGCCGCAGCTTTTTATGAGCACGGCCCAGCCCGCTCGATCACGCTCCTGCGCTCGCGACTTTCGGCCCAGGAGCAATCCACCGCGCCAGAAATGGCGGAGGCTCTCTACAGCCTATTGCTCGGCGAGCACCACCGCCGAAGGCTCTTGGGTCTATCCCCTGCCCCGACGGCCGAAGAATCCCGCGAATATGCCCGACAGGCAATCGCCGCTCTCTGTTTCAGCCAACCAGACCCCACAGATTAGACAGGGACACAGCAATTAGGGACGCCGGAAGAGGAATCGCTGGGACCCAGAACCACGCGATTACTGCCGATCCGAAGGCCGAAGAGGCCGTGCAGCTCCGCCGGCTGGGACTGGCAACACCCCGTACGCCACTGCCAACACTGTGGGCCGCTAAAATACTTTGCCGCACGAATTAGCGCTGAAACACCGCTACTCGCAGAAGGCGTTCGGGTTCGTCGTCGAGGGCGAAGGCGTGTGGACCATCATCGGCGACCTTGCGCGGATGACCAGCCGTGACTTCCTGCTGGCCGTGCGTTGTTGGAACTCCGAAGCCGAAGTGATCCCGATTCAAGTCGCGGTCACCCGGGCGACTCCAACCCGTCCTGCTGCCAACATGCCCTTACCCTACTCAACGTGATTTCGGCAGCCCATCAGCGTCTTCGAATGGCTGCGAAATCGGGGAGCTCAACTGGTAGCTCGCCGTGGCATCTCGACGATGCCCGTCAACAAGGGCTATTGTCGCAGAAGTACATGTACTTAGGGGTTGGCTCTCAGCAATCCCAATAGCCAGGAGAACATACATTGACCGATCAGAATGTCTCGGAAAGCCTTCCCCGCCCGACATTCAGTTCTCCGAGGACAACAAGCATGGAGCTGCACGCTCACTTACGCCGACTCATCATTGACAGCGTCCTCCCTCCGGGGGCTGTCCTCAAGCAAGCCGAGCTGGCTCGGGCATTCGACGTTAGCCGCACACCTATGCGGGAAGCGTTCCGCATGCTCCAGGAGGAGGGTTTGATCGACGCGGACCTAAATCAAAGGGCCCGGGTCAAGGGATTCGACGCCAAGGAACTGGATCAGCTGTATGCCGCCCGTATCTGCTTAGAGAGCCTTGGTTGCCGTATGAGCACTGGAACTCTCAGCGATGAAGAGTCCAGGCTCGCTCGGGAGTGCCTGGAATCCATGGAACAGGCACAAAAGACCCAGGACATGACGGTCTGGATGGAAAGTCACCGCCGTTTCCATAGCCTGTGCATGGCTCGGGTAACGGAACCACTTCGAAGGACCATCGATTCCTTCGCGGAACGAAGTGAACGGTACCTGCGGCTTTTCCAGCTTTGGCACCCCCAGTCGTTCGACGCTGCAGACCTCGAGCATCAACGAATCTTGGCGGCAGTAGAAGGGAACGACCCTGCCGTTTCGGGAAGCCTTATGGCAAAGCACTTGTCGCGTACAGCTCTTACAGTCATGCAAGATGTGTCGCCCGAGTCCGAGGCGATGGCCATACGGGAGGCTCTGGCCATGGCTGTCGGCACCAGGACTAGGCAAAAATAAGCGCCCGCGCCGGAGTTCGTCAGACCGACCAAAGCCGCCCGCTCCACCGCCTTCCTGGGACGGTGGAGCGGGGCAGTTTTTGGATCCAGTGGGACCTCGAAAGACAAGCATCGATGGAGAAGACTCTTCCGGGGCCGAGCGTATTCCGCGGCCTGAGTGATGGCCACTCATGGGACGCGGGCACAGCCGGAAAGTCGATCCAAATCAAAAGCCGGCCGGAATCATTGCCCCGACTGCGGAAAAAAGATCCACGGGCAGCGTGGTCTCCCGCAACGGTGTAGTCGGCTATGTGGTGGAGCGGGCCACCGCCGGCAATATTCTTGTATCGCCGGTCGATCACAACAGTCGCTTCGGCTTTCCAGACAACTTCGGGGCCTCGTAGACCGACTGCCGGCGTTGGTAGATCGGGCGTGGCGGCGGCGGGTGGCGCCGGCTCGGGTGTGCCCGGCCGGCGGCCCCGGGGCCGCGGGTGTGTGTTTCGGACGCGTGGTTACTGCTGGGGGAGCAGTTCGCTGAGGATGGGCAGGATGGCGGTGCCTTCCGGGCTGGCCCAGCTGACGGCGAGTTCGGCCAGGAGCTGGTTGGTGGAGGTGATCGTGGCTCCGGCGCGTTCCATCCGGCGGATGGAGATCTCGTCGGCACGTGTGGTGGGCGAGCCTCCTGCGTCGGCGACGACCTGGACGTCGTAGCCTTCTGACAGCGCGGTGAGTGTGGGGTAAACGGTGCATACGTCGTTGGTGACGCCGGCGATGATCAGCTTGCGCCGGCCGGAGGCCTTGACGGCTGCGGCGAAGTTCTCGTCATCGAGCGCGTTCACCACGCCCTGGCGCTGAATGCGGGAGGCGAACTCCTCGGGGGCGATGTCCGCCAGTTCGGACAGCAGCGGCCCTTGGGCGTATGCCTCCATGGAGGAGGTCAGCACCAGCGGGATGTCCAGGGCCTTGGCGGTCTTGGCCAGGGCGAGTGAGTTGGCTTTGAGCTCGTCAAACTCGATGGAACGGACCCATCCCATCGTGCCGACCTGGTGGTCGATCAGCAGCATGGCGGTGTTCTGGGCGGTAAAGGACTGCTCGGACATGGTGATTCTCCTATACTTCGTGGGTTAGCGGGTGACAGTGCGAGCGGCTTCCCGGCGGAAATCGCTCCTTCGGCTCAATTGGTTGGTCGGCCAATGTTTTATTCAACCAATGGGGCTACCAAAGTATTCCCTCTGGATGACAACAGAGTCTTGAACGAATTGCTTGAGCCGAAGTCGGGCGACCGTAGCCATCCTTGGCTGGCCAAGTTGATCAAGTGCGGTGTGGTGGGTGTGGAGGCACCGATTTCCTGGGTGCGATTCTCCTCGAAGTTTCAGGTTTCCAGCCGAGCTGGATATTCACTGACGTGCGCCGGGGCATCCCTCGGCGCCGATTGAATGAGGTCGCACAAGGCCACGAAACCTCAATGGGACCGAGAAGCCCCGACGACGGTGCTAGCGCCAGCCGGCGGTTGCTCCACCGTCAACAGAGAAATTTTGCCCCGTTACCCACGCAGATTCGTCCGACGCGAGATAGCAGGCCATGTAGGCGATGTCGGATGATGTTCCTGGACGCTGAATGAGGTGGTTGTTGAGCTGCCACTTCCTTCCGCCTTCATCCACAGCAGCGTCTGTGGCCGGCGTCTTGACAAATCCCGGGGAGATGGCGTTGACCCGAATTCCGCTTGCTGCGCCTTCGGCTGCCAGGGATTTGGTCATTGCGACTACGCCGCCCTTGGCGGTGGCGTGGGCTACCTGCCCCAGAGGAGCGATTCCGCGAAGGGCCGAGTAAGAAGCGGTGTTGATGATTGAGCCACCGGACTTGGACATGGCGGCCCAAGCAGCGCTGGTGGTGTTGAAAACGATCTCCAGTTCAACACGCAGGACGTGGCGAAAGAGGTCGATGGTCATCTCTGGGAAGGGTGCAAAGCCGAAGCCTGCGGCATTGTTGTACAGGACGTCGATTCCACCTAGCACCTTGGCCCCCTCCTCGACCCATCCGCGCGCGACGTCCGGGTCGGCAAGGTCCACATCGTAGCCGCGGACGTCGTACCCTAGCGCCCGAAGGCCACTGGCCGTCTTCTCCGCAGCCCCTGGACGCAGGTCACAGCCGATTACTTGAGCGCCTTGCTCCGCAAAGAGTTTTTGCGCTGCTTCACCTTGACCCCCTGCAGTTCCGGTAATCAAGACACGCTTTCCATTCAGACGTCCCATTGCTAGCTCCTTTGCTCGGTCCGATAACGCCTCGGCGGACACAGTCGGGCACACAACCCGGCGAGTCCCGCTGTCAGGGCAGTCTCGGATGAGGCCCACCTCTGGCAGCTTGTCCAGTGACGATCCGAGAATCGCCCTCCCCCGCGGAGTTACCTGCATTCATAGAAAAGTGTGGACACTTTGGTTGCTTTCGTCAACCCTGGCAGCGGCCATCAGGTTGGTTCCATCGCGCCCAGAGAAAGGCTAAGCCCGGAGTTGCCCTGAAGTCAGCAGTCCGTTCCGCTGAGTGAGCCGACAGGTTGGCGACCGGCGAGGGCGGTGCCTACCATCGCAGCACCTCGACATCGGTCGAGCGACGGATTCGGACGGACTGTCCGCTCCGTGGTTTCAGCTTCGAAGGAGCAGCTAATGACCAGAGACGTTCGAGAGATCTTCGCCGACATAGACAGTTTCGAACCCCAGCGGTTCGTAGCGCATCTTACAGACGATGTCGTCTTCCGCTTCGGCAACGCGGACGCTGTCGCCGGCACTGTCGCCGTCAGTGAGGGCGTGGCCGGGTTCTTTTCGACCATCGAAGGGCTCACCCACCATTTGATAGACATCTGGGAGCCCGAGCCCGGTGTCACCATCACACGGTTCGAGGTGGAATACCGCCGGAAAGACGGTGAGACTGTATACATACCGAACGTCGACGTCCTCCGCTGGCGTGGCGAGAGGATCTACGACTGGCAGATCTTCATCGACATCACCCCGATTTACGCACCTATCTCCGAAGTGCCCGCAGCTGCACTGCGTCAATCGGTGCCCCTGCACACCTGAACCTGAAGCACCTCGTCATGAAGGCCAAACGCGCTGCCCTTCGTGTCATCGGTGAGCAGCTGTACGGTCATCGCCCGAATCAGCGACACTGTGTTCGATCGAGAGATCGTGCTGCGCGACCAGGCGTACACCGAGCGGATCACCTTGCACGAGCCAAGCCGCGTGGTCTTTACGCGGATCACTGGCGACGTACCCGGCACGATAGCCAACGAGATCGAGGGTGACGACGACGACCTACGGCTCCGATTCAGTTTTGCCCTCGTCGTCTCCACCGTGGAGCCTGGGTCAACGGAGGAAGAGGCCTACGCAGAAGCGGTGCCCGTCTGCTAGACGGGTCCCGCTTCTGTGCCCCATAGCTAAACGCCCTGGGTTCTTGAACATGGACAGATTGACGGGGCGCAATGCACCCTGTCGCACTGAACGGAAAGTCCGCCTTGGTTAGAACCTCAGTCCGGGGCGTCGAGCGATCAACCGCGACACCGTCTGCGCCGCGGTCTGAACGGCGAGCCCCACTCGTTTCACATCGACGTCCTTCATCCACCCGGCTGCCGATAACGCCGCTATCGGCTCCCCTGCCGCCGTGCGGATCGTGGTTGCCGCGCAGGCTACTCCCGGAGCACTTTCCTCGTGCTCGTAAGCGATTCCGTTCGCCTTCACCCGCACGAGTTCGCGGCGGAGCCGCGCTGGATCAGTGATCGTCTGGGGACCGACGGGTACCAGCTCCTGATTCAGCACGTCGTCGACCACTGACTCATCCGACCACGCCAGCAGCGCCTTGCCCACAGCGGTTGCGTAGGCCGGCATCCGGCCGCCCACCCGGCTTGGCAAGGGCGGGATTCCCCTGGCGGGGAGGATTTCGATGTAGACCACTTCGCGCCGCTCGAGCACAGCCAGGTGAACGGTGAGGTGTACGGCGGCGCGAAGATCTGCCATGGACGCGAGTGCGATCTTGCGAAGGTCTCTCGGCCTGCTGGCCGATTCACCCAATTCGAACAGCCGGAGTCCCAGCCGCAGTTCTGAACCGCTGCGCTCAAGGAACTTATACGTCGTCAGCTCTTGCACAATCCGCGACACAGTCGACTTGGCCAGGCCGGTCCTGCGGGCGATCTCGGAGATTCCTAGGACGTCGTCGCTCGGTCCGTAGGCGTCGAAGATGGCCGCCACCCGGCCCACCATGGATTCGGACTCGTTCCGTTCAGCGGGACACATACTTGGATTATGCAGGTACGGCGTCCGAGAATGCAACTACATCGCGGTTTGGGTCAACTGCTTCTTCATCCGCGATCTGCGCGCTCCGTTCGGTGGGGCCAAGGACTCCGGCATCGGCGGTGAAGGTGGCACTTTACGCCGAGATTTCTTCAGGGAACCGAAGCCCATAGTGATGCAGATGGCGCCCACGGCCCACTGACGAGTGCCCATACACGATTGAGGGAGGGGCGGGTTCCGAACCGGTCCTGGTAAGTTGCGGTGGCCAAGTAAGCCTAAGCCGCGAGGGCCTGAGCACGGTATCGCACCGGACTCTAGCCCTCAGGCTTTGTTGAGATCCGTTCGGTGCTGTACCCGGCTGTATTCGTTCAGTTACACCGCCCGGCGAATCGGTGCTGAGGAACCGGACGTGGCCGAAGAGCTCTTCTTCGAGGTGTCCGAGGAAGTTCCCCATCACGGTTTTGTCGTGGCAGTTGCCCTTGCAGGACATCGGTTGGGGCCGCCCGCGCTGTCCAATCGAGTGCGCCACGAGGCGAGCTGATACTGGAAACCCCGGTCGGAACGCACGCGCTGCAGTCCGAATTCAAGTTTTGCTTTCGGAGTCCCGACGGGCCGCCCGAAGACAAATCCCGGTTTCGGGTGCAGACCATCCTGGCCGTCGTTCCGGTAATGACGTGCCCACTTCTCGATCAACCGCGGCGAAGACAGCTCGAGCTCGTTCCACACGACTACCTTGCTTTACCAAGGAGGTGCCGCTGCACAACTTCGAGTATGAACTCGAGCCGGAACAACCGCTTGCTTAGCGTGGTCACTGCTGTCGTACCTCCGCGACCTCGCCTCCGGTCACACAACCGGCGGATCGTTTTCACGCGCACCCCAAGCCTCGTCGAAATAGAGCCTTAGCGCCCTACCCGGTCTCAAACGACGCTACAACTTCGCGCGCCAAAAGGCAGGTGTCCCATCGTTCGTTGTCGGTGGGGCACCTGCCTTTAGATTCAGTGGGCCCTTGCCTCGGCTGTCTTCTCGGCGAGGGTCAGACCACCTGAGAGCCAGTGCTCCGGTGGAACCTCGCGGATGATGACGCGGATGCTCTGGGCTGGAACCTCCAGCGATCGTTCGACGGCGGAGTGGACCTCTCCAAGTAGCGCTCGGATCTGGTCCGGCGTACGCCCTTCGGCCAAGGTGACTTCGATGAGCGGCATCAGGCCTCCTGCAACGCTGCGCGGTCGCCGGCCTGAAACTGAGTGGTCGGGCGCTGGGTGCGGCCGCCCCACATATCAATCGAATGAGGCAGGGCGGGGTCGAAGTAACGCGGAGTCCAGGCGGCATCGTCTTCGATCCGGCGCACACCGTACGAGTACTCGTAAGTCAGTCCCTCCGGCCCCTTGAAGTAGATGAAGATCGCACCGGACTGCGGGTGGCGCCCGGGCCCCTGTTCGATCTCGACGCCGTTGTCCTCCAGAAAATGCCAGCTGCGCATCACGTCATCGATGCTTTCAACCTGGAAGTTGATGTGGCACAGACCCGGACGGTCGCCCTTGAATACGGCAAGCTTGTGGTGAACAGGATCGAACCGCATGAGCGCGGCGTTATTGCCGACCCAATCGCTGATCTTGATGTTGAACAGCGAACTCCACCATTCGTACGCCACGCGCGGATCGGGTGCGTCGACGCAGAGATGTCCGAATTCAATAATGCCTGCCGGCCGTGTGAAGTGCACCGGACCAGCATCTGTTTCCGCATCGATGACGAGGTCGAAGCGGTTGCCCCACGGGTCGGTGAACTCGAGAAATTCGCGTACGTGCCTTGAAGCGCACTCTTCGGGGGTTCCCCAACGCGTCGTGATGCCGGCCAATGTGAGTTCCTCATCGGCGGCGACGAGGGCGGCCTTGTCCGCGACGGACAGCCCGGAGCTGAGCACGCCGGACTCACCCTCCACAAAGGCCAGGCAATGATGGCGCTGGTCGGCGCGCAGGTAGTGGACACCATTCTGGGCCCCGCGGTACTGCATGCCCACGATGTCGCGTGCAAAGCGAACGGCTTCTGCGGCGTCCACAGCCCCTGACCTGACGTACTGGATGTCTTTTAGTTCGATCACAGTGTTTCCCTTCTCTTATTCACGGAATGATTTTTGGCGAGGCGTGCCGCCGCTGGAATCCAGCTCGAGATAACGGCCCACGCGCGGCAGCAGTTCTGCGGCGTGTTCACGCCACCAAACCTGTTCCTCGGCCGGGAGTTCTGAGGTAGGCCCAGCTGACGAAGCGCGGAGATGGAGCTCGGCGGAACGCTCCAGGATCCACATTCGTGCGAGTGCTTCCCTGGCGTCCCGACCCCACGTCACGGCCCCGTTGCCTCTGAGCATGATGGCGCGGGCGTCCCCGGAGGAGGACACGAGCGCTTCGGCAGTCTGCCGGTCCCTGATCAGGCGAGAATCCGCATACAGGGCTATCGGACCAATCATCGCGGCATGACCATTGAGTGCAGCCGGTACCCTGCCCAGAGCTGCCATCGCGGCCACAGCCTTGGGCTGGGCCCGGCAGACGGCGCCGGCCTCCGCATGACGCTCGTAAACCGCGATGTGGATCCACGCCTCCTTCGGGGCCTTGGCTGGCAGGTCGACGGCGCCGAGACTGAGGTCGGCAGGGGCGTCGTCGGCTGTCAGCCAGGCAAGTGGAACCGGCGGCGTGAGCAGCACCTGGTCAATGGAGGTGCGTACAGAGACATGGCCGAACGCATCGACGAGCCCGGCACGGGCCATTCCTCGAGCTGTTGCGATCAATTCACGGTATGCGGCCTCGGTCGCTGAGTACTCCATATTCCCGGGCGCCTGTCAGTGAGTGTGCGAACGTTCGATCTGCATAATGACCGCTTTGGGTTCCGTGAAGAACTCGCGGCTGAAATTGCCGCCCTCGCGACCGACGCCAGACTGCTTAGCACCGCCGAACGGCGCACGGAGGTCCCGGACGAAGAAACAATTGACCCAGACGGTGCCGACAACAACTGCCGCTGAGACTCGATGCGCCTTGCTGAGGTCCTCGGTGAAGACCATCGCGTTCAGGCCGTACGGGCTGTCATTGACCAAGGCCACAGCCTCGGGCT
Organism: Burkholderia sp. RS01; assembly: GCF_039748055.1. Lineage (NCBI taxonomy): Bacteria > Pseudomonadati > Pseudomonadota > Betaproteobacteria > Burkholderiales > Burkholderiaceae > Burkholderia > Burkholderia sp. RS01. The sequence goes on from NZ_JBDLAK010000039.1 coordinate 9,873, forward strand.
CATTGTCGAAGGGTGTAATGGTCACGACAGGACCAAAGATCTCTTCGCGCTGATGCGGTGAGCCTGCATCCGGTTCACGAATCACCGTGGGCCTGACGAACCAACCCTCATCCAGACCGCCGGTGATCTGTTCTCCCCCTGATTCAGGGATCGTTTCCACGTAGCCCCGCACCTTTTCATAGTGAACACCGCTGGCCATCGGACCAATCTGCGTTGCAGGGTCCTTCGGATCCCCCAAACGCATGCTTTCCGCCGCATCGACAAAGCGCCGCAGGAATTCCTCGTAGATCGGACGTTCAACGTAAATCCGGCTACCTGCGAGGCAGACCTGACCGGCGTTGGTGTAGATCGCTTTGATGGACCAGGCGATCGCGTTGTCCAGGTCGGCGTCCGCGAATACGACGTTCGCGCCCTTTCCGCCCAGCTCCAGGCTGACTGGGATGAGGTTTGATGCCGCCGCGCGGGCAATCACTTTTCCGGTCGAGGACTCGCCGGTGAACGTGATGCGGTCGACGTCGGCGTTGGCGGTGAGGGCTTCCCCTACTGAGTCGGCCCCGTAGCCGTGAACGACGTTGAAGACTCCAGGCGGGATCCCGGCTTCCAAGGCCAGGCGGGCCATGATGGTGGCGCTGGCGGGTGAATCTTCCGCGGGCTTCAGCACCACGGTGTTGCCCCAGGCCAGTGCGGGGGCAACCTTCCAGCTTTCAAGCATCATGGGGAAGTTCCACGGTGCGATAGCCACCACAACTCCCGCAGGATCAAATCGCGTGTAGGCGTGATGAGGCGTGTCCATCGGAAGCACCTCGGCAGCGGACCCATGCGCGTGGTCTGCAAAGAAACGGAAGTTCAGCGCCGTACGGGATACGTCGTTGGACAGACTCTGCGTGATCGGCTTGCCCATGTCACGGGTGTCGGCCATCGCCAGCTCTTCGCCGTGCAGCTCGATGAGATCTGCGAACCGATGCAGCAGGGTCCGGCGTTCGCTGGCGGTCATTCGGGGCCAGGGGCCCTCGTCAAATGCCCGCCGTGCCGCAGCGACGGCGAGATCGGCCTCAGCGTTGCTTCCCAGGGGAAAGACCGCCCAGGGCTCACGCGTGTAAGGGTCGATGCTGGTGAAGACTTCACCGGACGTCGACTGGACTTCCTTGCCGTCAATGATGTGGCCGAATACGACGAGGCCGGACTCCGTAGCCGGCTCCGATGCCGCAGTCTGGAGTGTGCTCATTGTTTATCCTTCTTCTTTAGTGGAGATGTCGGAGGTTTGCAGCGAAACCAAGCCGAGGGTGGAGAATTCAGCCGAAACCTTCGAGCCGGGGGTGATTGCTTTGGCGTCGGTCATCGCGCCAGTCAGCACGATCTCCCCTGCCCGGAGGTAGTCGCCACGGGCGGCAAGCTCGTTGGCCGCAAATACGAGCGCCCGCAGCGGGTCGCCCAATACAGCCTCGCCGGTGGCCTCCGCGACGATCTCACCGTCGACGCGGAGCGCAACGTGCTCGTTGATGAGGTCACAGTCCGCGAGAGATACGCCAGCGTCGCCGACGGCGAACCGGGCGGAGGAAGCGTTGTCAGCGACAACATCCGGCAGCCGGAAGTCGAAGGCCCGGTACCGGCTGTCGATGACCTCGATGCCGCCATGCACCCGTGCTATGGCCCGGGCAGCCGCCTCGACATCTATTCCGGGACCGCGGAGGTCCTCGCCAAGCACAAAGACGATCTCGGGCTCCACCTTCGGGTGGATGAGCTCGCTCAGCGGGATCGGTTCTCCCGGAAAGAGCAGCATGTCATCGGTGAGTATGCCGGTGATTGGGGCAGCCACTCCCATTTGTTTCTGCTTGGCGAACGAGGTCAAACCGAGCTTGACGCCGATACGTTTTCCGCTGTGCTCAATCCGGCGGCTGATGCCCTTGGCCTGGATGCGGTATGCCGTGTCGAGGTCCAGATCCTGCCAGGTCAGCGTGAATCGCTCTGTACTGCGACGCTCGTTTTCTGCGCTGATCAATGCTTCGAGGACGGAATCCTCGGTCCAGGCCAGCGAGGGTGTGTTCTCCTGCTCAGTGGTTTTCATGACTTACTCCATGCTCAATACTGTCGGGAATTCGAAGGTTGGGTGTTTGGGTTCACGGAATCAGCACCACTTTGCCCACGTTGTCACCGTGCTCGACGTAACGGTGCGCGTCAGGGGCATCGTGGAGCGGGAAACTGCGGTCGACGACTGTGCGGAAGCCGTGGCTCACCTGCGTCCATAGCTCTGCAACCGATTCCGGCGTACCGGTCCGAACGCCCACTACCCTGATCCCGGTGGTGTAGAGCTTCTGCAGATTGAGAGGAACGGTGTGACCGAGGAAGGCTCCTGAGGACACCATGGCCCCGCCGGGTCGCAAGGAATCGAACCCGTGTTCCCAGACCAGCGGCGCCCCCAGATTGTCGACGATGAGGTCAGCTCCTCCGCCGAAAGCGTCGCGGACCCTGTCGCTGAAATCGTCGTCGATGGCGTCGAACACATGCTCAAAACCAAGATCCCGAAGGGTTTTCCTTTTGCTTTCATGCCGTGAGCTCACCACCACCTCGCAACCAAGGTGCTTGGCGAGCAGGGCCGTTGTCAGGCCCAGTGCGCTGCTTGCCCCCTGCACCACCACCCGGGATCCGGCACCGATGCCACCAACGCGGGCGAATTGATTTGTGGCGACCGCTCCGACGCTGGCAAGCGCTGATGCCTGCTCCGGCCCGACGCCCGCGGGCACAATCGACGCGTTGACAGCCGGCACCGATACATACTCGGCGTAGGCGCCCGGGCGGTGGGTACCGATAATCTGCACATTCGGTGAGAGGTCCGAGCGCCCCGACCGCGTGTACTCGTCCTCTCCGAGCACGACGAGCGGGAAGATCGCAACGTGATCGCCGACCTGGAAACCGGAAACCGTCGCGCCGACGGCGGCCACGGTTCCGGCATGGTCTCCACCGAGAATGTGGGGGAAAGTGAAGCTCGCATAGGGGTGCTTGCCGGATCGGGCGACCAGATCGAGCAGGCGCCCGATACTGACTGCCCCCACCTTGACGAGAATTTCGTCAGCTCTGACGCCGGGTACTGGCATAGTCTCCATGTGCAGCACGTCCGGACCCCCGAATTCTCGGAAGACCATGGCATTCATGGTTTGCGGGACCTCATCCGCTACGGCGGGCCAGGGTGTCGCGGTGGTCATGAGATCAGGCATTTTGTACCCCTAGGTGTGCGTTTCTGCTTCACAACAGTTGACTTCCTCAGTGCTCGAGCAATGCCGGGTTGATCGGCCCCCAGCTGTTGGCTGCGGCCACGTCGACCTCCCAGGTCTTTGGGTACTGAGGGAACTCGTTGTGCCACGGACGGGGCTCGAAGTATCCCTTGGACTCGTCGTGGATGACGTCGAGCTGGGTGAAGAGCTCGATCGTGTTCCCGTCGGGGTCTTTGTGGTACGTGAAAACGTTGTGCCCGGCGCCGTGCCGGCCCGGTCCCCAATCGAGTCGGATGTCCCGATGAGCCATGTGGTCGAGCATTGTCTGCAGGTGGTTGAGATCGCGCATCTCATACGCGATGTGGTGCATGCCGTCAAACTTCTTTGAAGCCATGAAGTTGGCGGCGTGGTGGTCACTGTTGCAGCGGAGGAACACGAAGAAGTCGCCGATGGTGTCTGACCACCTAAACCCAAGCAGATCCTGGTAGAAGCTTTGCGTCGGGGCCAGATCGGGAGTGAACGCCGCGATGTGACCGAGCTTGGTTGGCCGCAGAATGCTGTCATCAGGCCCGACCCCGCTACGTGACTGCTGATCGTAAAGGTGCAGCAGCGTTCCCGTCAACGGTTCGGCGACCACCAGGACGTCCGGCGTTGAGGGGGCGATATCGCTGCGGCGCTCAACCTCATAGCCGGCGTCACGAATGCGGCGCTCGGCATCGGCAAGGTCTTCCTCGATCTCATAGCCCACCACGGTTCGTGCCCGTTGCTCCTTGCTGGCTCGCAGCACCACGGAGTGATGATCAAACGAGGGCGTCAGGTACACCTCGTCCGCCGTCTTTTCGACAGGGACAAAGTCAAGGACTTTCGTGTAGTACTCGGTGAGCCGGTCAAGATCCGGCGTCTCGAACTCGACGTAACCGAGCTTCGAAACGTTGACGGCGGAACTAGGCTTGGGAGCCATTTAACATCCTAACTTTCTTGCTTTTTCATGGATCAATTGGCGACGGCACAACTTGCTGAACCGCTCATCGTGCCGCCTTGCGAGACGATAACCAGCTTTTAGGCGGTTGTACCGTCGGGGGTGACGGGTGCGTTCTGCTTCGTCTCCGATAGAGACCGGCCGGCACCCGAGCTCCGCCGCCCTGCGGTGAGCAAAAGAACTACGGCTGCACCCAGGATTCCCGGCACGGCAATGGCGTAGAAATTCACGCTTGTGCTGCCTCCTGAAGCAACCAGCAGCCCAAGCGCCGTGGGTGCAAGCACAGAGCCAAGCCGCCCGATGCCGAGCGACCAACCAAGGGCAGTTCCCCGCACCTCCGTGGGAGATTCCTTCGAAACCCACGCGTTAATGAAGGCCTGTGTGCCCAGCACTGCGGCTCCAGCCACGATCAGCAAGGCGTAGAGCGCAATGGTCGGGAAAGGAATGCTCAGGAGAAACAACGTCAGTGCTGCCACAAGGAACGAGGTGATGACCACAGGCCGGGACTCGAAGCGATCCGCCAGAAGGGAGATTCCAACGAGGCCCAGGATGGCGCCGACGTTGTAGACAAGCAAGAACCCCAGTGCCGATCCGAGCGAGTATCCGGCGGACTGCATGATCTGCGGGAGCCAGGTATTGAGGCCGTAGATCATGAACAGGCACAGGAAGCTCGCGATCCAGAAGACGACAGTCAGACGGGCCAGTCCGCCACGGAAGAGGGCCCGCACGGAGCCACGAACCGGTGTGTCGTCATTGGCCCGGGCGATTTCAGGAAGGGCAAAACCATGGCGGGCGGCGAGTGCCTTCGCCTTGGCGGTCTCGCCACGGGCCAGCAGGAACGCCGCGGACTCGGGCAACAAGGCAACGGCAACTGGCACAATCAACACGAGAGGCAGCAGGCCAAGCAGGAACATTCCGCGCCATCCGAACGCCGGCAGGATAACCAGCCCGGCGAGGGCAGCCAGAATGCCGCCCAGCGGGAATCCGGACCACATCACCCCATAGACAAGGTTGCGCTGCTTCGGCGACGAGTACTCGGCAGTCAGTGCACTGGCGGCTGGCATCACGCCGCCCAGAGCGATCCCTGCGATAAAACGCAGCACGCCAAGGATTTCGACGCCTGGCGCGAGCGCGCACAGCCCGGTGAACACTGAGAACCAGACAATCGAGAGAATCAACATGCGCTTGCGACCAAAGCGGTCGGTCAGGAATCCGGACAACAGCGAGCCGACAAACATTCCCAGGACGGCCATGGAGCCGACGATTCCGACGCTTGCCGGGTTGAGCCCGAGGGATGGATCGCGAAGAAGTGAGGGCACAACGGCGCCGAACACCACTACGTCGAAGCCATCGGCGACGACTGTTGCCCAACAGAGGACCAGGACGGTTATGACGAGGCGGGGCGGATGCCCCGGGGCTGAGGGTTCTGCCAAAGGCAGACTTGGTGACGCAGATGACATGGTGGCTCCTTTGCCGAAATGTCGCTGATCGATTTCACGGGGGTGGGTGGAAGGGTGCGGTAAGGCCGCGCCTGCCTCAAGTGCAAGTGTATACAGTTTTGAGTGCGAGTCAAGACTCAGATGAGGCGAGGTTCACACGCTTTGCTCGTCGTAGCCGAAGTGTCCCCGCGACTGGGCAGAGGTCGGCCAGTGTCCGCAAATGGATCCGGTCAGCTGGGTCCGCAGACACCGGGGCGGATCACAGGGACATGCACGAATGGACTCGCTGGCGCCGGCTGCCACCTTTCGCGGCCAGTCAGGGTCGACGAAAATCGCTCGGGCCAGGGCCACCGCGGACGCCTTGTACTCGGTCATGGCATTCACCATGTCAGCAGGACCGCCGAGGCGCCCGTTGGCGATCACAGGGATGCTCACTGCTCCGGCGAGGGCCTTCGAATCAGCCAGGGCATAGCCCTCCCGGTTGAGCAGGCCTTGGTTGGCCGGCAGCCGGAGGGTTTCGAACGTAGCCGGGATCGCAAAGAGAAAATGCGCCCCCGCCGCCTCCAGGAGCGGCGCCAGCCGCACCGCGTCGTCGATTGTCCAGCCGTCCTCAATCAGCTCATCACTGAGCAGGTGCACGCCCACGATGAAGTCCGGCCCGGTGCCGGCGGTGATTCGACGTACGACCTCCAATGCAAACCGCACGCGGTTCTCAAAGCTCCCGCCCCATTGATCCGTTCGATGATTGGTCCGCGGCGACAGGAATCCGGAGATCAGGAAGCCCTGCGCCGCGTGCACGTCGACGCCGTCGAACCCGGCGCGTTCACAGACCTGGGCCGCATGAACGAACGCCTCGATGGACTCTTCTATCTCCTCATCGGTCATTTCCTGCGGGGTGACCGTGCGGCCGGGCGTAAGTTCGAAGGGGACCGCCGACGGCGCCAGCCGCCGCCTCCTCTCATATTCGTCCCAAGGGCCCGCGTAGCGGCCGGAGTGCACGATCTGCACCACGGCCAGCGATCCGTGCCGGTGGACCTCGTCGGCCAGCCTTCGCAGGCCTGGGAGGTGCTCCTCGCTGATGACCGTCTGCAGCGGCATCTGCCGTCCGGACAGGTTGACAGCGAAGTTCTCGGTGATGACGACGCCGACGCCCCCCTTGAGCCCGCCGTCCGTAGTGCTCAATCTCCTTAGCGCTCACCGAGCCGTCCGCGTTACCGTACGAGACGGACATCGGCGCTTGCATGATGCGGTTGTGCGCGGTCCGTCCCCCGAGCTCAAGTGGCTCGAACAGAGGAGCGAATTCGGCTTTCGTCGCATCAATCTGTGCTACTTCGGTCATGCCCGTGCCGCCCCGTTGAGCGCAGCCGGCTTGAGGCCCGCTGTCCCGTTTTCCCCGTGGACCTCATTGCGGAGGGTGCCAAGGGGCCCGATTGCCACTTCGAGCTTGTCGCCGACCCGGAGGAACTCCCCTTTGCCCTGGCCGGCGCCTACGCCGGCGGGGGTACCTGTGGCAAGCACGTCACCGGGCTTCAGAGTCATGATCGAGCTGGCGCTTGCAATGAGCTGAGCGACCCCGAAAATCATGTCCAACGTGTTGCCGTCCTGTTCGAGGACACCGTTCCGGCGCAGCTGCACCGGAAGGGCCTGCGGATCCGGGATGAACCAGGACGGAGTGACACTGGGCCCGATTGGAGTGAATGTATCGCGGCCCTTTGACCGGAGCCAGTCGAACGCGAAAGGAGGCGCCAGCGGATCGGCTACACGATGGTAACCGCGGGAGGAGATGTCATTGACGATCGTGTAGCCGGCCACCACGCTCAGAGCTTCCTCGACTGATACGTCTTTGGCTTCCCGACCGATGACCACGCCGAGTTCGGCCTCCCAGTCGACACGCGCTGACGCGTCCTCCGGAATGGTGATCGCCTCGTCGGAGCCGATGATCGACGTTGAGGGCAGCAGGAAGAAGAAGGGCTCGAATCCAGCAGGGACCTCCCCCGAGCCGAGCATTTCCTGTAGATGACTTCGGTAGTTAGCCCCGGCGCAAATCAGCTTGCCGGGCGACGGCAACGGCGCCAAAAGGCGTGCTTCTTCGGCAGGATATCCATCGGCCGGCCGCAGCTCGCGAAGAACCGGCTCGAGAGCCGACCAGTCGTTCAAAACAGCTGTCACGTCGGCGTAGGCCGCCAACGCCGGGTGACGCCACACTTGACCGGTCGAGTCCAAAACACCGACGAACGTCGTCCCCGCTTCGCCTTTCGGCTCGCACGCCACCAAACTCCAAATAGAAGACATTTGTACTCCAGCTTCTTTGCTTTTAACAATGCGCCGCTCATCGCCACGCAGATCACCAGAGTGCATACACTTTAGAAGGATGTCAACCCTTGGCCTCATTCACTGGAACTGTGCGCGCTCTTACGTATCGAGAGTATCCAGACCGTCGGGCACGGTCGCAGTCGCGATCATAGGGGCCCCGCAGGCAGCCCTTGGGGACGCCGAGCTACGGTTGAATCGCGGACAGAGCGTGCGATACGTGGTCTAGAAAGGTCCGAGAGATGGAAACTTGCGTGCGATCTCGCCCCCTGCATGGGACAACCCGCCCTCCGGCTGGGGTCAGTGGGATTCGACGACATCGCTGCCGGCGGAACGGCGGATCTGCGGCACTTCGACTGCATGGCTAGCGGCGCCCCGTGTTGCCGGTCCGCTTCAACATCCTGCGCCCCGCGATCGGCCAAATCCAAGGGCATCCAGCAACCGGCGCCCTGACGGGGCACCGGCGACGTTTCCATGGATTCAGCGCTGGTTAGCCGGTCTTGCCTGTGGGCTCGGAGTCGTCTGTCAGATTGGACTCCATCAGCTCCAGCGGCCGCAACACTGCGTCGCAGTCTTCTTCGGCCAGTCCCGCCGTCGTCACCACTCCAGCCTCCGTCAGAGCTCTTCCACCTGGCTCTGCAAGGCTTTGCCAGGAGGGTTGGGGTTCCGGCACTGCCGTTGATCAACGCTTGGTCAACCAACAAGATTTTAGGCCATCTAAGGGAAGAACACGAGGAGCGCCGAAAATTCACCTACCCA
>NZ_JBDLAK010000040.1:0-18418 GCF_039748055.1 Burkholderia sp. RS01
CGCCTGGCTCGGGGGGGGCGCCCGGGGCTCCCGGTGTTTTGGTTTAGGCTTGTGGGGGGGCGGCGGGCGGGGGTCTTAAAACCACACAACCCCCGGGGGGGGGGGGCGGTATTTGTTGCCGGCCCCCCCGCCGTCGGGCGTTACCGCTGGTTGAGCTAAACCTGGTCAGCGCTCCGGCTGCAGAGCCTTGCTCCAGAGCACGGTGCCGTTGGCGTTGCGGAGGCTGACGGTGAAGACATCGTCCTCGCCGAGGTCCACGTGGCCGAAGTACTGGCTTTCGCCGCTGCGCGGGGACTCGTTGGCGTAGGCGCCGGCCCTGAAGAAGGCCACCTCGGGGCCGAAGGTGCCGTCCATCTGGCTGGGGCCGAACGTTCCGGCGTTGATAGGGCCAGCCACGAATTCCCAGAAGGGGTCGAAGTCCTGGAACGAGGCCCGCTCCGGCGAGTAGTGGTGGGCGGCGCAGTAGTGGACGTCAGCCGTGAGCCACACGACGTTTTTAACCCGGTTGCGCTTGAACGCGGACAGTACCCCGGCGATCTCGAGTTCCTTGCCCAAGGGGGCGCCGGCGTCGCGGTTTGAAAGGGACTCCTGGTTGACCGGGCCGTCCGGCACGATGATGCCGAGCGGGAGGTCGGCGGAGATGACCTTCCAGGTGGCCTTGGACTTGCTGACTTCCTTGATGAGCCAGCGGGCCTGTTCCTCACCGAGGATGTGGGTCAGGCTCGTTTCCTTGCCGTCCGTGTTGGGGTCCTTGAAGGTGCGCATGTCCAGGCAGAAGATGTCCAGCTGCGGGCCGCGGGAGATCTTGCGGTAGATGCGGGCTGGCTCGAAGCCGGTACTGCCATCGCTCAGCTGGGCGATGGGCTGGTACTCCTGCCAGGCCTGGCGGCCGCGGGCGGCGAGGACGTCCACGCGGCGTTCGGTGTAGCGGGCGTCGGTGATGATCTGCCCGGGGTACCAGTTGTTGTGGGTTTCGTGGTCGTCCCACTGGGCGATCACCGGGACCTCGGCGTAGAGGGCACGGATGTTCTTGTCCATCATGTTGTAGCGGTGCCGGCCGCGGAACTCGTTGAGCGTCTCGGCCACCTTGGACACCTCCTCGGTGACGAGGTTGCGCCAGACCTGCCCGTCCGGCTCCGTGACCTCGGCGGCGATGGGGCCGTCGGCGTAGATGGTGTCGCCGGAGTGGATGAAGAAGTCCGGCTTCGTGGCGTGCATGGCAGCGTAGCCGCGCATGCCGCCGATGTCCTCGTTGATGCCCCAGCCCTGGCCGGCTGTGTCACCGGTCCAGACGAAGCTCTGGCGACGGGGTGTGCGGCCGCTCGCGAACCCGCCCGTGCCGGGCGCGGTGCCGAAGGAGCCGCGGGCGGTTTCGCCTGCCTGGCCCTCGGGGTCCTCAAAGTGCATGGTCAGGGCGAACCGCGTGCCCGCCGGGAGGTCGCGGGCATTGATCTTGGACGTGAAGTCGGTGGCCTCGCTGGCCCGGGTCCCCCGCAGCACCCGCCGGAAGGCGCGGCCGCCGCGGAGCGGGGACCCATCGTCGTCGACCGCCAGCAGGCTGGCCACCAGCCGGCCGGGGCCAGACGCGCGGGACCACAGGACGCCGGAGTCGGCGGTGACATCGCCGGCGGAGATGCCGGACGGGAGGGTCAGGCGGTCGCGGACCAGCGCGACGCCGGAGGGCCGGGCTGCGTGCGCGGGCACGACGAGTGAAGGGGCGACGGCGGCAGCACCGGCAGCGGCGATGGCGCCTTTGAGGATGTTTCGGCGGGTGAAAGGAGTCATGCTGCCATCGTTGACGGTGCGTGTGAACCGGCGGCGACGGTTATGTGAACGCGGTGGATCGGGGCGGTGACGTGGCGCCCGCAACAAAGCGGAACAGGGGGAAGAAATCCAGATACTTCTCGTCGTCTGCCGAGCCACCTCAAGGTTTCTGCAAGGTTTTCCCAAGGATCCCCGGACAGGCTTGCTGAGCCTGAGGCTGAAACTCATGGGCCTGTCTATCGTCCGCCAATCAATGGCGATTGAGCACACCACCCACCCGGTATGGGTCACTTCTTACATTGGATGAAAACATGAAATCTCATTCAGCGCGCCGCTATGCGCTTGCAATCCTATGCGCAGCAGGTCTGCTTGCCGCTCCACAGACCGCAAACGCAGCGCCTCCCACAATCAGCGGCCCTCCAGACGATCTTCACTTCGTTTCGCCGGCCGGCGAAGCATGTCCGGGCTTCGAACTGCACGCCGACGGCACTGACTCACATGTCCTTACGAAGACGTTCACCAACAACGAGGGCGTTGTTCTACGGACCTTCGCCTCGGGCAAGGGATATAACCTGACCTACACGAACGCCGATACGCATGCGACTGTGTCTTTCCCGTCCTCGGAGATAACTGAGGACACTATCTTCCACAAGGACGGCACCAAGACCGTCACGAACACCGGCGTCTTCGGAATCATCCTGTTTCCCACGGACATTACGCCAGGGCCGTCTACGACCCAGTACAACGGACGCGTCGTGTACACCGCCGATGCGGGCAATAATTTCGAAATACTAAAAACGAAGGCAACGGCCATCGATATCTGCAAGGCGCTGAGTTAACGGCTCGTCCGTCGCACATCATGCGGGTGGCTGGCATTTTCTGCCAGCCACCCGCCGTCGTGCGTTCTTGCACGAAGCAGCTCAGCGCGCGGGTACTTGGTCCATGAACGTTACGTGGGAAACATATTGCTTAAATAGCATCGCGGCTTCGTCGAGGGCTAAGTGTCCGAAGTTCAGAGACAGCTGCAGCCCTTCCAACTGTGCAATCGCCGTTTCGGCCGCGCTGACTTTTTCGGCGAGAGCCTGGGAGTTGGCGAAGTTCGTGGCCAGCCCCGCCCCGACGGACAGAATCACAGCACCTAGGCATAAAGCACGCCAAACGATTGAAGCGTCACCCAGGGACAATGTGTCCTGAACCGCTCCCGTGAACTCCGTGCCTCCGAACGCAGGCCCTGCCGTGAACATGGCCGCCAGCACACTCCCGACCACGCTGAATTCTGTGAGTTTGTGCCGGCGCGGCAGCTGCCGTCCCAGATAGGATCGGATGTCCTGCTGTTTCTGGTCGATGCGGTCGGACAAGCTCTGACGAGTCTCCGGTGAATCGTCCATGGTCTGCCACCAGCTTCCCTCTCCGAGAGTGTGCGATCAGGATCCCACCACCACAGATTCCCGGTCCAGAGTCAATAACAACGGACGCTGCGAGCGGCAACGGACCGACACGAAAAACGGGACAGGCTTGTCTCCCTGTCCGGGGCCCGCGGGCTTGTGTAACTTTAGGTTCTAGTGGCGGGACTGCAACGGCGCAGTCCCGCCCCGCCTGACGCGAGCACCGGACGAGAGGCAACGAACATGGCAAAGACATCGGGTGTGGCACCACGGCTGGCCAAGGCACTGGCCGTAGTCCTGGGCACGGAGGAGATCCCCATCAGGCTGCGGGCATGGGACGGCTCGGAAGCAGGTCCGGCAGATGCGCCGGTCATCGAGTTCCGGTCGCGCCGGGCGTTGCGGCGGATGCTGTGGTCCCCCGGTCAGCTGGGCCTGAGCCGGGCCTACGTAGCCGGCGAAATTGAAGCACACGGCGACATCTTCGCCACCTTCACGGCCCTGAGTTCCGCGGGCAAGTTCGCTGAGCCCGGCCCCTTCCGCAAGCCAACCCCACGTGAGCTGGGGACGCTGCTCACCACCGCCGTCAGTGTGGGCGCGGTTGGGCCGAATCCCGCGCCGCCGCCGGAGGAAGCGAAGGTGGAAAAGCACGGCCGGCGGCACTCGAAGAAGCGGGATGCCGCGGCGATCTCGCACCATTACGACGTCGGCAACGACTTCTACCGCCTGGTCCTCGGGCCGTCGATGGTGTACTCCTGCGCGGTCTTTGACAGCGAGGACACCTCTCTTGAGGCCGCCCAGGAAGCGAAGCTCGATCTGGTCTGCCGCAAGCTCGGGCTGAAGCCCGGGATGCGGGTGCTGGACGTGGGCTGTGGCTGGGGCAGCTTTGCCCTGCATGCCGCGGAGCACTACGAGGTAAACGTCGTCGGCGTGACGCTGTCCACCGAGCAGGCGGAACGGGCCCGCAAACGGGTGGCCGAGGCCGGGCTGACCGAGCGCGTGGACATCCGCGTCCAGGATTACCGCGACATCGACGACGGGCCGTTCGACGCGATCAGCTCCATCGGCATGTCTGAGCACGTCGGCCGCGAACAGCTCGGGCATTACGTCTCCACGCTGCACGGGCTGCTGCGCCCGGGCGGCCTGCTGCTCAACCACGCCATTTCGTGGAACGCCGGGCCCACCGAGGACGACCCCGATTCGTTCATCCCCCGCTACGTCTTCCCCGACGGCGAGATGCTGAGTCTTTCGGACATGGTGGTGGCGCTGGAGGGCGGCCGCTTCGAAGTGCTCGACGTCGAGGCCCTCCGCCGGCACTACGCCCTGACCCTGCGCGCCTGGGTACGGAACCTCGAAGAGAATTGGGACGAGGCCGTTCGGCTCGCCGGCGCGGGCAGGGCCCGGATCTGGCGGCTGTACATGGCATCGAGCGCACTGGGCTTCGAGAACGGGCTGACCGGCGTAAACCAGGTGCTGGTGCAAAAGCACGGCGGCGAAGAAGCACCGCTGCGGCTCAGGAAGTGGACGGCTGCTGGTTAAACCCCTGGATCTCGACAGGCTCGATCAGCGGCGAGCGCTGGTTGAGCCTGTCGAACCTAGCGGGCCAGCGGGCTACTCACCCATGCCGGGGTGGACCTTTACGAAGTCGATCTTGTTGCCCGGGCTGGCCTTCTTCTTCGCCGGGGACCTCGTGAAGCCTTTCGCGTCCAGGTGGTTCTGGGCACGGTATTCGGCGAGCGCGTCGTCGTAGGCCTTGTTGAGCCGGCCGCCCGCGACCTGTTCCGTCGTGCCGTCGGCAAACGTGATGGAAATCAGGACGCTTTCCGGGAAGTGCCGGCTCATCCGGATGAAGCCTTCTGTGTCCTGCTGGAGAGTAATCATGGTGTTCCGCTTTCGTGGTCGTGGCTTCAAGTCTCCCGCACTTTCGGCCTGCAAAGTGCGGCGCCCCCATCACACGGGATCATGACAACGAAATGTACCCGCGGCAACGCCGCCGTGAACCCCGCTCCTGCTAGCCTCCTCCTATGACAACCGGACCGATGGTCGGGTCAACCGATCCTCGCGGGACGGCCCCGGAGATAACGCCTGCGGACACGCCGGCTGATCCGGCCAACGTCAATCCCCCACCTCCGGCGGCTCCCCCGAGCCCGGCCCGCACCTGGAGTTTGCAGCGTGAGTGGTCCAGGGCCTTCGTCTTCATGCTGTCGGCGCTGATACTTGGGGCGATCGTCACTATTGTGGGTGTGCGGGCCGTGGTCCACCAGCTGGAGACGACGGCCCACCAGATACAGCTCGAGTCCCGCGCGGCAGCAACGTTGGCCGCCGCGGTTGACGACCACGAGCAGCTTGGGCACCAGATCCTGGCCGATGCGCCGGTGAACCGCGAGGCGTTCATCCTGCAGCAGCGCGAAGTCTCGAAGCTCTTCGATGACACCGCAGGGGTCCTGCCGGAGGAGGACGGCATGCAGTCCGCCCTCCGTCTTGGCCGGCAGGACTGGCAGGCGGCCCTGACGGCGCGCGGCCTTTGGGGAAACCAGGTGCTGGAACTCAAGGGGAACCACGTGGCGGAGACTCCCGCCTTCGCCACGGCCAGCAAGGGCGTGCGCGACAAACTCATAGGCATCCAGAGGTCCGCCCTCGAAGCGCTGGACAGGGGGCTCGTTGACACCGGCGACCTTGAACAGCTGCTCATTGTGGGCAGGACGGGGCTGCTGACCGTGGCTGTCGGCGCCACCCTCTACTTCCGGCGCCGCATGGTCAAGGACCTGATGCGGCCGGTGAACAGCCTGCGCCGCGGCGTCCATAAGCTGCAGGCCGGTGACTACGGCCACCGCATCAGCGTTGCCCGGCGGGACGAGCTGGGCGAGCTGGCCACCGCGTTCAACGGGATGGCAGCCGCGCTGCAGGACAGCCACAGGATACTGACGCACCGCGCCACGCACGACGCCCTCACCGGACTCGCCAACCGCTCCGCCCTGACCGAGCGGCTGGCCGGATCGTTCGCCTCCGGAAGCGACCTCAGGACGCAGCACGAGGGCCTGCTTTTCATTGACATCGACGACTTCAAGGACGTCAACGACTCCTTCGGCCATGAGGGCGGCGACGAACTCCTCGTCCAGCTGGCTGCCCGGCTCCGGGCCAGCGTCCGCAGCCACGACATGGTGGCCCGGCTGGGCGGCGACGAGTTCGCCGTCGTCGTTCTGGATAACGACGACGGCACTCCCGCGACGGGGCACGTCGCCGAACGGATTTACGAGACGCTGAGCGAGCCGTTTCTCATCGGCGATCTTCCGCTGACCGTGTCGGTGAGCATCGGCGTGGCCCAGCGGAGCGCCGAAACGGCCGACGCCGCGGAGTTGCTGCGGCAGGCGGATTCCGCCATGTACGCGGCAAAACACGGCGGGAAGGCGCGCTACCAGGTCTACAACCGCGAGGCGAACCAGCTGAAACGGCAGGTGCGGCCGTCGCTGTCCGGCCAGGCCACAGACAGCTCCTCCTGAAGCGGCCGCCACGGGCGTACACTCCTGCCATGGGACCGGTAAATGCCGCTGCCAACAGCATGGAATTCCGCCCGGGCGATGATGCCCAGGAGGTGGACACCCTGGTGGTCGGCGCCGGGCAGGCTGGCCTGGCCACGAGCTACTGGCTGAGCCAGGCCGGCGTCCAACACCAGCTGCTCGAGCGGCGCCCCGCCCTCGGAGGCGCGTGGCAGGACCGGTGGGACGCGTTCGTCCTGAACACGCCGAACTTTTCGCTCGCGCTGCCCGGCATGCCCTACGACGGGCCCGAACCGGAAGCCTTTATGCCGCGCGCGGACGTGGTGGACTACATGCGGAAGTACGCGGAGACGGTCGGCGCGCCGGTACGCACGGACACGGACGTCACGCGGATCGCCCCCAGCGGCGGCGGATTCAGCGCGGAAACGAACCGGGGCGGCTGGCGGGCACGCAACGTGGTGCTGGCCACCGGCGGCTACCAGAAACCGAAGATCCCCGCAGTTTCCGCGAAACTGCCAGGCAGCATCCTGCAGCTGCACACCGATGCCTACCGCAACCCGGAGCAGCTGCCTGCGGGCGCCGTCCTGATCGTGGGCACCGGCCAGTCCGGCGGCCAGATCGCGGAGGAGCTGCTCGCCGCCGGCCGCGAGATCCACCTGGCCGTGTCCACCTGCCCGGAGGCGCCGCGCCGGTACCGCGGCCGGGACATCCTCTTCTGGATGATGCACCTTGCCGAGCACGGGCCCAAGTACGGACTCAACGGCCTCACCACGGGGCAGCTGCCCTCCCCCGCGGCGCGGTTCGCCTGCAACCCGCTGGTGTCCGGCGCCGACGGCGGCCACGACATCCGCCTCCGGAACCTCGGCCGCCGAGGCGTCCGGCTGCACGGCCACCTGGAAGCAGCCGACGACGGCGGCCTCGTCTTCAGCGACGACCTCGCCGAGCGTCTGGCCACAGTCGAGACAGCGTTCTACCAGCGCATGCAGCCGATGTTCGATGCGTACATCGCCGCGGCCGGGATTTCGGCGCCGGCGGCGGAAGCGCCCAGGGCGGATGACTGGCTCCCCGCCGGACCCGCGCGGGTGAACCTGGCGGCGGAAAACATCACGTCAGTCATCTGGGCCACCGGCTACCGGCTGGACTTCAGCATCCTGGACATCCCGGTCCTGGACGAGTGGAACTATCCCCGGCACAGCCGCGGCGTCACCGAACACCCCGGCCTGTACGCCGTGGGGCTGCCCTGGCTGACGAGCCACGGCTCATCGATCTTCGCCGGCGTGGGCCGGGACGCGAAGTACATCGCGGAGCACATCGCCGGCAACGCTGGTTGAGTCTGTCGAAACCGAGGCCTCGAGAACCCCGCCTACCCCGCACCCACAGCGGCGAATTCCACCTGCGCCGCCAACCCGGCCGCGCGGAACCATTCCTTGGCTCTTGCCTGGACCGAAGGCATCGCGAGCTGCCCAACAACCCGTGCAGGCGGTCCATCGAAGACTGATTTCCCGTCCTGCAGGTCTTCCGCGGTCACGCTGGCTGCGAGGTGCCGAAAGAGAGCCGGCTGGTCCAGGAAGGGAAGCTTCTCGCCCCGGCCATCGGTCAGAACACCCCAGCTCGAGGCAAAGAGCGAGAAGGACTCCGGCCGCTCGCCGTTGTCCAATACCAGCGGACAGTCCTCGCCATTGAGTTCAATCCGCTGGTAGTTCGGTTCGGTCTCGTCGAGCGCCATCAGTTGGCACTCATCAAGCCACGCCACCCACACGGTGCTGCGCCTTCCCCGCCGGGAATACGGAGCGGCCGCGATATAGCCGGCCTTGCTCACGTGCGCCGAGTGGCCCACAGCGACGTGGTGTAACTGGGCACGGACCAGCGGCAGAATTCCGCTGACGGGATGCCTGAACCGAGCGAACTTTCGCCTCAGGACGTCGGGACTGGAATTCGAGCCGATGGAGACCACGGGAGACCGGGAGTCCAGCGGCTCCGCATTGGCTTCCGCCAGGGCCTCACTGAGGCAGGAGGAAAGCGAATCGTCTTCGCCATCCAGCAGGGTCGACTGCCCCAGCGGCAGGTCGGCTGCCAGCTGCAGCGAAATGAAATCACCGCCATGCATGACACCCGAGGCTTCAGGCGGACTCCACGGATATTGCAGCGGATCGATCTGGTGAGTACACACAGACATATATCGACCCTACTCCTCGCGGCTGAGCACAGGAACAGCGGGCGGGAACGGATCATGGGTGCGACGGCGGGAGGCCGGCAGATATGCCGGCCTCCCGCCGTCGGCCGCTGGTTGAGCTTGTCGAAACCAGCCGCCGCTGAAGTCGGCCGAACCCCGCTAAAACCGCGCCTCCGAAAACGGCACGCTCGGAAGGTTGCCCGCTTTCCACGGCTCGGTGGAGCGCACACCGGGAGTGTGGCCCCGGCCGTCGGTGATGACGGACCGGACGGTGGCCGAGACAACGCCGAGTCCGACGAACAGGAGGATGAGCAGTTCCATGGTGGTGCACCTCGGTTGAGTGTGTGCTGATTGGGTGATTTCAGTGTGTCCGCCCTGCGTGTGAGCAAGCGTGTGAGGCAGCGCAGACGCCGGGGAGCCGCAGCAGTACCATGGGCGGTATGGCCGAGACGTGGATCCGGCTCCTCGGTCCGCCGCGGATCGAGTCCCCTGGCACAACTCCCCCGCAGCCCCGGGGCCGCAAGGCCTGGGCGGTGCTGGCCTACCTCGCGCTGCAGGCGGACGCCACAGGCCGGTCCCGGACAGCCGCGCTGCTGTTTCCGGATGCCGAGGATCCGCTCGGCGCGCTGCGCTGGAACCTGTCCGAGCTGCGGCGGGCCCTCGACGGCGTGGAAATCGCCGGCGATCCCCTGCGGCTGGCCGTTCAGCCGCCGTGGCGCTGCGACGCAATGCAGGCGGTTGACCCGGGCGGCCTGGGAGGACTCGATCCCCGCACGCTCGATGGCCAGTTGTTGGAAGGGCTGTCCTTCGCCGATTGTCCCGTCTTTGATTCCTGGCTGGCGGACCAGCGCTACCGCCTCGACAACGTGGTCCAGTCCCTGCTCTATGAGGCCTCGCTAGCCGCACTTGCTGCGGGCAATCCGGGTGAGGCGGTGGAGCTGACGACGCTCGCGCTGCACCGGGATCCGTTCCATGCGGATTGCAACGCCGTTCTGGTCAAGGCGCTCGTGGCACTGGGCGAGCACCGCCGGGCCCGGGAGCACGTCACCAAATGCGGGAACCTCTACCGCCAGGAGCTGGGCCTGCCGCTGCCAGCGGAAATCCGGCAGGCCCTGTCCGCTGCCGCTCCGGAGGCGGACCCCGGCATCCGTGCCACTGCGGCGACAGTGCGGTCCTATCTCGACGCCGGCGGCGCCTCACTTTGGGCGGGCGCCGTCGACCGGGGGCTGGATCAGTTACGGCTCGCCGTCGTGCTGGCCCAGCGCACCGGCGACGACCATCTGCTCGCCGAGTCCCTCGTGACGCTGTCCGGGGCGCTGATCCACCAAGCCGGCGGCCGCGGCGCCGAGGTGGCGGACTTCCTGCACCGTGCGCTGTCGGCGGAAGGGCCCGACGGCGCCTCCCGCACTGCCGCCGCGGCGTACCGCGAGCTGGGCTACCTGTCCGTGCAGCGGGGCGTCCCGGACCGCGCGGCCGGCTGGCTTGACCGTGCGATGCGGGCTGCCGAGGGATTCCCCGACGAACAGGCAAGAATTCTCGGGATCCAAGGCATGCTCGCCTCGGATACCGCCCGGTATGAGGACGCCGTGACAGCGCTGACCGAGTCCGGAAGGCTCGCCGAAGAACTCCGGAACCGCCGGCAGCAGGCCTTCAGCGAGGCGCTGCTCGGCAGGGTGCGGCTGCTCCGCGGCGAACTGGATCAGGCGGCCAGTTCACTGGACCAGGCCCGCGACTGGATCGCCGGAGAACACTGGACGGCGTTCGAACCGTTTGTCGACGGCGTGCGGGGCGAAACATATCTGGCCGCCGGTCGGCTGGAGGAAGCTGCGGAACTGATCGACCGGTCCTGGGTGATGGCCGATCTGGCGGGTGACCACTGCTACATGGCGTTGGCGGCAGGCGCCGAGGCACGGCTGTTCCTGGCGCACGGCGATCTGGTGGCCGCGGAACACTGGGTTGGCCGCGGCCTTGAACCCAAGCCGTGGTACCTCTGGTATTCGGCGCGGCTGCTGGATACCGCGGCGGAAGTCGCCATCGCCGTCCGGTCCCCCCGGGCTTCAGAGTTCGTCGGGCGGCTGCTCGAACTGGCGAGCCGCAGTGGAATGCGGGAGTTCGTGGTGCGGGCCCAGTCGCACCGGGCGGTGCTCGGCGACGAGGCAGCCGCCCAGACGGTGCCCTGGCTGGCGAAGGAGATCGACAACCCGGCGTTGGAGGCGTTCCTGGCGAAGCGGCACGTTGGTTGAGACTGTCGAAACCTCCGAACAAGCACACTCGGGTTAAACAAAAGCAGGGCCCGTCAAAGACGGACCCTGCTCGAAACCTGTAAGGTTCCGGACTCAGAAGAGTTAGCTAGAAGCTAAGTCTTAGAGAGCCTGGATGTTTACAGCCTGGGGACCCTTGGGGCCCTGCTCGGTTTCGAAGGAGACCTTCTGGTTCTCTTCGAGGGAGCGGAAGCCGGAGGAAGCGATCGCAGAGTAGTGTGCGAAGACGTCCTGTGAAGAGTCATCGGGGGAAATGAAGCCGAAGCCCTTTTCAGCGTTAAACCATTTGACGGTACCAGTAGCCATTATTTTTGTCCTTCGTGAAGGTGGAGGAAAAGTCCCGACTTTCGGGTCCTCCGGTGTGGGGTGTTCAAAACCGCTACTTCAGAAGAACGCGGACTTTCGACCGCGCGTACTGCCTGAACTACCAAATACAAACACAACAACGGTCTCTACTGTACACGTGTTTCAGGGCGGGACTTACCAAAAGCCAAATGGGGCACGTCCGCTCAGTACGGAAGGCAGCAGGAGACCGCCCAAACGACCCGGCTGGCACGGACCGCAGATAGCCTCGCCCGCGCCCCCGGAACGCAATATGCTTCACACAAACCAGCCCCCATTGGTCTCCCATGCGTACCGAAGGAAGAAGCCATGCAGATGCCCAAGCCGTCAGAGGCCGACAAGGAACATTTCCGCGCCGTCATGCCCACGGATCCCGACGTCGTGGTGAAGCCGATGTTCGGCAACCTTGGCGCCTTCGTCAACGGGAACATGTTCGCGGGCCTCTTCGGCCCCACCATCGGGGTGAAACTCGCGGACGCGGACCGGGAGGAACTCGAAGGCACTGAGCGGACCGTTCCCTTCGGGCCGGCTGAGCGGCCCATGGGCGGTTACACGGGATTGCCGGAGGTATGGAACGCCGAGGGCAGCGGTGATGATGCGCGGGCCAAAGCCTGGGTGGCGAAGGCCTACTCGTATGTGGCCGGGCTGCCGCCCAAGGAGCCGAAGGTTTCCAAGCCCCGGGCCAAGAAGTAGTTCATCTTCGGCCTGACATTCGTCGCTGTCACCATGGGTGCCAGGGTCCGGCGCCGGGGCCCGGTGGCTTGGCCAAAAACCATCGCCCGCTACGGCGGCCGCGCCGGCCCTCCGAAGAATAGACTGGAAAGGAGCCTTGGGCTCCTCGGATGCCTTGGCGCTACTGAAAGATAAGGACACTTCATGACACAGAATCCCGTCCCCACCGCAGAGACACCCGATACCAATGCCGGTGAAGAAGAAACCATTGGCAAGTCTGTACATCCCGGCCCGGACAAGGACGCTGAGGGGAACGAACCTGGCGCCGAAGTGGAGGATATGGATCTTTCACCTCTGGGACTCAAGGATGCCCCTGCACAGGACGAGAACGAACACAGCCTCGTCGATCCCGGAAACAGCTGATCTGACACGCTCACTTCAGCGCCGTCACCCCGGACCCCCTGCGGCGTCGTAAGGCACCCCCTTCCGCATGCCCGCCACCACGTCTGCGCTTTCCTTAAGGATCGGCAATGAAGAAAGAGCTGAAGGACGCCGCGAACGCGGTCGAGGATGCGTCGAACTCCAGGGCTTTTTTGTGCTTGCGGCCAGGGCAGGTTTTGCCGTCAGCGGCCTGTTGCACCTTCTGGTCGGGTTCGTCGCTATCCAGTTGGCATTGGGCAAGGCGGGAAAGGCGGACCAGGCCGGTGCCGTCGCCCAACTCGCTGCCCAGCCGCAGGGGCTGCTGTTGCTGTGGGTCGGATTCGCCGCCTGCGTGGCTCTGGCACTCTGGCAAACCAGTAACGCCGTATTCGGTTACGGTCAGCTGGAGGCCAGGAAGAAGGTGGTAAGGAAGCTGTCCGCAGCCGGCAAGGCCGTCGTGTTCGCGGTCATGGCGCTGACGTTCGCTGCCTCCGCAAGCGGAAACAGCCAAACCAGCGGAAAGACGACCAGCGACTTCACCGTCTCAATCATGAAAGCACCAGGGGGCGCGTTCCTGCTGATGATCATCGGAGCCGCCATCGCCATCGCCGGCCTTGTCTTCGTGGTTCTCGGCTTCAAGGGATCGTTCAAGAAGGACCTGCAGCTGCCGCCCTCGGGCACCGCGCGGTCCGTCGTGACGGGGCTGGGAGTGGTCGGCTACATAGCGGAGGGCGTCGCACTGTTTCTGGTGGGCTTGCTGTTCATCATTTCCACCGTTCAGGCCAACCCTCAGGAGTCCACCGGCCTGGATGGCGGACTGAAGGCGCTGCGCGAGCAGCCGTACGGGGTGTATATGCTGACCGCCGTCGGCGTCGGCCTTATCTGTTACGGCCTCTACCTGATGGTGAAGGCCAAATTCGCGCGGATGTAAGCTGGCCACCTTCACCGGCCGAGTGAAGAATCCCGAAAACATTGACGTTTCGGCGGTCATCCGGTTGCGGGCGGATGTGCTGTGGAAGCCTAGGGCAGGACAACATTCACGAGTTCTGACCGGCCGCCTGTCTCCAGGTCCTCTGTAAGCACCAGCGAACCGACCTGCGGGCAGTAATACTTATGCTCCCGCGAGTTCTTTTCGAGGGGCGTCCAGTCGTAGACCTTGACGCAATCGGTGTATGTGCCTGATTTGGTGGTGACGGTCTCGCCGGTAGCGACGGTGTCCCGCATGTCTTCCGCGTTACCAACGTAAAATTCCTGCCTGTAGGAGTCGCCGACGCGCTGCTCGGCCTTCATCCAGATGCCGGCTTTTGCCCCGTCTTTTCCGTGGAGAAAGCTGCCCGAGTGGTGCAGCAACATCCCATTCCAGTAGTTGTTCACGTCCTCGCCGAAGTACCACACGTCGCCGTTCTTGTGTTGCGCCAAGTAGTCCCGGGTTTCCTCTACGAGCTGCCCGTTCTTGTACTCCTTATCCAGATACACCACCGTCTCAACACCCTCTATGGTCATGGTCTCCTGCAGGATTTCGATTTCGATCCTCTCGGTGACTGTTCCTTGCGCGGTAGTTTCGTAGGTCAGTTTTTTGCCGACAGGGAGGGCGAAGTATTTATTGGTGATTTTCGTGGTGAAATCGGCGGGGTTGACCTGTGGGTTGTACTCCGCGGCCCTACTCCTTTTTGTGTTGTCGAAGGCAAAAAGTGTCGCCCCGCCAACCACCAGCAGCAGGACGATGACTCCAAAGAAGATTTTGGTTCGTGAATTCATGACCTTTCCCACTCCTTCTGAGTAGAAATTCCTGTAGGGGGTCAGAGCACCGTTGCTTGCCCATGGCCATAGGAAAAAGGTATTGCAGTCCGACCTGAACCAGAACACCCTCTGCGAACATGCTCTTGGAGAGGCCCCGCCTCCCCGTAGCGTCAGTGAGGATGTTCGACGGCGTCCTGGTCGCCGTGGCGCTTCCCGCCACTTTCATCGTCGGCCTGGTAATCGTGGCCGCCGTCATGAGAGCCCGGGACGTCCGGCGCCGCGACCCGGTCCGGCGCTTCAGCCGCCAGCAGCGCCGCGAAGGCATGGCACGGGCTGCCGGCCAGTGCGAGATGGAGGCGGGCTTCCGCCGTCGTTGTTCCCGGCCGGCAGAGCACGGCGACCATTTCTATCCGTGGTCCAAGGGCGGGTCCACCAGTCTGCAGAACTTCGTCGCCGCGTGCAGCAGATGCAACCGCGCGAAAGGCGCGCAGATACCGTCGCCAGCGCAGCAGGAAAGACTGGAACGACGACGGCGGACGTACGTCGCGCTCGACGGCGCGGCCGCCGTCGGCGAACGGCAGCCGCTCCCCTAGCTAGCCGGACCTGAACCAGCACTCAGACAGCAACGCGGGGTCACTTGGCGCCCAATTTGCCGCCTTGATTGGGCGCCAACTGACCCCGCGTTGCCCGGCTGTCCGCCAGAAACCGAGTCCGCTGCTGTGAGCGACAGAGGCGGGGCTGAGTGCCCTCTCGCCAGGCAAAGCGCCCTAACACCCGAAGCCGAGAACTCCGCTGCCGCCGCCCCGCAGACAACGTCATTTCCGACCTCTACAATGAGCATTCTCACGCAGGCGCGTCGACGCTCCTGCTCCGTCTGTGGGCAGCGTGAAGCTGCCTTGGACGGACCATGAATGGGGATGGCTGATCATGAGCAACGGCGCACCTGACGTTAGTCCAGAACCCCGCGCCGTCCCACCACGGAAGCCTGCCAAACCGCCGCGGATCGGAACAGCGAAGGAACATCCGGCGTCGGCAAACGAACGCTCCGCCGTGCGTGCCTCGGGCACCATCGCAGCGTCAGCGCCGCCGCTCGACAACTACGCGGCGTTCCTCGGCCGGCTGGACGCAGCAGCCGGGAGGCTCACGCCGCGGCGGGATGCCCTGACCACGGCCCTTGGTGCTGCGGAGCTGCTCCACCACCAGAACCACGCAGGGCTCGAGCTTTGGGGCCAGCGCCTCTCCCGCATCAGTCAAATCCTGGACCAGCACACCGGCAACCGGGAGGCGCGGACTTACAGCACCCTGAGGGAGCTTCACGACATTGCCATCAAGATGAAGCAGATGTTCGGCAGCCGAGCGGAGCGCGTACAGCAGGTGTGCAACGTGATCAGGGCCCGCCGGGTTCAGATCAACACGTCTCTGTTTGAGCTGGAGAAGAGCAAGGTCAAATTAACGTCGTCCAAGATGCTGGCGCAAGAGCGCGAGAATCTCAGCAAGGTGGTCGCCGATCTTTCGGTCACCGGTGAGGGCATCAGCCACGGTTTCCCGGACCCTGGCCTCCAGGAAAGTCTGCGGGAGGCGCGGGAAGCAATCATCCTGGCCGAAGCCCCGCTGGAAGTGAAAGGGAACTGAACATGCAAATTCCACGGACCGAGCACCGGGAAATCTGCAGCCTCACTTCGAAGGAATGGACCGGCAGGCCGGCCGACGGCGCGGGCGCCATGTTCGGCGGCTTTTCAATTGTCGGCTTCGTCCTGTGCCTGATCCTGATGCTGTTCGTGCCCGGCCTCCGGGACGTCGGCGCCACCATGCTGTTCGTCGGGATCTTCGCCTCGACTTTCACGGTCCTGGGCATCCTGGGCACGGGTTCGAGCGAGCGCGCGTTTCTGCAGCGGCTGACTGCCACTGTGAATGAAGTGATTCTCGAACTCACGGCGGACAGGGCGAACCAGCTTTCGACTGATGAGCTCCGCTCACTGCTCGTCGACGGCGGGAGCCTCCCGCGGCTTGTGAACGGGGTGTCCGGTCTGCACCTGAAGGTCATCCCGGAGCCCACGCCGAAGCCCAAGCCGAAGCAGATTGCCCCGCCGAAAACTGACGCGGTCACCACGACCCGAATCGTCATCGCGGCCACGCCACCCGATTACGGCATTGGCAGTTTCGACCGGCTCCTCGAAACGGCTACCAATGACCCGGGATTCAATTCCTCCGCCACCTAGCAGTGACGGTTGGCCAGCTTCCTCAGCCGGCGGGCTCATCAACCGGAACGTAGTCGCCGTGGCGGTGGACGATCTTCCATTCCCCGGCTTCGCGGCGGTAGACATGGGTGACGCGAAGCTTGGTGGACTGGGGCGGGCCGCCGTCGACCGACAGGTTTGCTCGTTCAAAACCGACCGTATACGCAAGATCCCCGCTGGCTCCCGCCGCAAGAAGTTCGAAACTGTAGGCGGTGCAGTGGGAGAACCGGGAGGCAACCCAGCGGAAGGTCCGGCTGACCGTGTCCCACCCCGAATCGGACATCCCCATGGCACCCAACAATGTGACCGGGTCGGCGCGTGACCACAGGGCAATCCTCGGCTCCGCATCGCCGTTGTGAAGCGCCGCTTCCGCCGCTATCTGGCGGTCCAGCATCGCGGTCAGGAAATCCTCGAGTTCGCCCATGCCCTTCTCCTTCGCCGGTCCACAGAGCATCGTTGTCGCGAAACAACGCTTTCCCGGCCAGACTGGCAGCTCCCGGGAACGGCGTCAACGCTGGCCGGGTCCCGTCAGGGCGAGCAGGAGCGTCATCCACGGGAACGTTGTCCGCGAGCGCCACGGCCACTGCGCAAGGTCGTTGCCGGCTTGCGGTCCCCCGGAGCATTCTTGGGGAATGGGTTCGCAAGATGAGGACGGCAGGGCTGGGATCGATGCTGGTCTGGTGGCGTGGATTCCCCGGCTCGCCCCGTCTATGCCGGTGGCCGTGCCCGTGCTGTCGAAACTCTTGGACTTCGACGACGGGACTACGTCACGCTCCCTGTTGGCGGGGTTCGTCCTGGCCGGGAACGTAGTATTTCCGGCCGTCGAAGGGCCCACCGCCGCCGCGCTCGGGGACAAGACACTGACCTACAAGAACACCGGCACGGTGGAAAGTTCGGTCCGCTCCGGGCTGACGGACACCATCGATGCCCTATCCAAGCGCATCGCCCGAGCCTCGGAAAGCGCCGTCCGGCTGATGGCGGACTTCCGCAGTAAGTACGTGGAGAGCGTGCTGATGGACGAAGAAACACTGCTGTCCCATCGCGATGCCTGGGCAACGGAGCCGTCACCGTCTACGGCGCCCCTGACCAGGCTGACTCCTGGGGAAGCAGCGCTCTACGAAGGACTCGGGAACGACGCCTGTGGATCATCCGTCCGCCTGGAACAGGAGCTGATCCACTGGGACTGGGCCCGAAGGCGTCTTGCCAAGCCCGTTTGAGCTGTGGATGCGGTCGGCTGGCGTTCCGCTGCCCGCTGCTAGTCAAAGTGGGTCAGCACGGAGGCCCAAGATTGCCCGGATGTTTTACTGGGCCACGCCCTCCGGGCCGTAGAGGAATTCCCTGGCGTGTGCGACAGCTTTCTTAAACGCGTCGTTGCGAAGGGCGATCAGGTGTTCCGTGTCGCCGTCCGCCGGTTCCAAGTAGCCGGTAAAGCCGGGCCGCAGCACCCAGATGTCACCTGCGGGCGGCAAATAGAAAACACCGAACGAGCGGTGCTGCTGGTCATCCTCTGTCCAGATGGGAACCACGGCCAGTGCCGCACCGGTCCCGGGATTGACCCACTGGGCCCGGGGCAGCGGATGTTCGTGGGCTTCCGGGTCCAGGAACGGTGCCGTGCCCTGTCCCCAACGTTGCTCGAAGCGTTCGTAAAACGCGGGAAAGAGGTGGGAGTCGTAGCGGCGCCAGTCACTCATTTCTTATGTCTCCTTCCTTCATCGGGTATAACTTCCCGGCCCATGGCCCGTTCTCCCACCGGACCGGCGATGCGCGGTCGGGCTGGGGCGGTTCCGGCGGAAGCCGCCCCGGCCCTGCCCGGCAGCGCCGCTAGCTGTACCCGGCCATTAGGTTAGTGACACTCGCGTGATCGGGGTGCTGTTGATGGCGGCGTGGATGCGTTCAGTGTTGTAGTAGTTCAGCCACGGGTCAAGCGCCG
>NZ_JBDLAK010000041.1:0-14873 GCF_039748055.1 Burkholderia sp. RS01
CCGCCTCTTGGTGGCGGAACAGACCGTGGCCCGGCAACCCACGAACCTCTTTGAACCCGAGGTTCCAGTCCTACATCAGGGACCGGCCCGCCACACTTCATATCGTCTAGCAGTCCCGCAAAACCAGGCGCTGCGGCTTCACCGCCGGCATCTCCCCCGATTCGCTGGCGCCTGCCGGCACCCATGACCGCCACCTCCTCAGACCCCCAACTGCGGAGGCGGCACCTCAACAGGGTTCTAGAAGCGGATCAGGGAGTACGGCTGGCTCGGCAAATTGCCCGCCGTCCAGGGGCGCTGCGACGGCTCGGCGGGCATGTGGCCGCGTCCCTCGCGCAGGACTTCCCTCACCGTGGCGGCAATGGCCACAACGGCAATCACTGCCAGAACCAGCAGGACGACGGCGATCGAACCGGACATTCCTCCAACACCTCTTGCTTTAATTTTACGGCGGAGGAACCGGCGGATCGCTGTCAGCGGCCCACAAATCAGCGGCCAAATTGGCGCTGGGATATTTTTTGTCTAGACGGAACCGCTGGCCGGGCATATTCTGGTTTCCCATTGCCTCTGGGGGGTGTATCGGATGGGCGGCAGCAGCGTGCGTCTCGTTTGCTCTGTTGCCGTGCGCTCGTTCTTGGCCCCCGCCATCCTTGCCTTGGCATGGCTGATATGGGGGTCCGCCGCTGCGGAGGCCTCGACTTTGGATGCGGGCCCGGCCGGGATTGCTGCCAGTTCCGCTTCAGATCTCATTGCGTCGCCTGCCGCAAAACCGTTGCGGGCTGCGCCTGCCGACCCGGCGATCCCGAACCTCAAGGCTCCCGTCGCCACCACAATTTCCGCCGTGGCGAGCACCGCAGACTCCGTGACCGGAACGGCCAGCGCTGTGGTGGGCACCGCCAACACCACAGTGGGCAGTGCGACGGGCGCCGCCAACACCACAGTGGGCAGTGCGACGGGCACCGCCAACACGGTAGTCGGCGAGGCGGCCGCCGTCGCATCAACGGTGACCAAGCCGGCGGCCCCGGTGTTGGCGGAAGCGAACGAGGTCATTGGCGTCGTAGAGGGCGCTGTTCCCTCCGTACCGCCGGTGGAATCGCTGCCGGGCGTGCCGCCGGTAGTGACATCCCCGCGGGTCGATGCCCCTGAAGCTGCCGCAGCGGATAAGGCGCAAGCCGCACCGTCCCTCGGCGCAGGCAACGAATCGAAAGCCACTACACCCGCTCGCGCCACAGCAGTGCCGACATTCGATGTGGCCGGCCCGTCGCTGGCGCAGCTTCAGATGACAACTCCCCACCGGCCTGAGGCAGCCGGAGCAATCCGGTCGGCACCCCTTGGCCTGCCCCGCGCCACGCTGCCCCTGGAACCGGTCGCATCCCTTGCAGAGGGCCCGTCCGGATCGTCGTCCTCAGCGGCACAAGGTTCCGGCGTCCAGGCGGCCGACGTCGCCGGATCTTGGAGCGGCATGAACCTCCGTTCCGGCGCACGGACCCATGACGCCAGCCAATCCGTCCCTGCCAGCCCCGCCTTCGATCCGGGGTCTTCTCCCGACTGAACAGGTCAACTCTGCCCTCATCACGGCAGAAATGACCACCTGCGCCATCGGCGTACGGCTCAAAAGTTCAGTCAGGAGAAAATGTCATGTCTACACACACCCAACTTCCCGCTGCCCCGCGTCCTGCCCTGCAATCATCCGGAGCCGTTCGCGGCCACTCAGCCCAGGCCCGGTCGGGCATCGGCAACTGGCCCGATCCCATGTCAGGAATCATCGGCAACTGGCCGGACCCGATGGGCCGGCGCAGCTTGCCTGCCAGGTCTTAGGTCGCCTCGGTCAACCGAAGAAGTCCTGGAAGGGATCACTCAGCAGAATCACGGACGACGTTTGTGCCCGCGCTGCCAGGCGGCGGCGCGGGGACGACGTTGAAATCCGTCACCCTAGACGTACCGGCCACCCGCCGTCCGGGCGCCCTGGGCTCTCAGCCCGCACTTAGGGAAAGGCCCTGTTTAGGGCCACGGCGTTTGAAGCCCGGGCATCGCGCAAGGCCCCAGCGCCTTTTGAAGCCTCAGGGTCTATGAGTCCTCAGTGAAATCCGTTACGTCCGGCGCCCGGTCGGCGGACTGTTGCGCTGCGCCCGGAGGCGTCGTAGCGCCAGGGTTCTCCGTCGCCGTGGGGCGGTCCGCTCCGCTTGGCGCCTCGGTCGCCGCTTCCTCCCTGCCCGTCGCACGGGCCCGGTGCGGACCGGGAAAGTAGCTGATCACCCGCGCCAGTTCGCGACTCAAGACAGCCCCCTCGGCCAAGTTCGGCGGCAGGGCATCCTTCTCCACCTCGCGGGCAGCCGCCAAGGCGCCAAGCCCTGCGTCCGTGATGGCCACATCATTGCTGCGCCTGTCGCGGGAACTCGACGTGCGCGTCACCAGACCCTCGCCTTCAAGCCGCGCGAGCACCCTGCCGAGCGACTGGCTGCGGACTTTGATCTCGGCGGCCAGATTCTCCTGATTGAGCGGACCCGCGGTGAGCCCCTGAAGGGCAATGACGGCCGCGTGTGTGAGCCCCAGGTCTGCAAGCGCCTGATCTTGGCGGCGCTGGATGAGTCGGGCTGCCATGGACAGCAACTGATGAGGGCCCCACGGCTCAGCGTCAGCATTCGGGACCATCGGTGTCATCCTTCTTTCTCAAGTCCGAGTCGGTCGGGAGCCCGGCCCTCGACGCTGGAAAGCACCAAGGTGGCTGGCCAGGACGCGTCACCGCCCGTGAACTGCCTGAGCGCCGGAGTTCCGCGATGCCGGCGGCAAGTACCGTCAACGCCGTCGGTATCGATCCGCTCCACCATAAGCATGCTTACCATCCCGGGGGCAAGCTTCCTTCGGTTATTCCCGAGATTGCAAAGGGTGCTTACTATTTAATAGTAATCATGCTTACTATTGCATGCCAGCAATGCTGGTTCCTGAAACAGCAGCTGACCTTTTCGGAAAGAGAGCGAAGATGACAGAGAACCAATGGCCGCAGGACGGTAGCCTCACCGTTCCCCCGGCTACACAGAACTCAACGGCATATGGCTCGGGCCTCTCCGGGAGCCCAGCGTCAGCCTCGAAGACCGACACGGCCAAAGAAGAAGCCGCGAACGTGGCCGACCAAGCAGCAGGGGCCGCCCAGAACGTGGCGGGGACGGCAAAGGCGGAGGCAGCTAACGTTGCCTCCGAAGTGAAGACGAACGCCCGGGACCTTCTGCACCAGGCGAAATCTGACCTCACCAGCCAGGCAGGAACGCAACAGCAGAAGGTCGCCGCCGGACTCCGGAACATCTCCGGCGAACTGCACAGCATGGCCAGCGCCTCGGACCAGCCCGGTGTCGCCTCGGACCTGGTTCGCCAGGCTGCGGAGCGCTCACAGGCGGTCGCTTCCTGGCTGGACAACCGGGACCCGGGATCACTGCTGGACGAGGTCAAGTCCTTTGCACGCCAGCGCCCCGGCGCATTCCTGCTCATCGCGGCCGGGGCAGGCGTCCTGGCAGGCCGGCTGGGCAGGAGCCTGCAGGCCGGAGCCCCGGACGCCAGTTCCGCGACGGGCACGACTGTGCCCCCTCAGCCGGTCCAGCCTCCGGTGGCCGAAGGCATCGTCGGCGCGGGCGCCGGAGACGCGGGCGCCGGAGAACCGTTCTACGACCATGCTGAACTCAGCGAGCCTGCCTACACCGCCACCGCTTATGGAGAACCCGCCAGCGTGGAACCGGCCTACGGCGAGCCGCCCTACGGTGAGCCGGCACCGGGCGCCCCGGGGTATGGTCAGCCCGCCTACGCCGAACCCGCCAGCGCGGAACCGGCCTTCGGCGAGACCGCACCCGGCGAACCCGCTTACGGTGAGCCACGGGGTACCACCGCGCCCGGCGTTCCGCTGCGCGATGCAGATGACCCCAATGCCGAGGGTGAAGGACGCCACCTGTGAGCAGCGAAATTCCGTCCACACCCGCACACGCCAAGGCGGACTCCACCTCCTTGGGCGATCTCCTCGGGGAGGTTTCCCGGGACATATCGACCCTGATGCGCCAGGAAGTGGAACTCGCCAAGGCCGAAGCGAAGCAGTCCGCAACCAAGGCCGGCAAGGGCGGCGGCATGCTTGCCGGCGCCGGCGTGGCCGGGCACTTCGTCCTCCTGTTCCTGTCCGTCGCACTCTGGTACGCACTGGGCGAACTGATGGGCCTTGGCTGGTCCGCCGTCGTCGTCGCAGTGCTCTGGGGCATCATCGCGGCGGTACTGGCATCGATGGGCCGCAAGGAACTCAAAGCGATCAAGGGCATGCCCCAGACCGTTGAGACCGTCCAGGAAATCCCGCCCACCCTGAAACCCAATGGAGACCACCGATGAGTGAAAACCCGGACGCCATCCGCGCCGACATTGAAGCCACCCGCGCGCGCCTCGGCACTAACGTGGACGCGGTTGCTGACAAAGTAACACCGTCCAACATCGTCCACAGGCAGACCGACAAGGTCAAAGACGCCGTATTCGGAGTGAAGGAGAAAGTCATGGGAGCAGCGGACCACGCTTCAGGCGGCGTCCACTCGGCCACTAGTTCTGCCGGATCGACCATTGGCGACGCGGGCTCAGCCATCGGCGATGCGCCGCACAAGGCAGCCGTGAAAACGCAGGGCAATCCCCTTGCGGCGGGGCTGATCGCCTTCGGCGCCGGGCTTCTCGTGTCGTCGCTGATCCCGCCGAGCCAGAAGGAGCGGGAGGCTGCCGATGCCCTGAAGACAGCCGCGGAACCGGTCACCGCGCAACTGACCGAGGCCGCAAAGGACGTCGCCCAGGGCCTCAAGGAACCCGCCCAGGAAGCCATGGAAAACGTCAAAGCCACGACCACCGACGCTGCCGAGCACGTCAAGGGAGAAGGCCAGGCGGCCGTCTCCGACGTCAAGGACAGCGCCACGGACGCCAAGGACCGCGTCCAGAACACCTAAGTCTCTGACGACGACGACGGCCGCCTCGCCTCCGGGCAGGGCGGCCGTTTTCGTGCCAGCGCCAGGTGGCTACTGCCGGGTACGTGCCCAGATTCCGGATGGCGGAATTGCTGGACTTCTGCGCTCTGACCTGCCCAAACTGTCTATTACAGCTGGGATTCCCGCAGCTCGAGGTTCACCAGCGTTGCTGTTCCTGCAGTCAACCAAGCAGGATTTGGCTTCCGTCTTTGGGGGTCTCCCGTTAGACCATTTTGATTGCTCGGAAAGGACCCGGCCATGGAGAACCTGGCAGCCTTCCTCCCCCTCATCGCCACCATCGCGGCGGTGCTCGGCGGGATTGCGGCGATTTGGCTGGCCGTGAAGCTGATGTGGAAGGTGGCTGAACCAAACGAAGCACTCATTATTTCCGGGCTGACGCGCGGCACGCTGGAGAACACCGACGGGATGGACTTCAAAATCGTCACGGGCAAAGGCGCCCTGGTGGTCCCCGGGCTGCAGACGGTCCGGGCCCTCTCCCTGACGCTGAACGAAACGGAACTCAAAGTCTCCTGTGTGACGTCCCAGGGCATCCAGGTGATCGTGGACGGCGTGGTGATTTACAAGATCGGCGACGCCCCGGCCTTTATCGCCAATGCTGCACGCAGGTTCCTCGGCCAGCAGCCAAAAATGGAAAGCCAGGTCTACAACGTCTTTGAAGGCCACCTGCGGTCAATCATCGGCAGCATGACGGTCGAGGAAATTATCCGCGAGCGCGACAAACTGGCATCACAGGTCCGCGGCGCGAGCGGCGTAGAGATGGAGAAGCTCGGCCTAGTGGTCGATTCACTGCAAATCAAGGACCTGCAGGATCCCACCGGCTACATTCAAAACATCGCCAAGCCGCACATCGCGCAGGTCAAGATGGAAGCCCGCATCGCCGAGGCCACCAGGAACCGCGAAGCGGCCGAGAAGGAAGCCGAGGCGGCGGCGCAGATTGCCGACGCGCAGAGCGTCTCGGCCATCAAGCAGTCCGTGGCCCAGGCCAATGCCGAACGGGCACGCGCCAACGCAGCACAGGCCGGCCCGCTGGCAGACGCAACAGCGCGCCAGCAGGTGGTGGTCCAGGAAACTGAGGTGGCCAAGCTTGAGGCCGACCGTGAGGAGCAGAAACTCCAGACCACCATCCGCAAACCCGCCGATGCCAAGGCGTACGCCCAGCGGACCGAGGCTGAAGCGCAGAAGGCCGCCGATATCAGCGCCGCCGAAGCACGGGCCAAGCGCACCGAGCTCGAGGCCCAGGCCAACGCCCGGCGGGTGGAAGTCGAGGCACAGGCAAGCGCAACTGCCGCCGCGGCCATCGCCGGCGCCACGCGGGTGACAGGTGAAGCTGAAGCCGCCGCGACGAAGGCACGCGGCGATGCTGCCGCCTCCGCGATCAAGGCCAAGGCCCTGGCAGAAGCCGACGGCATCAAGGCCCGCGGTGAGGCCCTCGAAAGCAACCAGGACGCCGTCATCGCCCAGCAGCTGGCGGAGAACATGCCGGCCATCGTGGCAGCTGCCGCGGAACCGTTCGGCCATGTGGACCAGCTGACGGTCCTGAACGGCGCCGACGGCCTCAACAGCATGGTCGGCGGAATCCTCTCCCAGGCCGGCACCTTCCTGCCCCGCCTATCGTCCGCGCTCAAGAACGGGCAGGATCCGGCCAAACGGCCTCCGAAGACTCCCGGTGCATAGGAATGTGGACCGGAGCCTGACCGGAAAGATCGGCAGGGTCACCGGTTTGATCGGGCCAGGAACCATCGGCGAGATCATGCTTCCGTACCGGGGCGGAACCAGCGCCTTCCATGCCCACCCGTTCGACAAGGTCAGTGTCTTCCGGGTCGGGGAAAAGGTGCTGGTGATCTACTTCGAACCGCCCCAGACCGTCTACGTGGACGAGCTGCCGGACATCCTCCGGCCCGACACCGCTGGTTGAGCCTGCCGAAACCCGCCGAACCCGCCGCGCCGGTTGAGCCTGCCGAAACCCGCCGACTTCGTGTTAACCCAACCTTCCCCTCCCGGTAACGCCTGCTCCCCCGCAGTGTCAGACGCCGGGCACACCGTGGAGGGGTGAGGATCGCAATCGTTGCCGAATCATTCCTGCCGCTGATGAACGGGGTTACGCACTCCATCCTGCGGGTGCTGGAGCATCTGCAGGAACGGGGCGATGAGGTGCTGGTGATTGCGCCGTCGACGTCGGACACAGATGTTCTCGACGTTGTGCACGGGGCCGTTGTGCACCGGCTCCCCTCCGTGCCGCTGGCCGGATACACGAACGTGCGGGTGGCGTTGGGCGGTGTGTACCGGGTCAAGCGAATCCTTGCCGATTACGCACCGGACGTGGTCCACCTTGCATCACCGTTCGTCCTCGGCTGGCGGGCGGCGCAGGCGGCGCACCAGCTGGGCATCCCCACCGTGGCCATCTACCAGACCGAGGTTCCCAGCTACGCCGCCCGGTATGGCGTGCCGTTCCTGGAGAACTGGGCCTGGAACCGGGTGGAGAACATCCACCTGCTGGCCTCCCGGACGCTGGTGCCGTCCACCTTCGCGCTGAACCAGCTGCGCGGCCGCGGGATTCCGCGGGTGGACATGTGGCGGCGCGGTGTGGACACCGCGCGTTTTGCGCCGGGAAAGCGCGACGACGGCTGGCGGGCTTCGATGGCGCCCGGCGGCGAGCGGATCATCGGCTACGTGGGCCGGCTCGCGATTGAGAAGCAGGTGGAGGACCTGGCCGTGCTGGCCGATGTTCCTGGCACCCGGCTGGTGATCGTGGGGAACGGGCCGCAGCGGGAGGCCCTTCAGGAGGCCCTGCCGGACGCCGTGTTTGCCGGTTTCCTCGGCGGCGAGGAGCTGGCCCGGGCCGTGGCCTCCTTCGACCTTTTCGTCCATCCCGGCGAATTCGAGACCTTCTGCCAGACCATCCAAGAGGCCATGGCATCGGGCGTTCCGGTGGTGGCCACGGGCCGCGGCGGCCCGCTGGACCTCGTGGAAAATTCCCGCACCGGGTGGCTGTACGAGCCCGGCGACCTGGCCGGCCTGCGCCGGCACGTCATGGACCTGATGGGCGACGACGCCAAGCGCCGGGCGTTCGCGGCTGCAGCCCACGCTTCGGTCCAGGGCCGGACGTGGCCGGCCCTGAGCGCGGAACTGGTCCGGCACTACACGTCCGTGATCGCGGGTACCCCGGTCTCGATTTCCGCTGATCGAGCCTGCCGAGATCAAGGCCCCGCGAGACCGTTGGTTGAGCCGGGGCCCACGCCGGCAGGGTCCCCTGGCCGAGCTTGCGAGGTTAGGGTGCCTGCGGTGAGCGAAACCGGAGCCGCCCGCGAAACCCGAGCCCGCGCCCCTGAAGGAGTCCCCCTGTGAAAATTTCCGTGATCGGCTGCGGCTACCTCGGCGCCGTGCACGCGGCCACGCTCGCGTCAATGGGCCACACGGTGGTGGGGATCGACGTCGATCCCGCCAAAGTGGACCACCTGGCGCGCGGGTTCGCACCGTTCTTCGAACCGGGCCTGGATGAGCTGCTCCGTGATGGCCGGGCGACCGGCCGCCTCACGTTCTCCACGGACTTCGCGGATGCCGCATCCGCCCAGGTCCATTTCCTGTGCGTGGGCACGCCGCAGTCCAAGACGTCCGACGGCGCCGACCTTACCTACCTGGTCTCCGCCACCGAAAGTCTCCTTCCGCACCTGGGCCAGGGGTCCGCCGTCGTCGGCAAATCAACGGTGCCAGTGGGCACGGTGGACATGCTCGGCGGGATGCTGGCTACCCGTCCGGACGTGCTGCTGGGCTGGAACCCGGAGTTCCTGCGGCAGGGCACTGCCGTGAAGGACACGCTGGTGCCGGACCGGCTGGTGTACGGCGTGCGGGGCGGCAGGGAGGCCGCCTTCGAGCGCGGGACCGGCGCGGCGCGAGGCGTGACGGCGGTGCTCGACGCCGTCTATGAGCCGCTGCTGTGCGCCGGCATTCCGCGGCTGGTGTGCAATTTCGCCACCGCGGAGCTGATCAAGTCGGCGTCGAACGCGTACCTGGCCACGAAGGTCAGCTTCATCAACGCGATGTCCGAACTGTGCGATGCCTCCGGCGCGGACGTCACCGAGTTGAGTGAGGCGATGGGCATGGATCCGCGCATCGGCAACCGGTACCTGCATGCCGGGTTGGGCTTCGGTGGCGGCTGCCTGCCCAAGGACATCCGCAGCTTCCGGGCGCAGGCGCAGGCGCTCGAGGTCCGGTCCGTGGACGACTGGATGGGCGTGGTGGACGCGATCAATCTCGGCCAGCGGGCACGCACCGTTGGTATCGCCCGGGAGCTGTGCGCCGGACATCTGGCCGGCCGGACAGTGACGGTGCTGGGTGCTGCGTTTAAGCCGGCAACGGACGACACCCGCGACTCCCCCGCCTTGGACGTCGCCCTCCGGCTCGCAGCGGCAGGCGCGCACGTGACGGTGACGGATCCGAAGGCCATCAACAACGCCTGGATGCGCTACCCGCAGCTGCGTTTCGAGGCCTCTACTAAGCGGGCCCTGGAAGGCGCCGAGCTGGTGTTGCTGCTCACCGAATGGGATGAGTACCGCGAGCTGTCGCCGGCCGCCGTCGGACAGCTTGTGCGACGGCGGGCGGTGCTGGACGCACGGAACGTGCTGGACGCTTCGGCATGGCGGGCGGAAGGCTGGACGGTCCGCGGTCTCGGGACGAACCAGCATGCCGACGTTCCGCTGGCTGAGCCCGCCGAAACCCGGACCGTCCGCTAACCGAGCCTGCCGAAACCCCGGCCACCACTGATTGAGCCCGTCGAAACCCCGCAAGGGTCGAGTCCGGAGGCAACGAACCTCTATGATTTCCAGAGGGGAGGACGCTCAATGAATATTTCCTGGTCTCACGTGGTGGCTGCATAATGGCCGTTCCTTTACGCCCCGGGCAACGGCTGGAAACAGGCATCGAGGGCGTGCTCTTCGACGCGCTGCCGGACGCCGTGCTGGTGATCAGCGGCGCTGGCATCATCAGCCAGGCCAACGCCGCCGCGGACCGGCTGTTCGGGTACGAACAACACCAACTGCTGGGCAAGGACCACCGCATGGCCTTTGCCGACGGGCACCGGCGCGGCTTTGAGCAGCTCTTCGCCGGCCTTCGCCAAAGCCAGGAATCCGGCCACGACGTCCCGGCCCTCACACCGTTTGAAGCCCACGGCCTGCGCAGCGACGGGACCGAGTTCCCGGCCGAGGTGGCCTGCTCTTTCCTGCGTTCGGACCACAGCACATCCGTGGTCGCAGCGGTCCGCGCGACGTTCCACCGGGAGGAGGCAGATGCCGGGCTCCGCGAGGCTATGTCACTGCTCAGTGCCACCCTGGAATCGACTGCGGACGGCATCCTGGTGGTGGGCATCGACGGAAAGATCGCCGGCATCAACGAGCAGTTCACCACCATGTGGGGCATCCCCGACGAACTCATGGCCACCGGCGATGATGCGGCCGTCATCGACTACGTGCTCGGGCTGCTCTCCAACCCAGCAGGCTTCGTGGACAAAGTCAACGAGCTGTACGCCCACCCCACGGCGGAAAGCCACGACGTCCTGGACTTCCTGGACGGCCGCACCTTTGAACGCTACTCACGCCCGCAGCGGGTAGGCAACGCGGTGGTGGGCCGCGTCTGGAGCTTCCGCGATGTGACTCCCCGGCGCCGTGCCCAGGAACAGGCGAGGCAGGCGATGGCGGAACTCGCCGAGCAGGCCGCGCAGCTCAAGGCGATGGCGTTCCAGGACCCGCTGACCGGGCTGGCCAACCGGAAGCTGTTCCACGACCAGCTGACCGAAGCCCTGCACGGCAAGGACGGCGCCGCCGTCGACGTCCTCCTCCTGGATTTGGACGATTTCAAGGAGGTCAACGACATCCTTGGCCACCACGCCGGCGACCAGATGCTGGTGGAGGTGGCCCGGCGGCTGAGGGCCTGCGTCCGGTCGGAGGACACCGTGGCCCGGCTGGGCGGCGATGAGTTCGTGGTGCTCCTCACCGGGTCCACCGACGCCGAAGCCGTGGCGGAAAACATTGTGCAGTCGCTAAACGTTCCGGTGCGGATCGAGGGATCCATGCTGCGGCCCAGCCTGAGCCTGGGGCTTTCTTCGATGTGCGAGGATGCCGTGGCGGCGTCGGAACTGCTGCGCCGGGCGGACGTGGCGATGTACGCGGCGAAGGCCGCCGGCAAGAACCGGTTCATGCGCTTCCAGCCCGAAATGATGACCGCGCTGGTGCAGCGGACGGCCATGGAAGCGGGCCTGCGGCTCGCGGTCGACGACGGCGGGATCACCGTCAATTTCCAGCCGGTCGTTTCGCCGCGGCTGGGTGAAGTGACGCAGTTCGAGGCGCTGGCGCGGTGGGCCCGCGGCGGCGAGAGCGTCCCGCCGTCGCAGTTCATTCCGACGGCGGAGCGCAGCGGACTGATCTCCACGATCGGCATGCACATGATGCGGGAAAGTTTCCTGCAGCTGCGGGCATGGCTCGGCGGACGGCTGGACCGGTCTCTCGCGGTGAACGTCTCCAGTGTGCAGCTCGGGGAGCGCGACTTCGCCGACGCCGTGCTGTGCCTGGCCGCGTCCTGCGGGATGGATCCGCGGCAGCTCGTGCTGGAGGTGACCGAGAGCGTGTTCCTCGACCCAGACGCCCACGTGATCCGGCAGCTCGGAAGCCTGCGCAACGCCGGGGTGCGGGTTGCCCTGGACGACTTCGGCACGGGCTATTCTTCGCTGGGCCGGCTTCAGGACCTGCCCGTGGACGCGGTGAAGATCGACCAGTCCTTCGTCTCGATGATCCGCACAGGGGCGGAGAAACTGCCCATCCTCAGCTCCATGATCAACATGGCACACAGCCTGGGCCTGCGGGTCACGGCGGAAGGCGTGGAGACGGCCCAACAAGCCGCCTACCTGACGGACCTGCAGTGCGATTCACTGCAGGGTTACCTGTTCTCCCATCCGGAACCCGAGTCCGGACTGGAGCTGGCCATCCTGCGCTCGGCCGACGCCATCGACGCCCTGGAGGGCCTGCGGCTGAGGCGGTGAGGCGCCGCCTTCGCTGTCAGGCGTTGTCCAGCTCAGGCTTTTCCGCCGGCTCGCTGGCCGTCACCATCTCCTGGCTGCGGTCCCACAGTTCACGTGCGAGATCGGCGTCGTAGGCCTGCTTGTTGGCCTTGGCCAGGGCGCGCTTCGCGTAGTAGGCGCCGGGTACCCAGTCCTGCCCCGGCGTCGAGGTCGCGAGCCACACGAGGGTGTCTGCGCCCTGTTCCGGAGTCAACAGGAAGCGGTTGATGATCGTCTTGTAGGCGTGCCGCATCCAGCTGGTGGACTCGGCCGCGAAGTTCGTGGCCACCACGCCAGGGTGGAAGGCCGCCGTCGAAATTCCAGCACCGCCGAAGCGGTTCTGCAGCTCCGTGGTGAACAGGATGTTCGCCAGCTTGGCAGTTCCGTAGGCACGGTTGGTCGAGTACCTCCCGGCCGAATTCAGGTCATCCAGTTCCAGCTTGCCGAACCCGTTCGCCGCGCTGGCGGTATTGATGACCGTGGCGCGGCTGGCCGTGAGCACATCCATCAGTTCGGTGGTCAGCAGGAACGGAGCCAGGTGGTTGATCTGGAACGTCTTCTCGTAGCCGTCCACGGTGAGCTCGTGCGCGCCCATGATGCCGCCGGCGTTGTTCACCAGGACATCAATCCGCGGGTACTTTTCCTTCAGCGCAGCGGCCAGCTCCCGCACCTGCGCCAGCTCGGCGAAGTCACTGACGAAGTAGTCGGCACGCAGTTCCGCGGCCACCGCTGCGGTTTTCTGCGGGGAACGCCCGACGACGACGATCCGCTCGCCTGCCTTCGCTAGGTTCCGAGCGGCTGCTGCTCCGATGCCGTCGCTGGCTCCGGTGATGACGATGGTGCGCTGGGGCATGAGGGTCCTTTGAGTGACGTCGGAGATGGCCTGGCAACCGGAACCCAAGCTGAACTGGCTCCGCTCTCACAACGACATCCGGCCGGGATATGTTCCTCGGCCGGATGTCGGCTGTTTGCTACGGAGTTGTGATTCGAGGAGGCTACAGGTTCAACGCCGGCCGAAGGCTTTGCGCCTGCCCCGCGTTGAGGAGGAGGACGTTGATTCCCAGCATTTCCTCTGTGGCCCGCAGCAGGGAGTAATGGCTGAACGAGCCCTGCACCACCCTGTTGGGGACGACCGAGGGCGCCACGACGAAGTTGGGAACGGGCGTGTCCTCGTCAAAGAGCACGAACACTGCCGTTCGCCCTGCCTGATAGCTCTGGCTGTTAAGGATGACGGGAAGCCATCCGGAAAGCCACGTGTCACCGGTTGCGATGCTGCAGTCGTGCATGTCGTTGCAGACGTTCGGCGTGATGAAGGAGAAATTCGGCAGGGTGTTGTTGGCGAGATCGCGGGCAAGGTTTCCAGAGGTTGGCGTGCCCAGCGAGATGTTGTTGGTGGCGCACGCCGTCCTGTCACCCGGACCCTGGTAATACACTTCCGGGTTGTGCCGAACCATATACAGGCCGGAGGAACTCAGCCGGCAGTTGGTGGACATGTCCTCCTGATAGCTCTTGTAGGTCAGGCCTCGTGTCCTGACCTGCCTGAAGATGTTGTCGCTGGTGATAGGCGGAAGGTTGCCGGGATTCGAGTCGCTGGTGACTCCCTGGGTGCTGCCAGAGGTCATGGCCAGATAACTGGGGAGGGACGGCAGCCCCTGGCCGGCGTCGCTCCAGGTGGAGACCGAGGCGCACTGCCGGGCAGTCTGGCTCATGTACGGCGCATTCGGGCTCCCGATGACCTGCGAGTAGGTCTTGTTCTCGAAGAGAACCCATATGACATGGTCGTAGGTCGCCGGCGGCGTCGCCGTCTGGCCGCAGGGATTGGCTGGCGGAGGCGGCGGAGGGGGCGGAGGGGGTGGAGGCGGCGGAGGCGGGGGCGGTGTTGCGTTAGTGGTCAGTATCAGCTGGGGCCGGCGGGTGGGATCTGCTGTCTCCTTCGAGCTGTAGACCACTCCGTCAGAGGACGTGTTGCTGATCCGGAACGAGTAGGTCCCGTCGCCCTTGATGACGCTGAAGACGTCCACTTCCACGAAGGTATTCTGCGTTGCGGCGCCCACCGACGCGATCACGGCGGTTTCGGCTACCGGTGCATTGTTGAAGTTGATGGTGTTTTCAACCCACGAATTGTTCAGGACCCTCCGGAACTGGCCACCGAGGTTGGACGGGTCGGCTACGAACAGCCGGAGCTTTGCCCCGGTAACGGTACTGCCCGTGCCGCTTACGGTGAATTTCAGGAACACCATTTCGACCGGTGAATTGTCGGCTTTCAGGCCGGTAGCCGTGCCGTAGTTGGTGGTCGGAGTGTCCCGTTTCACCACTGCGTCCGCAGAAGGGGAGATGGTCACGGTAGCCGCTTCCGCGGGGCCTCCGATAATCGAAATTGTGGACACGAGTAGGAAAGTTGTAGCCAGAGAGACCAACCTGGCGCGCGGAAACCGGTGCTTGAGCGGCTTCCTGCCGGTGCTCTTCCTGGTTTTGGGGAAGTCAGTTTCGATGCTCATCGGGGACTCCTAAAGCCGATGTACGCATCGTCATCGATGCGTCTGTACACCTTAGCCATATGCAGAAGGAAAAAGACCAAAGTTCTGCGGCAAAATATTTGGAATCCCGCAAACAATGATCGCGACTGGCATCTGACCAGAGCATATGCGTCGCCAGGAATATCCAACTTCCTGGAAGAAAAAGGCTCATGAGTTTGGATAAACGTTTAAGCACCAAAATTGGATAAACGTTTAAATGCGGGAGAGCCCCAACCGTGTGGTTGGGGCTCTCGACCGTGTAATGGTTGTCCGGCGGTGACCTACTCTCCCACACCCTCCCGGGTGCAGTACCATCGGCGCTGT
>NZ_JBDLAK010000042.1:0-12916 GCF_039748055.1 Burkholderia sp. RS01
CACCGACGCCCTGCAGCCATGGCTAAACTTCTACAACAACCACCGGCCCCACGGCAGCCTCGGAGGCAAGCCACCCATCAGCAGGTGCAACCAACCTACTGGCTGAGTACACCGAGGGCGGTAGCGAGGATGCAGCAGTCGGTTGCGACACCGGTGAGGATCATCTCGTCTCCGACGGGGATTCGTTCTGCCAGCGCTTCCCCCCATTTCGAGAACGTCGGAAGGTCTATCGTGTCGCCGGCGTCAACGCCGGTGAGCTCGATGCGCCACATGGGATCGGTGGGATCCAGGCGCATGCTTTGCCAGCGGTCGTAGTACGAGGACCACGAGCCGTTTTCCGCGGGGTCGGGGATGAAGCGCGTGATAATGGGTTCCAGTCCGGAGGCTGCCAGGCGTGCGATATTTTGCGCCGCTTCGTCGTAGCGCGGGATGTGCCAGTCCCCCGCTTGGCGGAAAGCGCGTTGCATGTCAATCACGACCAGATGACTGTTTGCCCCGCCCGTCGAGGTCCTGGTTCTGCTGTGGTTCACGATTTCCGGCCTCCCGCGCCGGCCCAGGGGTCGGCGATGCCGATGTACTGGGTGGTGGTGTACTCGGCGATGCCTTCGGAGCCGCCCTCGCGGCCCAAGCCGGACTGCTTGACCCCGCCGAAGGGGGCGGCGGCGTTGGAGATGACGCCGGCGTTGAACCCGACCATGCCAAATTCGATCTGTTCGGCCACACGCAGCAGCCGGTTGAAGTCGCGGCTGTAGAGGTAGGAGGCCAGGCCGTATTCGGTGGCGTTGGCGAGCCGGATGGCGTCCTCCTCGGTGACGAAGGTGGTCACGGGGGCGACGGGGCCGAAAATTTCCTGGCCCAGGATCGCGGCGTCGTTGGGGACGTTGGCGAGCACGGTGGGCTGGTAGAAGTACCCGGGACCGTCCAC
This sequence comes from Burkholderia sp. RS01, assembly GCF_039748055.1. Taxonomy (NCBI): domain Bacteria; kingdom Pseudomonadati; phylum Pseudomonadota; class Betaproteobacteria; order Burkholderiales; family Burkholderiaceae; genus Burkholderia; species Burkholderia sp. RS01. Next base: position 926 of record NZ_JBDLAK010000042.1, read on the forward strand.
GGGGGCGCCGCCGGTGACCGGTGTCGCCCCGGCGTCGACGGCGGCGGCCACCAGGGCGTGGACGTCATGGCGGGCGCCGGCGTCGATGAGCGGGCCCACCGTGGTGTCCGGTTCGGTGCCGCGGCCGGTGGTCAGGGCGCCCATGGCCGCGGCGAACCTCGCGGTGAACTCGGCGGCGACGGATGCCTGGACGAGGAAGCGGTTGGCGGCGGTGCAGGCCTCACCCATGTTCCGCATCTTCGCCGCCATCGCGCCCTGCACGGCGGCGTCGAGGTCGGCGTCTTCGAAGACGATGAACGGGGCGTTGCCGCCGAGTTCCATGGAGGTGCGCAGCACGTTCCGGGCGGCGTCGGCGATGAGGCGCTTGCCGACCGGGGTGGAGCCGGTGAAGGAGACCTTCCGGAGCCGGGGGTCGGCGAGCAGCGGCCCGGAGATGCCGGCGGCGCTGGCGGAGGCCACGACGTTGAGGACGCCTGGGGGCAGTCCGGCGTCGAGCATGGTCTGGGCGAACAGCTGGGAGGTCAGCGGGGTGAGCTTGGCCGGCTTGAGGACCATGGTGCAGCCTGCGGCGATGGCGGGCGCGACCTTGCGGGTGGCCATGGCCAGGGGGAAGTTCCACGGGGTGATGAGCAGGCACGGTCCAACGGGCTTCTTCTGCACCAGGATCTTGTTTTTTCCCTCGGGGGTGGTGAGGTAGCGGCCGTAGTCGCGGACCGTTTCTTCGGAGAACCAGCGCAGGAACTCGGCGCCGTAGGTGACCTCGCCGCGGGCTTCGGCCAGTGGCTTGCCCATCTCCAGGGTCATGAGCAGAGCGAAGTCCTCGGCCCGCTCGGTCACCAGGTCAAAGGCGCGGCGCAGGATTTCGGCGCGTTCCCGGGGCGCGGTGCGGGCCCAGGAGGCCTGAACCTTGTCCGCGGCGTCCAGGGCGGCCAGGGCGTCCTCGCTCGTCGCGGAGGCCAGGGTGGCGAGCACCTCCCCGGTGGCGGGATCGTGGACGTCGAACGTGCCGCCGTCGGACGCCTCACGCCACCGCCCGTCGATCAAAAGGCCGGTCGGGACGGATGCGAGGAGTTCTGCTTCATGCCCGAGGGTCAGGGTGTTTCCTTCAGCCACTGAGGGCTCCTTCCAAAGGTTTTGTGCGTTAGTCATTGCGCGGCAACTACAGTCTGGCGTGGCTGTTCGGGCCACAAGCCGTCGTCACTTCGGCTCTGATGTGCTTCTGGCTGAACGAGCCAGGGATAGTGTTGTTTCGCCCAATTGCGGGTTGCTGTGACGTCGTGGCGCAGCTGCTCAGCCAGGGCGTGAATGCTTGAGAAGGTGTGCTGATCCCGCAGCTTGACGGCCAGGACGACGCTCAGTGCCCGCCCGTAGAGGTCCTCGTTGAAGTCAAGCAGGTGGGCCTCAAGCAGTTTGCTTCCGTCCTGGGGATAGAAGGTCCGTCGTCGGCCGATGGAAACTGCCGCGACGCACCGCTTGCCAGAGTCGATCCGGATCAGCGCTCCCCATACCCCGTCCTCGATCTGGTCGTCGATGAGCTGGATGTTGGCGGTGGGGAAGCCGAGGGTCCTGCCTCGTTCATCACCGTGTTCGACGACGCCCTGAATCACTGTCATGATTTGGTTCCGTGGTCGGGTGTTGCCTGGGCGGCCTCGAGTACCTGGTCCAGCCATACCACCCGATTGCTGAATCGCCTGACCTTCGACGGTGCCGTCCAGCGGAAATCGTCGTGCTCGGTATTGATGGACAGTCTGCGTCGCGGGGTGACGGCCGTGAAGGTGTGCACCAGCCATGGATCGCCGCTGCGGTCTGTGAGCAGAAGCGGGGTCCCTGACCGGAAATCGGTCAGGTCAACTTCGGTCAGCCCGGTTTCCTCACGGAGTTCCACGAAGGCCTGCTCTTCCGGCGAGGCCCCGGGCTCAAGATATCCGGTGATGCAGTGCCAGCGTCCGCGGTCGTGTCCGACGGACTGGCTTCGCCTGAAGAGGGCAATCCGCCCGTGCCGTTCGACGATGACAGCCACTACCGCACGGGGCTGGCATTCGGCGGGAGAATGCACCTCCCGGTGTTCCCGTATCAGTGTTGGGATACTCATGGTGTTCCTCGTACGGCTCGATTGTTCTTGGGCGGATGGGATTGCGTCGCACGCCGCGGCAATGTGCGGCGGCCGTGCGACGGGTCGGTGGCTCCCCGCCATCCGCGGGGAGCCACCTGGGGCTTACAGGGTCTGCCCGGCGATACTGCGGTCGAGCATTTCATGTCCCGAGAGGCGCGGACGCCGGTGGGTGGCGAAGTACACGCCGGCTGCGACGGCTGCTCCGACATAGTAGGAGAGGTCTCCGATTTGGGGGAACGCGGCTGCGATGGGTCCGGTGTAGATCGAGGACATCCAGAACGGGGATGAGATGACGACGCCTGCGGCCCAAGCCACGAAGCCCCATTCGAACTTCCTGCTCTTGTCGAAGAGCTCGCGCAGACCCCGGTCCGTGCGGCGCCCACCGAAAAGGTAGTCGCACACAAGAACGGCCACGTAGGGGGCGATGCAGTAGGCGGTCAGATTCAGGAAGGCGGTGAAACCTGCGTTGAAGCCTTCCTGGCCCCACAGGGCTACGAGGTATGAGGCGACGCAGATGACCACGACGGCGATGTGGCGTTTGACCGGGACACCCATGGTCTGGATGGAGATCGCGCCGCCGTAGACGTTGAGAAAGTTTTGGGTGAAGGAGGACAGTGCGACGACGCCAAGTCCGACCGCGGCCCAGGGGCCCATGAGTTCTTTAAGGGCGCCGATGCTGTCGGAGGCGGTGGTAGTGGATCCGAGGACGGTTCCGAGGACTCCCATCCAGACCAGGGTGATGAAGTTTCCCAGCATTGTCGCCCAGCCGGCACCGCGCCTGTTGCCGGCCGTGTTGGGAAGGTAGCGCGAGTAATCGGAGGCGAATGGCATCCAGGCGACGATGAAGGAGAAGAACCATCCGAAGAAGATGATCCATCCGCCGATCCCGTCAAAGCCCGGGGCAGATTCGTTGGCGACGTTCACGACACGGCCATTGGCCGCCGCGACGATGGTGATGAAGGCGAACCCGATCACCAGGACGAAGGAGAGGATGCGCTGGAGGAAGTGGATCAGGTTGTATCCGATGACGGCCACGCCCAGCTGAATGCCCATGAGAATGAGCGCGGAAAGCCAGAACGGCACATCGGTCAGTAGTGAGATGGCCTTGCCGCCGAGGATTACGGTCACGGCGGCCCAGCCGATGCCGGCGAAGACATTCACGTAGGCCACCGGGAAAAGGTTGCCGATGAACCCGAGGGGTCCCCGGCCCTGCATCTGCTGGGGGACGCCCAGCCGGACTCCCATGGCCGACAGGTATCCCATTCCCGCCGAGGACGTCACGCCGGCGAGGACGATCGCGAGGACGGCGGCCCAGAAGGGCAGTCCGAAGTAGGCGGCGCTGAAGCCGAGGACGACGATGGGGAAGTTCATGCCTGCCGCGAACCAGAGGAAGAACTGCGAGCGGGGCTTGCCGTGTCGTTCCACGTCGGGGATGTGTTCGATGCCGTAGGGCTCGATTTTGGTGAGACTGTCGCGGTACCCGCGGTCTTCGGCGACACTGTCTTCGACAGCATGTGTGATGTCTGGGCTCATTTTTGGTCCTATAGTTGGGTGCGCACCTTGGTGCGCTGCTTGCGAGCAGATTGGGTCGGCGCGGCTGGTTTCCTGTCCGAGGTTGGTCAGCCGCGCCGGCACTTAGAGTTCGGCGAGGTCTGTTCCGTCATAGAACCGCCCGGCCTTGTAGACCATCGGTGCCGTGTTGTCGATCTCGGCATGGCGGACACGGCAGATAAAGACCGTGTGCGTCTTGGCCTGGAATCGTTCCTGAATTTCCGCTTCGAGGGATGCGGCCGAGCCGTCCAGAAGCGGGCTGCCGTTAGGTCCCTCGTGCCAGTCGAGCTCTGCAAACTTGTCCGGGGCCTTGGAGGCGAAGACACGCACGGTGCCAAGCTGTTCCGTTCCCAGGATGTTGATGCCGAGGTGGCTCGACGAGAAGAGCGCCGGGTAGGTGCTGGAGGTCTTCTGGACACAGATCAGCACCAGGGGCGGCTCTACGGAGACTGAGCAGTACGAGTTTGCCGCCAGCCCTTTGGGGGTTTCGCCTTCCTTGGTGGTGACCACGGTGACGCCGGTGATGAACTGGCGGTTGAACGCCTTCATCAAGTCCGCGTCAAGCTCCGGGACGTCACCGCCCTCGCCCACCTCGGGCGCGGCTATCCCGCGCAGGGGTCGAATCCCGAGGCCGGCCAGCAGCTCACTTCCGTCCCACGTCACGGTTTCTTTCGTGATCTTCCCATCCTTGAGAACCAGGATGTTCGAGCCCCTGGTCTGAACGGTAAGGCCTGTGGGCGGGACGCCGAGGTATTCGTGTGTGTGGGTGCCCGTGGACGTCCAGAAGACGGCCACCGTTTCTGCACCTTCGACGATGTTGTCGATCGTCGTGCGCAGGTCCGGGAAGGCTTCCCGCACCGCGGCGATCTCGGCTTTTAGTCCAGCGATGTCGACAGTTGCGCCTGTCGCCTTGCTGGTGCGCGTGTAGCCGGCAGCTACGAGGCCGTCCAGAGCATTGAGGTCACCCTTGTCCCAAGCAGCGAGCCAAGCTGACGTGATTAGCGGTTCGAGTGTCTGTTGCATACCAATGACCGTAAGGCAGGTCACATGACCCCGTCAACAGAAACTTGAAAAGACGGTGAAATTGCCGGAATTCTGCGCTTTTGAAAAAAGTCGACATGTCCTCTTGACGCTCTTCTTGCATGCAACATAGGCTGGCATGTATGCAAGAAGAAATGGTGCTCAGTGTTGAAGCGGCCGAACCGACGGGCCTTCTCGAAAAGATCCGGGGGCTAGTTCTGGGGGGCGATTTCCCACCCGGCGCAGTGCTGCCCGAGGCTTACCTTGCCCAGGAATTCGACGTCAGCCGCACTCCGGTACGGGAGGCCCTCAAGCAGCTCCAGAACGAGGGACTGGTGGAGATACGTCCGAAGGTGGGAACCTTCGTCCGGGAGCCGACCCGCAGGGAGATCATCGAGCTGTTCCAGCTCAAGGAATCCCTCGAGGGGCTCGCCGCATCACTGCTCGCCCGGCGCGGTGAAACACCGGAACTGTCGGCGCTCCGCCAGAACCTCGAGGACTCCGAGGCTGCGGTCCTCACGAACGACAGGGAGGCCTACGCCCGGCTGGTGCATGAGTTTCACTGGACCATCGTCCGGGGTTCGGACAATCTCAAACTTGCGGAGCACTATGAGCGGCTCATGAACCAGCTGGCCTACCATCGGCTGGTCCTGCGCACCATCGAACACCCGGGGAGGATCGCGGCCTCCACCCGTGAGCACCGCGCCGTCCTCGAAATGATCGAACACAAAGACCCCTTCGGCGCCGAAACCGCCATGAGGAACCACGTCCATGCCTCATCCCGTGAGGCGCTGATGACCGAGACGGCGTTGGACCGCCGGAAATGAACCAACCAACACGAGAGGAAGCCGTGCGCTTTTGCATTCTTGAAGAGCTGCAGCGGGAAGCCGGACGAGAGCACATGATGCTCCGGCCGGCCCATCCCGGACTGGCCCATGAAAAGTCCCTGAACAGCCAGCGGCCGTTTTCCCAGCAGGTCATGCCTCTGTGCACCGACCAAACCGCACTGGGCGGGACCAAATGATGCACGGCCAAAGGCTCGGCATTCGCAAAATCGTGTACTACAGCGAGGAGATCCTGCTCGAAAACGGCCTCTCCCCCGCCGTCCCGGCGGTCCGCGCCACGGCAGCGGCCGTTGTCACCAACCCCTGGCTGGGCGGGAAAGCGACCGACGACCTGAACGAGGAAGTAATCCGGCTAGCCCCGGTGCTTGCGCGCAAACTCACCGACGTGCTCGCCAGGGAGCTCGGCGGCGTAGACGCCATTGAGGCCTTCGGCAAGGCGGCGATCGTGGGCACCGGCGGCGAGATTGAACACGGCGCCGCCCTGATGCGGACCTTCGTTCACGAAGAAGGGCGGTTACCACACGAACTTGCAGCGGATCTCGGGCGCTACCGGCGCCGCGTGTTCGTCGAACAACTCGGTTGGGAGCTCCCGTCGGCGAACGAAAGCTTCGAGCGCGACCAGTTCGATCGCGACGATACCGTGTACGTGTTCGCGCGAAATGCCGGCGGCGACGTGTGCGGATGTGCGCGCCTGCTGCCCACGACGCGCCCGTATCTGCTGCAGTCGCTGTTCGCCGACCTGATCGCCGCAGACATGCCGCTGCCGCAATCGGCGGCCGTCTGGGAGCTGTCCAGGTTCGCGGCGACCGACGACGAAGGCGGGTCGGGCAATGCCGAGTGGGCCGTGCGGCCGATGCTCGCGGCCGTGGTCGAATGCGCGGCGCAGCTCGGCGCGCGGCAGCTGATCGGCGTGACGTTCGCGAGCATGGAGCGGCTGTTCCGCCGGATCGGCATACACGCGCACCGCGCAGGCCCGCCGAAGCAGGTGGACGGACGTCTGGTGGTCGCATGCTGGATCGATATTGATCCGCAAACGTTTGCGGCATTAGGAATCAAGCCGGGGCAGGCAGCCCGGCAAGCCATCGCCGCCTGAATTCACACGCCGTTCTTTGGAAACCTCGTGCGCGAGTACTTTGAGGGCGAATCCATCATCTGCTTCGCTGATGACCGGGCAGATGCCGGCGCCTCACTGGTCGTGCCCCTGTGGCACAAGAACGCCGCTGCCACCCGCACCCATGCAAACTTTCGTTCACGAGGCAGGCCGCCTTCCCGCCCATATCGCCGCCGAGCTGGGTTCGTACCGTTATCGCGTGTTCGTCGAGCAGCTCGGCTGGCAGCTGCCGTCCGAAGACGAAAAATTCGAGCGCGATCAGTACGATCGCGACGATACCGTCTACGTATTGGGACGCGATGCGAATGGGGAGATATGCGGTTGCGCGCGGCTGCTGCCGACCACCCGCCCCTACCTGTTGCAGGAAGTGTTCCCGCACCTGCTGGCCGACGAGCATCCGGCGCCGCGCTCCGCCCACGTCTGGGAGCTGTCGCGCTTCGCGGCGACCCCCGAGGAAGGGGCCGATGCCGGCAGCCTGGCCTGGTCGGTGCGGCCGATGCTCGCCGCCGCCGTGGAGTGCGCGGCACGGCGCGGCGCGCGCCAGTTGATCGGGGTCACGTTCTGCAGCATCGAGCGGCTGTTCCGCCGGATCGGCGTGCATGCCCACCGGGCCGGCGCACCGGTGTCGATCGACGGGCGCATGGTGGTGGCATGCTGGATCGACATCGACGCGCAGACGCTGGCCGCGCTCGACCTCGACCCGGCGCTTTGCGCGTCGCAACCCGAAGCGGCCTGAACTACCAGACGATCACCACCCGGGTCAGTGATGCCCCGCGGCCCGGAGAAATCGTCGTCGTACTCGGTGCTTCCACTGGACCCCGCCCCCATTCACGCATCGGGGACCGGCTCACCGATCCCATCGTCAAAGCAGACACTTTAGGAGAACTAATTTCATGAGCATCCGCAAAATCGTCACCCTGACCGAAGACATCCTCACCGAAGGGGGGCGTGAGGTCACGCCCGCCGCGCGCGTCGCCGTCGTGGCCGCCATCGTCAAGAACCCGTGGGCCGGCCAGGGGTTTGTCGAGGACCTCTCCGCCGGAATCGACGCCAACGCCTCAGACATCGGCGCGCTCCTCGCACCCCGCGTGCTCGCAGCCCTCGGCGCCCCCGCCGAAGCCTACGGCAAAGCCGCAATCGTCGGCCTGAACGGTGAAATCGAGCACGGTTCCGGACTCATCCACACCCTTGCCTTTGGAAATCACTTCCGTGACGCTGCCAATGCCACCACCCTGCTGCCTGCTGTGGAAAAGCGCGGCCCCGCCGGCGTCGTGTTCGACATTCCGCTCAAGCACATCACCGACGCGACCATCCGTTCCCACCACCAGAGCATCGAGGTCCGGATCAACGACGCGCCTCATGCCGATGAGATCGTGATCGCCCTCGCCGCCGCAGCCCAGGGACGCCCGCAGCAGCGCCTCGCCGCCTTCGCCACCGAAACGAAGTAGGAGACGCACCCGTGAGCCGCGTCCGCGTAGCACTGATCCACGGCGTCGGCCTCGACGGGTCGATGTGGGGACCCTTGCGTGAATTCCTCGAACCGGAATACGACGTTCAGACCCTCGAGCTCCTGGGCCACGGACGCCGCGAGGAAGCCGCGCCGGAGGGGCTAACTCTGGCCGCACTCGCGGCGGACGTCGCAAAGCGCCTCGAACCGGGCACCCATGTGGTCGGATTCTCTCTGGGCGCCCTCGTCGCGCAGCATCTGGCCAGGTTCCGGCCCGAGCTCGTGGCCAGCCTGGTTTCCGTCGGATCAGTGTGCGCCCGCACCCCTGAAGAGCACGCCGCGGTGATGGTGCGGTTGGCCGCAGCGGAATCCGACTTCCCCGCAACGGTGGAAGCATCCATCCGACGGTGGTACCCGGAAGGGTCCCCTGTCCCGGCGGAAGTCGTCGTGGCAACGCGGGAAGTACTGCTTCGCAACGACCCGCAATCCTTCCTCGCCTGCTACCGCGTCTTCGCGACCGCAGACGCCGAGATCGCGCCGGAGCTCCCCCGGATCACTGTTCCGTCCCATGCCGTGACCGGTGAGCTGGACCCGGGATCGACGCCGGACATGAGCGCCCGGCTGGCCGCGGCCATACCCGGCTGCACCTACTCGGTCATCCACGGGGCCCGGCACATGATGCCGGTGGAACGTCCCCAAGAGCTGGCCAACACCCTCACTGCCTTCATCAAGGAGCATTCACATGTCCACTGATCGCCGCTACGAGCACTTCATCAACGGGGAATGGGTTCCGCCCTCATCCGGGGAATACTTCGAAAGCACCAACCCGGCCACGCTGGACGTGCTCTATCGGGCCGCACGCGGTAACGAATCAGACATCGACCGGGCGGTGTCAGCCGCGGCGGCGGCCTTCGATAACCCCGCGTGGCGGGATCTCAGCCAGACCCGGCGCGGGCATCTGCTCCGGCGCCTTGGGGACCTGGTGGGCGAACATGCGGAGGAACTCGCCCGCATGGAATCCGAAGACAACGGCAAGCTCCTGCGGGAAATGCGCGCCCAGCTCGCTGCCATGCCCGAGTATTACTACTACTATGCCGGGCTGGCTGACAAAATCCAGGGCGACACCATCCCGGGCTCCAGCCGCGCCATGCTGAACTACACCCTCCGCGAACCTCTCGGGGTCGTGGGGGCCATCACGCCATGGAATTCGCCGCTGACGCTCACGACCAGCAAGCTCGCTCCCGCCCTCGCCACGGGCAACACCATCGTGATCAAACCGTCCGAATACACCTCTGCCACCGTCCTGCGCCTGGCCGCACTGGCCGACGAAGCCGGCTTCCCGCCCGGAGTCATCAATGTCGTCACCGGCTTCGGCGCAGAAGCCGGAGCCGCACTGGTTGATGACCGCCGACTGGCCAAAATCTCCTTCACCGGCAGCACCGCCACAGGCGCCCGCATCGCGTCCTCAACCGCCTCCCGCTTTATCGGCTCGACGCTGGAACTGGGCGGCAAGTCCCCGAACATTGTGTTCGCCGACGCCGACGTGGCCAATGCCTCAATGGGAGTCGTAGCCGGCATCTTCGCAGCGGCCGGCCAGACCTGCATCGCCGGAAGCCGCGTGTTCGCCCACAAGTCCGTCTACGACGAGCTCCTTGAGCGGGTCGCCAACCGTGCCCGCAGCATCGTCATCGGCGACCCGCTGTTGGACGCCACTGAACTCGGGCCGCTGGCCTTCCAAGACCAGCGGGACAAGGTCGCCAGTTACGTGGACCTCGGCATTTCCGAAGGTGCCACCGTTCTGACCGGCGGCGGCCGGCCCGACACAGGCCTCAGCGGCTACTTCTTCGAACCCACGGTGCTCACCGACGTCGACAATTCCATGCGCGTGGTCAGGGAGGAGATCTTCGGCCCGGTCGCTGCCATCATGCCATTTGAAACCGAGGAAGAAGTACTCCGCCTGGCGAACGACACCAGCTACGGACTGGCCGCCGGAATCTGGACCACCAACCTCGCCCGGGCCCACCGGATGGCTAGCCGCCTCGAAGCCGGCACCGTCTGGGTCAACACCTACCGCACCATGTCTCCCCAATCACCCAGGGAAGGCTTCAAGACCAGCGGGGTCGGCGTCGAACACGGCATGGAGAGCATCCGGGAATACACCAGACTCAAGAGCGTCTGGATCAACACGGACGAATCCCCCCTTGCCGACCCCTTCGTCATGAGGAGCTGAAACCATGCCCCTCATTAATCGGGCGGCACAGTCCGGGTCAGCACCTCTGAGGGGCCCGTATCCGCCCCCAACCTCCCCCGCAGCTTAAGGAGCCGCAATGCCTCTTATCGAAGTCTCCATCGCCCGGGGCCGAACCCCCGAGCAGCTCCGCTCGCTCATCAGCGAGCTTCACCGTGCCGCCGAAAGTTCAGTGGGCGCTGCACCCGAAAACACCACCGTCGTAATCCGTGAAATCGAGCACGAACACTGGTCCCGCGGTAACCAAACCATCGCCGAACGCCACGCAGCAGCCCAGGCGGCACCCACCCAGGAAGTGCCGGCAAACACCGCCGCAGAACGAAGGAGTCACTAATGCGCTTTTCCCTCTTCGCCCACATGGAGCGCTGGGACGAGACCGTCTCACACCAAGAATGCTTCGAGAACCTGACGGAGCTCACCCTCATCGCGGAGGCCGGAGGCTTCAGTACAGTCTGGATTGGTGAGCACCATTCAATGGAGTACACCATCTCGCCCAGCCCCATGCCCCAGCTCGCATACCTCGCGGCGCGCACGTCGCGCATCCGTCTGGGCGCCGGAACGATCATCGCGCCCTTTTGGAACCCGCTCCGGGTAGCCGGCGAAACGGCGCTCCTGGACGTCATCAGCAACGGCCGGATGGAAGTCGGTCTGGCACGTGGCGCCTACCAGTTCGAGTTCGACCGTCTCATGGGCGGCATGTCCGCCGTCGAGGGCGGCAAGCACCTGCGCGAGCTCGTCCCGGCCGTGCGCGCGCTCTGGGAAGGTGACTATGCCCACGATGGCGAGGTCTGGCAGTTCCCGACTTCGACCAGCGTCCCCAAGCCCGTGCAGAAGCCGACGCCACCCATGTGGATCGCCGCCCGCGACATCTCCTCTCACGAGTTCGCGGTCGCAAACGGCTGCAACGTGATGGTTACGCCTCTCATGAAGGGCGACGAGGAGGTCGAAGACCTGGCCCGCAAATTCGACACCGCTGTGGAGAACAACCCCGGCGTCCCCCGTCCGGACCTCATGGTGCTCCGCCACACCCACGTTCACCCCGCAGACGAGCCCGAGGGATGGCGGCGCCCGGCGGAGGGCATCCAAAAGTTCTACAGGACCTTTGACGCATGGTTCGGAAACAAGACCACCCCGAAGAACGGTTTCCTCGAGCCCAGCCCTGCAGAGAAATTCGCCGACCGCCCGGAGTTCACACCGGAGTCCCTCCACAAGACGGCGATGATCGGGACACCTGACGAGATCATCGAGCGGATCCGCCACTACGAGGCACTCGGTGTCGACGAGTTCAGCCTCTGGTCCGACAACAGCCTCACCCATGAGGAGAAGAAACGCTCGCTCGAGCTCTTCGTCGAACACGTCATGCCGGCTTTCCAGGAGCAGCCCGCATCCGCGGCACGTTGATATCAACTGGCGGCTGAATCAGAACAACACGCCCGTGCACCGCAAGCCGGACCGGACAGCCTCGAGGGAAGCTTTCGTCGAACGCGCGTGCGACCTGTAACGCAGTCAGCGAGCCCTTGAACGTCCCGGGGTGGGGCCGGAGGACCAGCCCAGTTTTCGGGAGCCAGTGGTGATACAGAACGGAAAAAGTGGTGAGGAATAACATAGAACGCCCCCGCACACGTATAACCGCCCCCCCCCCCCCACGTCGGACGG
>NZ_JBDLAK010000043.1:0-11540 GCF_039748055.1 Burkholderia sp. RS01
CCGTCATGGTGCCATGCCCATGCCCCGTCGCGGCCAACGACCCATACAGATCCACCCGCAACGACGCCACCCGGTCCAGAACCCCGGACGCCTTAAGCTCCCCCGCGAACACCGCGGCAGCCCGCATCGGACCCACAGTATGCGAACTGGACGGGCCGATCCCGATCGAGAAGAGGTCAAAGACTCCAACAGCCATTGCAATTCCTTAGTTGGTAAGTGGTCGGGTGGGGCGGGCGGGAGCCTGGATGGGTGGGACGTAGATGACCCGGCCCCGGCCCCGGAGCCGGGGACGGTGGTTTCGACAGGTTCAGCCTGCGAGGTCGGCCACTGCCGGGTAAAGCGGGTGGGCTTCCGCGAGGGCCTCCACACGTGCGCGCAGACCGGAAAGGTCCGCGCCGGCGTCGGCGATCAGGGCCTCGGCGATGATGTCCGCGACCTCGGCGAAGGCGGCCTCGCCGAACCCGCGGGTGGCCAGGGCCGGGGTGCCGATCCGCAGCCCCGAAGTCACCATCGGCGGACGCGGGTCGAACGGCACGGCGTTGCGGTTGACCGTGATGTCGATTTCCGCGAGCCGGTCCTCGGCCTGCTGCCCGTCCAGTTCACAGTCGCGCAGGTCCACCAGGACCAGGTGCACGTCCGTGCCGCCGGAGATCACGTTAATCCCCTTCGCGGTGACGTCCGGCCGGACCAGGCGCTCGGCCAGGATCCGGGCGCCGGCCAGCACCCGCTCCTGCCGCTCCCGGAACTCCTCAGAGGCGGCGATCTTGAAGGCCACGGCCTTGCCGGCGATGACGTGTTCCAGCGGGCCGCCCTGCTGGCCTGGGAACACCGCCGAGTTGATCTTCTTGGCGATGTCGGCGTCGTTGGAAAGGATGATCCCGCCGCGAGGACCGGCAAGTGTCTTGTGCGTCGTAGACGTGGTGACGTGCGCGTGCGGCACCGGGGACGGGTGCAGCCCGGCGGCGACCAGCCCGGCGAAGTGCGCCATGTCCACCATCAGGTACGCGCCCACGAGGTCGGCGATGCGGCGGAACTCGGCGAAGTCGAGCTGCCGGGCGTAGGCGGACCAGCCGGCCACAATCAGCGCCGGCTTGTGCTCGAGGGCGAGGCGCTCCACTTCGGCCATGTCGATCCGGTGGTCCTCTTCGCGGACCTGGTAGGGGATGACGTTGTAGAGCCGGCCGGAGAAGTTGATCCGCATCCCGTGAGTCAGGTGCCCGCCATGCGCCAGGTTCAGGCCCATGATCGTGTCGCCCGGACGGATCAGCGCGTGCATTACGGAAGCGTTCGCCTGCGCGCCGGAGTGCGGCTGCACGTTCGCGTACTCGGCCCCGAACAGGGCCTTGACGCGGTCGATCGCGAGTTGCTCGATCACGTCAACGTGCTCGCAGCCGCCGTAATACCGCTTCCCGGGGTAGCCCTCGGCGTACTTGTTCGTCAGCACCGAACCCTGCGCCTGCATCACCGCGACCGCGGTGTGGTTCTCCGACGCGATCATCTCCAGCCCGTTGCGCTGCCGGGTCAGTTCGTCGTCGATCTTCGCCGCGATCTCCGGATCCAGCGCGGACAGCTCCGCATCCAGGGACGGGGAAACGACCTGCTCGAAGGCCGCCGTTGCGGCGCCTGCCCCGCTCACAGCTCGCCGCCGTTCGTGGAGGCGTACTCTTCAGCTGACATGAGCGGACCTTCTTCGGTCACGGCGACCTTGAACAGCCAGCCGGCACCGTAGGGATCGCTGTTGATCAGGGCGGGATCAGAAACGACGTCATCGTTGATCTCGACGACCTCGCCCGTCACCGGGGCGTACAGGTCCGAGACGGACTTGGTGGACTCCACCTCGCCGCAGGTCTCCCCCGCCGTCACGGTCGAGCCGACCTCGGGCAGGTCCACATACACAATGTCGCCCAGGGCATCGGCAGCCACGGCCGAGATGCCAATCCCCGCAGGGCCGGCCCCGTCAGCAGCAACCCACTCGTGCTCTGCGGAGTACTTCAGTTCAGCAACTACTTTGCTCATTCCAATTCCTTACTTCTCATCTGTCTAAAAAATCTGTGGTGGGCTTGGGTGCCAGTCGCGGTTTCGGCAAGCTCAACCAGCGGCTGCACCGCCGATCGGGCTTGTCGAGATCCAGGTGGCATCAAGCTCAACCCCCAATGATCGAGCTTGCGGAGACCACCGGTTTCGACAAGCTCATCCAGCGGGGCGGACTACTTTGCGCGCTTGTAGAAAGGCAGTGCGACGACTTCGAACGGCTCCGCCTTGCCGCGGAGGTCAATGTCCAGGGCGGTGCCGGGTTCGGTGAACTCGACGTCGACATAGGCCATCGCGACGGGGTAGCCCAGCGTCGGCGAGGGCTGTCCGGACGTGACTTCGCCAACAACGTTGCCATCCTTCAGGACCGGGTAGTGCCCGCGGCCTGCCCGGCGGCCCAGGCCCTTGAGGCCGACCAGCTTGCGGCCGGTGGTGGAGCCCGCGCCTGCTGCCTTGAGCTCGCTCAGTGCGGCCTTGCCGATGAAGTCCGACTCCTTGGCGAGGGAGACAACCGGGCCGAGCCCTGCGGCGTAGGGGTTGCCTTCGCGGGAGAGCTCGTTGCCGTAGAGCGGCATGCCGGCTTCGAGGCGCAGCGAGTCGCGGCAAGCCAGGCCTGCGGGAATGAGCCCGTGGCCGGCACCGGTTTCCAGCAACGCCTCCCACAGGCCCGCTGCGTCCTCGTTCGGCACGTAGATCTCGAAGCCGTCCTCGCCGGTGTACCCGGTCCGGGCCAGCAGCAGCTCCTGGGTAGTGCCGTTGACGGCGATACCTATCTCGACCGCCGCGTAGTACTTGAGCTCCGTGACCAGCGAGTGCTGCTCGGCCGGGACCAGGGTCAGCAGAATCGCCTCTGCCTTCGGCCCCTGCACGGCGATCAGGGACGTCTCTGCGGAATCGTCCTCCACCGTAACCTCGAAGCCGGCGGCCCTTTCGGCCAGTGCCGCGGCGACCACCGCGGCGTTGCCGGCGTTCGGGACCACGAGGTACTTCTCGTCGCCCCGGCGGTAGGAGATCAGGTCGTCGATGATGCCGCCGTCTTCGTGGCAGATCAGCGAGTACTTGGCCTTGCCGACGGCGACCGCTGACAGTTTGCCCGCCAGGGCGTAGTCCAGGAAAGCCGCAGCGTCCGGGCCGGTGACCCAGACTTCACCCATGTGGGAGAGGTCGAACAGGCCGGCGGCGGAGCGCACGGCGTGGTGCTCGGCCAGCTCAGAGCTGTACTTCAAGGGCATCTGCCAGCCGCCGAAGTCGGTGAAGGAGGCGCCGGCCTTCTTGTGCTCTTCGTAAAGCGCGGTGTAGTTCTCAGTCATGCGAAAATCCTTTCAATCCGGTGATTGAGCTGGTCGAAATCAGTTTTCGAATTCGGAAAGCGGCGGGCAGGAGCAGACCAGGTTGCGGTCCCCTGCCGCACCGTCGATGCGGCCCACCGGCGGGAAGTACTTGTCCTGCCTGAGAGCGGGCACGGGGAACGCGGCCTGCTCACGCGGGTACTTGCGGGCCCAGTCGGAGGAGACGACGGCGGCAGCCGTGTGCGGTGCGTTGCGCAGCGGGGAACCCTCCAGGGTGAAGTCCCCGGCGGCGACCTGCTCGATCTCGGCGTGGATGGTGATCATGGCGTCGATGAAACGGTCGATCTCCGCGAGGTCCTCGGACTCGGTGGGCTCCACCATCAGCGTCCCGGCCACGGGGAACGCCAGCGTGGGTGCGTGGAAGCCGAAGTCGATCAGCCGTTTGGCAACGTCCTCGGCCGTGACGCCGGTCCGGGCCGTCAGATCACGCAGGTCAAGGATGCACTCGTGCGCCACCAGTCCGCCTTCGCCGGTGTACAGGACCGGGAAGAACTCGTTCAGCCGGGAGGCGATGTAGTTCGCCGCCAGCAGCGCGGACTTGGTGGCCTCGGTCAGGCCAGCACCGCCCATGAGCTTCACGTAGGCCCACGAAATCGGCAGGACGCCGGCGGACCCGTAACGGGAGGCGCTGATGGCGACGCCGCGTCCGGCCTCATGCGCGGCCTTGTTGGCGTCGCCCGGCATGAACGGGGCCAGGTGCGCCTTGGCCGCGACCGGGCCCACGCCCGGTCCGCCGCCGCCGTGCGGAATGCAGAAGGTCTTGTGCAGGTTCAGGTGGGACACGTCGCCACCGAACTTGCCCGGCTGGGCCAGACCCACGAGGGCGTTCAGGTTGGCGCCGTCCACGTAGACCTGTCCGCCGGCTGCGTGGATGGCGTCGCAGACCTCGCGGACGTCGGCGTCGTACACCCCGTGCGTGGACGGGTAGGTGATCATGATGGCGGACAGCGCGTCCTTGTGCAGCTCGATCTTGGCATTCAGGTCCGCATGGTCGATCGTGCCGTCGGCGGCCGTGGCCACCACAACAACCTTCATGCCCGCCAGCACCGCGGAGGCCGCGTTGGTGCCGTGCGCCGAGGCCGGGATGAGGCAGATGTTGCGCTGCTCGTCGCCGCGGGACAGGTGGTAGCCGCGGATGGCCAGCAGGCCCGCGAGCTCGCCCTGGGAGCCGGCGTTCGGCTGGATGGACACCTGGTCGTAGCCGGTGATCTCGGTCAGCTGCGCCTCGAGGTCGGCGATCAGTTCCCGCCAGCCCTCGGTCTGCGAATCCGGCGCGAACGGGTGGATCGAGGCGAACTCCGGCCAGGAGATGGCTTCCATCTCGGCGGTCGCGTTCAGCTTCATGGTGCACGAACCCAGCGGGATCATGGTGCGGTCCAGCGCGAGGTCGCGGTCCGAGAGCCTGCGGATGTAGCGCAGCAGCTGGGTCTCGGAGCGGTGCGTGTTGAACACCGGGTGCTGCAGGAATTCGGAGGAACGCAGCACCGTCTCGGGCAGCATGAAGCCCTGGGCCGCCACCACCGGACCGGCGCCAAAGGCGACGACCACCGCGGAGAGGACCTCCGCCGTCGTGGTCTCATCGACTGACACGCCAACCGTGTCCGCGTCGATGAAACGAAGGTTGATGCCCCGGGCCTCTGCCGCGGTGATGACCTTCCGGGCCTTGCCCGGGACACGGACCGTGACGGTGTCGAAGAAGGACTCGCTCACCAGTTCGCGGCCGGCGACCTTGAGCGTGGCGGCGAGGGCTCGGGCGTTGTTGTGGACGGTCTCGGCGATCGCCTTCAGGCCCTCGGGACCGTGGTAGACGGCGTACATCGAGGAGACGATGGCCAGCAGCGCCTGGGCGGTGCAGATGTTGGACGTAGCCTTTTCACGGCGGATGTGCTGCTCGCGGGTCTGCAGGGCCAGCCGGTAGGCGGGGACGCCGGCGTTGTCCTTGGAGACGCCGACGATGCGGCCCGGGAGCGTGCGTTCCATGCCTTCGCGCACCGCCATGTAGGCAGCGTGCGGGCCGCCGAAGAACAGCGGCACGCCCAGGCGCTGCGTGGAGCCGACGGCGACGTCCGCGCCCTGTTCGCCCGGAGGCGTGATCAGGGTCAGGGCCAGGAGGTCCGCTGCCACGGTGACGAGCGCGCCGCGGTCCTTGGCCTCTGCGATCACCGCGGACTGGTCCCAGACCCGGCCGGAGACGCCGGGCTGCTGGAGGACGACGCCGTTGATGTCGCCGTCGGGCAGCCCCTGGGTCAGGTCCGCAACCTCGACCTCGAAGCCCAATGCCTCGGCGCGGCCCTTCACGATCGCGATGGTCTGCGGCAGGCAGTCGGCGTCCAGGACGGTCTTGCCGTCGCGGGCGCCAGCGTTCTGTCCGGCGGACTTATTGGCCCGGCGCATCAGGAGCACGGCCTCGGCGACGGCGGTCGCTTCATCGAGGAGCGACGCATTGGCGACCGGGAGCGCGGTGAGGTCCTGGACCATGGTCTGGAAGTTCAGCAGGGCCTCGAGCCGGCCCTGGGAAATCTCCGGCTGGTAGGGGGTGTACGCCGTGTACCAGGCCGGGGCTTCGAGGATGCTGCGGCGGATCACCGGCGGCGTGACGGTGTCGTAGTAGCCCTGGCCGATCATCTGCACGGCCGTCTTGTTCTTGGACGCCAGCTTGCGCAGCTCGGCCAGCACCTCAACTTCGCTGACGGCGGTGTCCAGGCTGAGCGGCTTTTCCTGGCGGATGGAGGCGGGGACTGCGTTGTCAACGAGGCCGTCTACGGTGTCGTAGCCGACGGCCTTGAGCATGGTGTCGATGTCTGATTGGCGGCGCGCACCGATGTGGCGGTCTGCGAACGTGGACGGGGACGATTGAACCGTCATGAGGAACTCCATAATTCAGGTGGCACAGAGTGCCACGATGATTCGGGTTCCTCCCCGCTCTGTATTGGACCTGAGAGTTTCCGCGTTGCCTGCTGTTCGCAGGCGCCACTTGCACCGTCGGTGAGCCCGGTTTCCCGGACTGCTTTCCAGAGTTGCCTTGCCGCGGCGGTACGTGGGCCTGAGAGATTCCTGGGGAGGATTTGCTCCTACGGCGCCCGCTGAACGTACCGGCAGGACTCTCCCGCCGCAGATCATAAGCTGTGCCACTGGTGGGTGACACGGCTCACACATTATCTGCTGTCCGCGCCGGATGCAAAATCTGCGTCACATGAGGCGTTGTTTTCGCCGGCAGAGGACGACGGCGGGACCTCCCACCGCTGCCTCCGACTCGCCGACGTGCGCGTCTTGTAAATGGCTATTGTCACCCAGGCAGGGAGTTAGTATTCTGCGGCCAGCCGGACTTTCGGCCGCATCAGGCGGCGCCCGGAACGGCGCCGCCGTCAGGGGCTATTCCCGTAAATAAAGGCGCCCGTCACCACACTGGCCGACAACGTGGAACACAGGGTGCCACGCTTCCACTCAAGGGAGAACCTGATGTTAGGCACCAGAAGCGGCCTCGCCGTCGTCGCTCTTGCCGTTGCCCTCATGACCATAGCCGCGCCCGCGCACGCAGCCCCCGCAACGCTCGTGAGCGCGGGGCCGGGAATCCTCGTCGCCGACGGCGCCGCGGTGGATGTTCCCGTCAAATTCGTGTGCGACACCGACCCTGCCCTGATCATCGCGGTACCCGTCGTCCAACTCACCCAACGAGTCAGCGACGGACGGATCGCCGGTGGCGGCGGAAACGATCAGCTCAGCTGCACCAAGCAGGCCCAGACAGTCACCATCAGGGTGGTTCCAAACCTGATGGCGTTCAACGAAGGCGCCGCCGCTGCTTCGGTGATTCTGCAAACCTGCAGCGCGCAATTCCAGTGCTCCGCCGTCATTGTCAACACCGAAATAACGCTCGCTAAACCAGTTGGCGCGGGGCTCCCGCCCCAACGATGAATATGCCCCAACCCCAGCCTTAGGAGCCGGGCATCCCGGCCAGTTCGTCGTGCCGGGTCAGTTCCTCGTGCTGGCCAGCGGATAGTTCCAGCTGCCGGACGATTCCGTCCACCAGGGCCGCCGGTTCCTCGAGGATGTCCGCGACTATGTGGGCCTCATCGTCCGCCAGCGGTTCGAGCGTGGCCAGCTGGGAAGCGAGCAGGCTGCCGGGCATGTACTCGTGCGCCCTGTTGCTCAGCCGGCCGGAAATCGTCGCTGCCTCGCCGGACAGATGGACGAAGACGAGGTCCGGCACGAAGCTGCGCAACAGGTCGCGGTAGCCGCGCTTGAGCGCCGAGCAGGCGATGATGCGGGAGCCTGCGCCGCCTCCTGGCGTCGCCAGTGCGGCACCGATTTCGGCGAGCCACGGCGCCCGGTCGTCGTCGTCCAGCGGGATGCCGGCGGCCATCTTTGCCTTGTTGGCGGGCGGATGAAAGGGCGGCTTCTCACAAACGTCGCAACACCAATCTGAAAGAGGTGTTGGATCATGCGCAGTTCGACGCGCCGATCGGGAAAAATGGGCCCAGAGGGCTTGGTTGAGAAGAAGCCTTTGTACGTTCAGCTCATGAAAGAAGGCCACTCCAACTCGGCAGCATGCAGGATTCTTGGGATCCACAAAAATACGGGCAGGCGTTGGTTGCATGGGCGCAACGGGGTCGAGGGCCTGATGCAGCAGGGCTTGGACCCGAGACCCGGAAAAGCGGTTCCGGCCGCAACCGTGTCCAGCCGCTATCTGTCAGAAGCTTCTATATCTCGTCAACCCCCAATTTCGCTGCCGGCGGCGGTGTTGAGGTGGCGGAAGAGGTGTCGGGCGAGGTAGCGCTTGATGCAGCGGCGGATCTCGCGGTCGGTCTTGCCTTCGACGCGGCGCCTGTCGGCGTAAGCGCGAGTTTGGGGGTGGTGGACCATCCTGACCATGGCGATGACGTTCAGTGCGCGGTTGAGGCGCCTGTCGCCGCCGCGGTTGAGCCGGTGCCGGGTGGTGTTGCCAGAGGAAGCCGGGATGGGGTTCACTCCGGCGAGAGCGGCGAACGCGGCCTCGTCCCTGACCCGTCCGGGATGGGACCAGGCGACCAGGACGGTGGCTGCCGTGACCGGCCCGATCCTGGTCTCCTCGATCAGGGCCGAAGCGGGGCTGGCCTCGACGAGCTCGCCCGTCCGGTTCGTGTTGTCCGTGATCTCGGCGTCAAGGGCGAGGATCCTCTTAGCCAGCCGCACGGCCTCGGTGCGGGCGGTCGCGGCGGCGAGGTCCTCCTCGCGCGGGCGCCAGCGGGAGATCTCCCCGATCTTCCTGGCGCCGAGGGGATACCGTGCGTCGATGCCGAGGTCGGCGATGCGCACGAGGGCGGTCAGGGCGTTCACGGCCCTGGTCCGTTCCCGTGTGAGCTCATCCCGGGCGGTGAGGAGGATCTGGGCTGCCGCCCGGATCCCTTCGTCCATCCGCGGGGTGCGCAGCTGCTCATCCTCGAGGGGGAGCACGGCGGCGGCGATGCGCCGGGCATCGATCGGGTCGGACTTGCCGATGCCGCGGCGCCCTGCCCTGCCCATCCGGCCTGCCTCGACCGCCCGGTAGCCAGCAAGCCCGGTCTGGCGGGCGAGCTGAGCCCCGTAGCTGCCGATGCCCTCGATGACCCACAGGGCGCCGAGGTCTCCACCGGTGCGGCGTGCCGCCCAGGCGATCGCGCGGGCCCTGCCGGTATGGGTGTTGGGGAAGGCCTCGGTTCCCAGGTGCTCGCCGTTGGAGGTTAGCACCCCGTAGGTGTGGGTCCTGGCGTGGGTGTCCACGCCGATTACGAATGAATGCGTTTGGGCGACAGTGGTGTTCACGCGATCACGGTTCCTTTCCATGCGACAGTGTTCCCGGTCGCTGCGGGGCGCCGTGCCCGGGAGAGGTCACTTCGAGGCAGAACTGTGATGGGCCACGATCACTGGGGGTCGGGCAGGCTTCTTATCAGGCCACCGAGGTGGGCCGGGCTGGCGCCGGCCGCCCACCACGGTCGGACAGTTCATAGGCAAGGCACCCAAGGGGGCCAGTTCTGTCATGAGCCACAACAGCGGCGAGGCGACCAATGCCAACCCTGCCAGCCGGTCCCGGACCAGCCATGTAAAGACTCACAGTTTCTGTCAAGCCGCCTGAGCGCTGATCCCTGGCATTGGTTCCCGGTAGATAGTGTGATCGCGGAGCATGGCCCAGAGGACGTTGATGCGGCGCCGGGCAAGGGCGATGAGCGCCTGTTTATGTGACTTTCCTTCTCCGCGCTTCCGGTCGTAGTAGATCCGTGAGGCCGCGCTGTTCTTCAGGCTGGAGAGGGCGGCGAGGTAGCAGATCCGGAGGAGTCTGCGGTTGAAGCGACGCGGTCGGTGCAGATTCCCGCTTATGCGTCCGGAATCACGCGGGACGGGAGCCAGGCCGGCGACGCTGGCGAGGCGGTCAACTGAGTCGAATGCTTCCAGGTTGCCGCCGATGTTCGCGAGGAAAGTTGCCGCGAGTACGGGGCCGAACCCAGGCATCGTGAGCAGAATGTCGGCGCTGTCGTGCTGCCGAAACAAGGCGGTGATCTGGGCATCGAAGTGGTCGATCTCTGCATCGAGAGTGCTGATTTGCTCGGCCAGTCGGACGACCAGGGTAGAGCCTGTGGTCTGCGTTGGCAGGACGGTGTGCTGGGAGTTCGCGGCTATCAGCGCCTTCTCGGCCATCTTGGCACTGTTGCGGCAGCCGCGTTTCCTCAGCCAGCTTGTGAGCCGTTTCAGTCCTACCCGGCGGATGCCCTCGGGGGTCTGGTAGCCGCCGAGGAGGAGCAGTGGCGCCTTCTTGGAGTAGTCGAAGGCGCGCTCGAGAGCCGGGAAGTATTCCAGCAAGGTGGCGCGGAGCCTGTTGATCGACCGGACCCGGTCGCAGATCAGATCCGTGCGGCGGGCAGTCAGAAGGCGCAGGTCAACGCTGATCTGGTCCGCGCCGCGCACGGGTTGGAGGTCTGTGCGCATGCGCGCCTGGTCGGCGATGATCCGCGCGTCTTTCGCATCGGTCTTGCCGTCCCCGCGATAGGTCGCTGCGGCGTGATGCACGATCCGTCCGGGGATATAGAGCAGTTGCTGCGCGTGCGCGGCCAACAACTCGATCAACAGAGCCGCAGCGCCGGCGGTCAGATCCGTTGCCCAACAGACCTCGCCACCGGCCGCGATCTCCACGACCGTGGCAATGAGCTCGAGCAGCACGGTTTCGTCGTTCTCGACCCGTGTGGACAGCAACACCGTCCCAGTCTGGTCGATCACAACGCAATGATGTGTTCTTTTGCCTGAGTCGATTCCCGCCCATACCGCCGGCATGTCTTATCCCTTCGATCAGCTCCTATTTCGAGGCCCCTGTCGATAACCACGCCGGCACGTCTTTACCCAACGATCAATGTCGTAAGTCTCAATAAGCGGTCGAGTCATCGGCCAGGCAGCGGGCGGCCATTCCCAGTGAGCCGTCCAAGCGGCAAGGAGATCTCGGCCATACCCGCCACCCGAGGGTGATCGAAACACTACGACAGCCCCGAAATCACCCACAACAACACCGTAAGGAAGGTGACCGCATCATGGGGAAAGGAAACAAATCAGCGATAGTGACGCTGGTTGAACGCTCTTCGCGACTCCTCATCGCTTTCGTGCTCCGTCCGGGGAGCAGGTCCGACAACGTGCGTGACCAGCTCATCGAAGTGCTCGCAGTCATGCCGGCCACCTTGCGGAGGACATTGACGTGGGACCGTGGATCAGAGATGGCCAAACACGCCGAGGTCACAGCTGCGCTGGGGACGCTCGTGTACTTCTGCGATCCGGCCAGCCCCTGGCCGCGCGCGTCAAACGAGAACGCTAATGGCCTACTGGAGTGGTCCCTAAATGTTGGACTCCTAATTAAACGTTAGCCGGTGGCGAGCTTGTGAGCGAGGTATTCGTCGGGGCTGAGGTAGTCGAGTCTGCGTTGGATTCGGGTGCTGTTCCACCAACGCAGATACTCGGTTAGCCCGGTGTGGAACTGCTCGATGGTTCTGGGTTGCTGGATCCGGAACCATTCCTCTTTGAGGTGGCTGAAGAACCCTTCCATGGAGGCGTTGTCCAAGCATTATCCGGCTAATGGCCCAGGAGTGCGGGGATTGGCCGGTTAAGGATTTAGTTGTTTCGGGAGGTCAGTTTCCGGAGTTGTTCTTCGTGGCGCCGCACGCTGGTGGC
>NZ_JBDLAK010000044.1:0-7878 GCF_039748055.1 Burkholderia sp. RS01
CCAGCCCCGGACGGGCCCAAGGAACGGAACACAAAAGGAGCGGTCCAAGACACCCAGTCTTGGACCGCTCACCCTTGCCCCCTTGACAAGAAATACCTACATATCAGGTGTTCACCACGGCACGCATGGGGCTGACGGTGTCGAGGACCAGGTCGTCGCCCACCACGCGGCCCTTGCCGTGCACCACGTTGAACACGCCTGCGGCAGCCCGGCATCCTGAAGTGCGTATTTGGCGGTTTTGGGTGTGGGATGTCCCCCGACACAGAGCTGGTGCAGCTGCCCACGAATCTGCGCGGGTCACCTGCACCAACCGGTAGTACGAATATTCAGATTAGATATCTACTCATTCGCGGCTCCTAGTTCCCGGCGTTCGCGTTCCGGGTTTATTTCCTGTCCTCGGCCAGATGCCGCGAGAACATCCAGCCGGCGGCAATCATCAGTACACCCACCACCAACAGGGTCCAGCTATCCGTCATGTTCAGCGACAGGAAATTGGCCGCCGAATCCACTCCGACACTGAGCCCGTAGATGCTGAGGATGATGTACAGCGCCCCGGCGCCCATGAGGAACCTGCGCGCACCCATTTCACTGCGGGACATCGCCCAGCCGGTTCCGCCGATAACCAACTGCACAACGTTGAGCAGGATGGATACCTGGAACAGGCCAAACAACATGGCGTGCGAATCAGGCCCAAGGAACATCAGTTCGCCATACCGGGCGGTGATGCCTGGGACAAATGCCAGTACACCAGCCACCAACGCGACAATACCAACACCCATGCCAGCGTTCTGGACGTCTGCCCGACCAAAGTGAACGCCGTGTGCATGTGGGGATGCGGTAGTCATTTTCTGCCTCCAACCACTGATTGCGGACATGCTAATTTTACGTCCGTACCCTCGAAAAAGCGCTGGGCATGGCCTCTATGACGGGCCCTCCCGACTCCCTCGCCACGCCGTCTTCTCAAGGGATTGAGCCTGTCGAAAACGGCCGGGCGGGGCCGCCCATGGCACGATGGAACACGATGAAACTGCGCGCTGATCAGACCGGAGACCGTGGCCTCCCCATGCCCCTATGGCTGCAGGGCGGACTGGAGTCGGCCCAGGCGGCCATCATTTCCGCCCTGGCGGTCATTGC
Source organism: Burkholderia sp. RS01 (assembly GCF_039748055.1). Taxonomy (NCBI): domain Bacteria; kingdom Pseudomonadati; phylum Pseudomonadota; class Betaproteobacteria; order Burkholderiales; family Burkholderiaceae; genus Burkholderia; species Burkholderia sp. RS01. Next base: position 1,135 of record NZ_JBDLAK010000044.1, read on the forward strand.
GCCCATCGCGGCGGTGTGGGCAACGTCCGGTTTCCGCGACACGCACCTCGACGTTTTGGCCCGCCTGGCGGGCCAGGCATGGCTGGTCATCCACGGCGTGCCGCTGTACGTGACCACCGTTGCCGAGGGTGCCGCGGCCCGGCCGGCAACCGGCACGCTCTCGCTCATCCCGCTCGGCCTGACGCTCATCCCGTTCCTGTTGGCCTGGCGTGCCGGCCGGCGCCTCGCCCGGGCTTCTTACACGGACCAGTTGTGGCAGGCGCTGCTGGGTTCCTGGCTCGTCTACTCGGCTTTTGGCATCGCCACCGGCTTCGTCTGCCGGACTGACGAGGTGGAGGTGTTCCTTTGGTGGGCCGCCCTGCTGCCCCTGGTCCCCTTTGCCCTGGGCATGGTGATCGGCGCACGGCGCGAGGCCGGATCATGGAGCCGGCTGATCGGCGTCGACGCCGTGGATTGGATTGCCCGCACCAGCCAGCACTCCCGCTGGGCCGGGTCCTACCTGGCCTCCGCCGCGAAAGCGGGTTTCGTGGCCGTCATGGCGGCGGTGGCGATGTCCTCGGCGCTTTTGGCGGCGGACCTCTTCATCCACTGGAACCTCGTGGTGGCGGTCTATGAAGGGCTCGACGCCGGAGCCATGGGAGGCGCGGTGCTCACCATTGCCCAGCTCGGCTTCATCCCCAACCTCGCCGTGTTCGCGCTCGCCTGGGTGTCCGGCTCGGGCTTTGCGCTCGGCGCCGGATCGCAGGTGGGTCCGCTCGGCACGGCCGTCGGCCCGCTGCCGTCCGTCCCGGTGTTTGCGGCCATTCCGGCCGGCCCGCTGGACTTCGGCTTCGTGGCCCTCGTGGTGCCTGTGCTCGCCGGTGTCCTGGCCGGCTGGTGGTTCCTGCGCGAAGGCGAAAACCACTTCGACGAATGGCTGTCCATCAAGGTCCGCACGCGCTGGTTCACCGCTGCCGCCTCCACGGTGGTCCTCGGCGGCATCATCGGCGTGGCCGCCGGGGTGCTGGCCGGTGTCCTGGCCTGGATCGCGCGGGGATCGGCCGGAATCGGCCGCCTCACGGACATCGGCCCGGACCCGCTGTGGACGGCGGTCTGGCTGGCCGCGGAAGTGGGCATCGGCGTCGTCGTCGGATACGCGGCGGGACCCTGGCTGGAACGCCGGCAGCAGCTGCGGGAAGAAGCGGACCTCGGGGCTGCACCAGGCAAGTAGCCCCGCGGCCGGGTTGAAGTGACCCGCGGCAGAAGAGGGCTTACGGCCGGAACTGGCCCGGCAGCGAGTCTTCCAGCTGGACCCGGCAATCGGTGCTGGCCTTGCTGGTCAGGGCATGCCGGGCGCACTGCTGGTAGTCACGAACCTGGTTGTAGAACAGGGCCGAGGTGAGCACGATGAGGACCATCACGGCGGACACCACCAGGCCGGAGATCGAGCCGAAGAGCACAAGCCGGGATTCCTTGAGCTTGATGGCGCGGATGAGCACGATGATTCCCAGCACAATACCGGCGGCTGTCAGGATGGCCGTGAGCCACAGGTAGGCGATGTCCAGCTGGAAGACGAAGAACGAGCCCAGCACGGCCACGATGAACATGCGGAACAGTGTGTGCGTCTTCAGCAGCGACGATTTCGCGGCCTCGCTGAGCGGATGCCTGGTCCGCTGGGACCCGTTCGGGCCCGGGGTGGGGTTCATGTTTTCCAGCCTACGCGAGCAGCCGCCTAAGCTGGACCAATGCGCATAGTAGTCCTCGTTTCCGGAACCGGCTCCAACCTCCAGGCCGTCATCGACGCCGTGCAAGCCCGGGAACTGGACGTGGAGATCGCCGCGGTGGGCGCGGACCGGCCGGGGACCTTCGGCGTGGACCGCTCCGCCGCCGCCGGAATCCCCACGTTCGTGGTGGACTTCAAGGCGTATGCGGACCGCGCGGAGTGGAACGCGGCGCTGACCGAAGCGGTCGCGGCGTACCAGCCGGACGTCGTGGTGTCCTCCGGCTTCATGCGGATCGTGAGCCCGGAATTCATTGACGCGTTCGACGGCAAATACCTCAACACCCACCCCGCCCTCCTGCCCTCTTTCCCCGGGGCCCACGGTGTCCGCGATGCCATGGCCTACGGCGTGAAAGTCACCGGCTGCACCGTGCACTGGGCGGACGCCGGAGTGGACACCGGGCCCATCATCGCCCAGGAGGCGGTGGCCATCAAGGACGGCGACACAGAGGAAACACTGCACGAACGGATCAAGGTGGTGGAGCGCCGGCTGCTGGTGTCCACACTCGGGTCCCTCGCCGCCGAGTACCGCCGCGCGGCATCGACTCTCAAAAGCGAGTAACCCGGCCCGCTAAACGGGTATGACCGGCGAAAAGACGGGTAGCTGGAAGCACCCCACCACGCTGGTTGAGCGCAGAATCCGCGCCATACGCTGACACCGTCTAATTCAGCGTATGCCGATCCTGGAGGTCTCCCGTGTCCCAATTCAGCTTAGCCAAAACCAGTCCGAAGGTGTTGTGCCTTTCCGTTGCCCTTGTTCTCGGAACAGGGGCAGCGACGGCCGTCTACGCGGCGTCCACCACGCCTGCAGCAGGCGAGATCAGCGCCTGTTTCAATAACAACAACGGCGGCCAGTTGCGTGTGCTTCCCGCCGGCGCGTCCTGTGACACCAAGAAGGAGACGCCGATCTCCTGGAATATCCAGGGCATTCAGGGCGTCCAAGGCGGCCAGGGTAACCAAGGAATTCAGGGACTCGTCGGCCAAACGGGTGCACAGGGGGACAAGGGCGACACCGGTGAGACCGGTGCGCAGGGCATCCAGGGTGAGAAGGGCGACACCGGTGAGACCGGTGCGCAGGGTATCCAGGGTGAGAAGGGCGATACCGGTGAGACCGGGGCGACCGGCGAGACCGGTGCGCAGGGCATCCAAGGGGAGAAGGGCGATACCGGTGAGACCGGGGCGACCGGCGAGACCGGAGCGCAGGGCATCCAGGGCGATACCGGCGCCACCGGCGCCCAAGGCATCCAAGGCATCCAGGGCGAAAAGGGTGACACCGGAGCGACCGGTGCGACGGGCGCCGTCGGGCCCGTCGGTGCCACAGGCGCTACCGGAGCCACGGGCGCTACCGGAGCTGCCGCCTCCACGAGCGTTTCCGTGGTGACGGTCAGCGGCTCGGGCTTCACAGTCTCAGCCCTGTGCCCCGTCGGCAAGGTCGCCATCGGCGGCGGTTTCAGCGCCCTGCTGACGACCTCCAGCAACCAGGTGACGGCAAGCAAACCGGTCACGGTCGGGACGCAGACCGGTTGGTCGGTGTCTCAGAGTAAGGACAACTTGTCCATCACCGTCCATGTCACCTGCATCCAGTAACCCGTTGCGCTATCACTTGTGGTGGTTCCCAAGGCTCAGAAGCACTGCAAGTGATAGCTCATCAGGCCGGGCCTTACTCGAGGCGGCGCTGACGGGTTTCGGGGGAGAAAAACATCATCCACAGCACGGCCAGCACCACCAGGCCGCCGGCCAGCGCAAAGGACGTTGCCAGCCCCAGCTCCGGCCAGAAGTAATTCGCGAAGACCAGCGGGCCAAAGCCTGCCCCCAGCCGCGAGAACGTGGACGCCCAGCCGAAGCCCGATCCCCTGAGCTCGGTGGGGTAGAGCTCGGAGACGTACGTGTAAAGGACGGGGATGGCCACCTGCACCACGAACCCGAACACCAGCAGCCAGAACACGGCCGCCGCCGGAATGTCCACCACGAACGCCACGATCACCAGCGTCAGGGCGGACAGCGGTCCGGTGACGGCCAGCAGCCACTTGCGGCCCACGCGTTCCACCAGCAGCGCTGCCGCCACGACGCCAAGAAGCCCGACGGCGGCCATTCCCGCCGTCGTCAGGAACGCCTTGTACTCGGCGAACCCGGCGCCGATCAGGATCCGGGGCATCCACGTCAGTGACAGGTAGTAGACCAGCAGGATGCTCAGGAACAGCGCCCAGGACGCCGCCGTGATTTTCCAGTTGAACTGCCAGACGCCGCGCAGCTGCTGCCATGCGCTGCCCGGTGAAAGGCGCGGGACGGCCTGCGGGTCGGGCAGGCTGTAGGCACGCGGTTCGGCTCCGGTGGCCAGGACCAGCTCGTCGATCACCCTGGCTGCTTCCTCGCGGCGGCCCTTGCGGATCAGGAACAGCGGGGATTCGGGCACGCTGCGGCGCACCCAGAACACGAGCAGGGCCGGCAGCACCATCACCAGCATGGTGAGGCGCCAGTCCGCGAAGGCCGCCACCAGCCCGGCGGACACGAAACCGCACAGCGCGGCTCCCACCGGCCACCAACCGTCCATCGCCGTGAGGACCCTGCCGCGCTGCTTCCGGGGAGTGAATTCACCCACCAGCGCGTAGTCCACCGGAATGCAGCCGCCCAGGCCGAATCCGGCCATGAACCGGAACACGCAGAACCAGGTGAAATCGGGGGAAAAGGCGCCGAGCACCGTGAATAGCGAGAAGATCAGCAGCGTGGCGGTGAAGGCCTTCTTCCGGCCGATGGTGTCCGCGATGGTGCCCCAGATGAAGGCGCCGAGGGCCATGCCGATCAGGTTGGCGGTGCCGATCCAGCCGGCTTCGCCCGGCGTGAGCTGCCAGTGGGTCGAGAGCAGGGGGATCAGGATGCCGTTGAGCGTCACGTCCCACGCATCGAACATGAACCCCAGGCCGCCGATCACGAAGATCCTGCCCTGGACCTTCCAACGCCACGGCAATTCCTGGACCACCTGTTCGCCGCTGGGCACAGTGGTGTAAATGTTCATTTCGGCCTCCTGTTAAAACCTTACGTTGCGGCGCGGCCGGGGTGCGCCGCCTTCACACTCCGGCCGGCAGGAAGACCACGTCCGGCAACGCGATAAACTGGCCTTATCCCCACCAACCGCGGCACCCACCGTGTCAAAAGACGGAGACCTTTGTGAGCTTTACGCAGCTAGACCGTGTTCCCATCCGCCGGGCCCTGATCTCGGTCTACGACAAGACCGGTCTGGAGGAGCTCGCGAAGGGCCTGCACGAAGCAGGCGTCAAGATCGTCTCCACTGGGTCCACCGCCAAGAAGATCGCCGCCGCGGGCATCCCCGTGCAGGAAGTCGAGGAAGTCACCGGATCCCCGGAGATGCTCGACGGCCGGGTCAAGACGCTCCATCCCCGCGTCCACGGCGGCATCCTGGCCGACCGTCGGGTGCCCGCCCACATGGAAACGCTGGCCGGCATGGAGATCGAGGCGTTCGACCTCGTCGTGGTGAACCTTTACCCGTTCGTGGAAACCGTTAAGTCAGGTGCCGCCCAGGACGACGTCGTGGAGCAGATCGACATCGGAGGCCCCGCAATGGTGCGCTCCGCCGCGAAGAACCACGCCGCCGTCGCCATTGTCACGGACCCCGGCTTCTACGGCGACGTTGTCCGCGCAGCCGCTGAAGGCGGCTTCGACCTGAAGACCCGCCAGCGCCTGGCCGCGAAGGCTTTTGCGCACACCGCCACGTACGATAACGCCGTGGCCACCTGGACGGCCAGCCAGTTCCTCGACGAAGACGGCGACGGCGTAATCGACTGGCCCGCCTACGCCGGCCTTGCGCTGGAACGCTCCGAGGTCCTGCGCTACGGCGAAAACCCGCATCAGCAGGCCGCCCTCTACGTGGACCGGGCCGCTCCCGCCGGCATCGCCCAGGCCGACCAGATCCACGGCAAGGCGATGAGCTACAACAACTTCGTGGACGCCGATGCGGCCCTCCGCGCCGCGTTCGACTTCGCCGAGCCCGCCGTGGCCATCATCAAGCACGCCAACCCGTGCGGCGTGGCCGTCGGTTCCGCCGACGCCGCGGACCCCATCGCGGACGCCCACGCCAAGGCGCACGCCTGCGACCCCGTTTCGGCTTTCGGCGGCGTCATCGCAGCCAACCGCGTCGTAACCGCCGGCATGGCGCGCACCGTGGCCGGCATCTTCACCGAAGTGGTCATCGCGCCCGGTTTCGAGCCGGAAGCCGTGGAGATCCTCTCCAAGAAGAAGAACATCCGCCTCCTGTCCCTCCCGGAGGGCTACGGCCGCTACCCGGCCGAAATCCGCCAGGTCTCGGGCGGCGTGCTCGTGCAGATCTCAGACAAGGTTGACTCCGACGGTGACAACCCCGCCAACTGGACCCTCGCCGCCGGCGAAGCCGCTGACGCCGCCACGTTGGCCGACCTCGCGTTCGCCTGGACCGCCTGCCGTGCCGCCAAGTCCAACGCCATCCTGCTGGCCGATCACGGTGCCGCAGTCGGCATCGGCATGGGCCAGGTCAACCGGCTCGACTCCTGCAAGCTGGCCGTGGAACGCGCCAACACGTTGGGCGTGAAGGTCGAGTCCGACGTCGAAGGTGCCGGCGGTGCCTCCAACACCGACGCCAGCGGCGCCCCGCAGCGTGCCCGCGGCGCCGTGGCAGCGTCCGATGCGTTCTTCCCGTTCGCTGACGGACTGCAGATCCTGATCGACGCTGGCGTCCGCGCCGTGGTCCAGCCCGGCGGTTCCGTCCGGGACGACGAAGTCGTCGCCGCCGCCAACGCGGCCGGGATCACCATGTACTTCACCGGAGCCCGCCACTTCTTCCACTAGGCCAAGGCGCCGGTTGGGCTTGTCGAAACTGGTGAAACGCCCGACGGCGGCGGGCCCCCCAGGGGGGGGGGGGCGGGGGGGGGGTTGGGTGTGTTTTTTTTGGGGCGGGGGGTGGTGGGGTTGGGGGGCGGCCCCCCGGGGGGGGGGAT
>NZ_JBDLAK010000045.1:0-5563 GCF_039748055.1 Burkholderia sp. RS01
GGGCAGGTGTGGTGTTGTTATGTAGTTGTTGGTTCCTGTGCAACAAACCGGTGGTGCGGGTTTGTTGGTTGGGAACCACATAGTGGACGCAAGCAGTCTTGTTTCTTCTTACCGCCCCTGGGTGCAAACGCTTTTGAATCCGTTTGCGGGGTGGTGTGTGGTGTAAGTTATCGGCCTATTAGTACCGGTCAGCTTCACGAGTCGTTAGTCCTCGCTTCCACATCCGGCCTATCAACCCAGTGGTCTGGCTGGGGGCCTCTCACACACAAGGTGTATGGAAATCTCATCTCGAAGCGAGCTTCCCGCTTAGATGCTTTCAGCGGTTATCCCATCCGAACGTAGCTAATCAGCGGTGCACTTGGCAGTACAACTGACACACCAGAGGTTCGTCCGTCCCGGTCCTCTCGTACTAAGGACAGCCCTTCTCAAATTTCCTGCGCGCGCAGCGGATAGGGACCGAACTGTCTCACGACGTTCTAAACCCAGCTCGCGTACCGCTTTAATGGGCGAACAGCCCAACCCTTGGGACCTACTCCAGCCCCAGGATGCGACGAGCCGACATCGAGGTGCCAAACCATGCCGTCGATATGGACTCTTGGGCAAGATCAGCCTGTTATCCCCGAGGTACCTTTTATCCGTTGAGCGACGGCCATTCCACAATGTACCGCCGGATCACTAGTCCCGACTTTCGTCCCTGCTCGAGATGTCTCTCTCACAGTCAAGCTCCCTTGTGCACTTACACTCGACACCTGATTGCCAACCAGGCTGAGGGAACCTTTGGGCGCCTCCGTTACTTTTTAGGAGGCAACCGCCCCAGTTAAACTACCCATCAGGCACTGTCCCTGACCCGGATTACGGGCCGAAGTTAGATGTCCAAAGTGACCAGAGTGGTATTTCAACGATGACTCCACCCGAACTGGCGTCCGGGCTTCAACGTCTCCCACCTATCCTACACAAGCCACTCCGAACACCAATACCAAACTATAGTAAAGGTCTCGGGGTCTTTCCGTCCTGCTGCGCGTAACGAGCATCTTTACTCGTACTGCAATTTCGCCGAGTTTATGGTTGAGACAGCGGGGAAGTCGTTACTCCATTCGTGCAGGTCGGAACTTACCCGACAAGGAATTTCGCTACCTTAGGATGGTTATAGTTACCACCGCCGTTTACTGGGGCTTGAATTCTCAGCTTCGCCTTGCGGCTAACCGGTCCTCTTAACCTTCCAGCACCGGGCAGGAGTCAGTCCGTATACATCGTCTTGCGACTTCGCACGGACCTGTGTTTTTAGTAAACAGTCGCTTCCCCCTGGTCTCTGCGGCCCCGATCCCCTCCCACCAGCAAGTGGTGTTCAAGGTTGGGGCCCCCCTTCTCCCGAAGTTACGGGGGCATTTTGCCGAGTTCCTTAACCATAATTCTCTCGATCGCCTTAGTATTCTCTACCTGATCACCTGTGTCGGTTTGGGGTACGGGCGGCTAAAACCTCGCGCCGATGCTTTTCTAGGCAGCATAGGATCACCGAATCCCCCCTTTACGGGAGTCCCGTCAGATCTCAGGCATCATGAACGGCGGATTTGCCTACCGTTCGCCCTACATCCTTGGACCGGGACAACCATCGCCCGGCTCGGCTACCTTCCTGCGTCACACCTGTTAATACGCTTGCCTCCCAGGATCAGGTCCCGCGCTCCACCAAAACCCGCACACCACAAGGGTGATAGGGCAGGCTTCGGGCAGTTAGTATCCCCTGTTCAACATGGACGGTTTTTCGCCGGTACGGGAATATCAACCCGTTGTCCATCGACTACGCCTGTCGGCCTCGCCTTAGGTCCCGACTTACCCAGGGCAGATTAGCTTGACCCTGGAACCCTTGATCATTCGGCGGACGGGTTTCTCACCCGTCTTTCGCTACTCATGCCTGCATTCTCACTCGTGTAGGCTCCACCGCTGGTTTACACCGCGACTTCACTGCCCACACGACGCTCCCCTACCCATCCACACTCCTGAACCACGAAGGCTTGGAAAATATGTGAATGCCACAACTTCGGCGGTGTACTTGAGCCCCGCTACATTGTCGGCGCGGAATCACTTGACCAGTGAGCTATTACGCACTCTTTTAAGGATGGCTGCTTCTAAGCCAACCTCCTGGTTGTCTTCGCAACTCCACATCCTTTCCCACTTAGCACACGCTTAGGGGCCTTAGTTGGTGGTCTGGGCTGTTTCCCTCTCGACTATGAAGCTTATCCCCCACAGTCTCACTGCTGCGCTCTCACTTACCGGCATTCGGAGTTTGGCTGACGTCAGTAACCTTGTAGGGCCCATTAGCCATCCAGTAGCTCTACCTCCAGCAAGAAACACGCAACGCTGCACCTAAATGCATTTCGGGGAGAACCAGCTATCACGAAGTTTGATTGGCCTTTCACCCCTACCCACAGCTCATCCCCTCCATTTTCAACTGAAGTGGGTTCGGTCCTCCACGACGTCTTACCGTCGCTTCAACCTGGCCATGGGTAGATCACTTCGCTTCGGGTCTAGATCACGCCACTGCAACGCCCTATTCAGACTCGCTTTCGCTACGGCTTCCCCACACGGGTTAACCTCGCGACGTAACACTAACTCGCAGGCTCATTCTTCAAAAGGCACGCCGTCACAACTACTATGCGATCACTCGCGGTTGCTCCGACGGATTGTAAGCACACGGTTTCAGGTACTGTTTCACTCCCCTCCCGGGGTACTTTTCACCTTTCCCTCACGGTACTGGTCCGCTATCGGTCATTAGGGAGTATTTAGGCTTATCAGGTGGTCCTGACAGATTCACACGGGATTTCTCGGGCCCCGTGCTACTTGGGATACTCTCCAGGCGGTGCACAGCATTACGGTTACGGGGCTCACACCCTCTACGGCCGGCCTTTCAAGACCGTTCACCTATACCTGCACCCTCACCCCACTGTCCCGGCAGAGACAGAACGGAAAGTCCCACAACCCCGCCCATGCAACGCCCGCCGGCTATCACACATGGAACGGTTTAGCCTGATCCGCGTTCGCTCGCCACTACTAACGGAATCACTATTGTTTTCTCTTCCTGCGGGTACTGAGATGTTTCACTTCCCCGCGTTCCCTCCACGCACCCTATGTGTTCAGATGCGGGTCACCAGGTGGCTCGCGCCCCTGGCGGGGTTTCCCCATTCGGACACCCTGGGATCACAGTCCGGTTATCGACTCCCCCAGGCTTATCGCAGATTCCTACGTCCTTCTTCGGCTCCTAATGCCAAGGCATCCACCGTGTGCTCTTAAAAACTTGACCACAAAAGATCAAAAACGCTAATTTACGAGAGAACCACAGAAACCAACCACACCCAACAACCACACCCCAAAAAGGGCGCCATCATCACGCGCAGCCAGATCCAGGTTCATATTCTTGGAAATTGCTTCTTATAAAAGATGCTCGCGTCCACTATGTAGTTCTCAAACAACAACCCCGTACCACACACCCCACACACCAGCCCCTCCCAAAAGAAGAAACCACCATGCATGATCGGTGCAGCCAGGAAACCAGAAACACAAGTCCCACACCCCGCACCACCGTCCCCCGTAAGGGACGGCCCGCGGGCCATGGTCCTGTTGCCTCAGGACCCAACAGTGTGCCAAACACTAAACCGCACGCACCCGCCCCCACCGTTCCAGGCACCCCTCAAGAGAGGAACCGTACTGGGCAAGGAAAAGAACCTGCGGCCGCTATCCGTTGATATTCCACCCATGAGCACCCGCCGCAGAACAATCGCCTGCGCAACGGGCTTTACTCCTGACAACCCCTCCACACTCACATACATGAGGCAAGGCGACTGTAGGTGCTCCTTAGAAAGGAGGTGATCCAGCCGCACCTTCCGGTACGGCTACCTTGTTACGACTTAGTCCCAATCGCCAGTCCCACCTTCGACGGCTCCCTCCCACAAGGGGTTAGGCCACCGGCTTCGGGTGTTACCAACTTTCGTGACTTGACGGGCGGTGTGTACAAGGCCCGGGAACGTATTCACCGCAGCGTTGCTGATCTGCGATTACTAGCGACTCCGACTTCATGGGGTCGAGTTGCAGACCCCAATCCGAACTGAGACCGGCTTTTTGGGATTAGCTCCACCTCACAGTATCGCAACCCTTTGTACCGGCCATTGTAGCATGCGTGAAGCCCAAGACATAAGGGGCATGATGATTTGACGTCGTCCCCACCTTCCTCCGAGTTGACCCCGGCAGTCTCCCATGAGTCCCCGCCATTACGCGCTGGCAACATGGAACGAGGGTTGCGCTCGTTGCGGGACTTAACCCAACATCTCACGACACGAGCTGACGACAACCATGCACCACCTGTGAACCGGCCCCAAAGGGGAAACCACATTTCTGCGGCGGTCCGGTCCATGTCAAGCCTTGGTAAGGTTCTTCGCGTTGCATCGAATTAATCCGCATGCTCCGCCGCTTGTGCGGGCCCCCGTCAATTCCTTTGAGTTTTAGCCTTGCGGCCGTACTCCCCAGGCGGGGCACTTAATGCGTTAGCTACGGCGCGGAAAACGTGGAATGTCCCCCACACCTAGTGCCCAACGTTTACGGCATGGACTACCAGGGTATCTAATCCTGTTCGCTCCCCATGCTTTCGCTCCTCAGCGTCAGTTAATGCCCAGAGACCTGCCTTCGCCATCGGTGTTCCTCCTGATATCTGCGCATTTCACCGCTACACCAGGAATTCCAGTCTCCCCTACATCACTCTAGTCTGCCCGTACCCACCGCAGATCCGGAGTTGAGCCCCGGACTTTCACGGCAGACGCGACAAACCGCCTACGAGCTCTTTACGCCCAATAATTCCGGATAACGCTTGCGCCCTACGTATTACCGCGGCTGCTGGCACGTAGTTAGCCGGCGCTTCTTCTGCAGGTACCGTCACTTTCGCTTCTTCCCTACTGAAAGAGGTTTACAACCCGAAGGCCGTCATCCCTCACGCGGCGTCGCTGCATCAGGCTTGCGCCCATTGTGCAATATTCCCCACTGCTGCCTCCCGTAGGAGTCTGGGCCGTGTCTCAGTCCCAGTGTGGCCGGTCACCCTCTCAGGCCGGCTACCCGTCGTCGCCTTGGTGAGCCATTACCTCACCAACAAGCTGATAGGCCGCGAGTCCATCCAAAACCACAATAAAGCTTTCCACCCCCCACCATGCGATGAGGAGTCATATCCGGTATTAGACCCAGTTTCCCAGGCTTATCCCAGAGTTAAGGGCAGGTTACTCACGTGTTACTCACCCGTTCGCCACTAATCACCGGTGCAAGCACCAGATCATCGTTCGACTTGCATGTGTTAAGCACGCCGCCAGCGTTCATCCTGAGCCAGGATCAAACTCTCCGTTGAAGTAAAACAGACACAACATGCGCCCCCGGGAAAACGGGACACGCACCCTGCACAAAATTTGAAACCAGCTGTCAAAACCAGACCACACCACGGGGTGGCGCAACCTGGCAAATTCAACCAATTCATATAAAATAAACCGGTATCAACAAACTTGGCACACTATTGAGTTCTCAAACAACAGACACA
>NZ_JBDLAK010000046.1:0-5549 GCF_039748055.1 Burkholderia sp. RS01
GTATCAACAAACTTGGCACACTATTGAGTTCTCAAACAACAGACACACCCGGCACCACCACAACCAAACAGCCGTGGATCGCTCCGGAGCAACTTTTCAAACTTACCCGGTCCGGCGAACCTTTGCAAATCAGCGTTTCCGCGATTTTCGGTTCAACAGGAAGGTCCCCACCCGTCGTCGGCGCACTAGTAAGTACGCCATTTTCGGGCTGTTTCATTGGGGGCGGTCGCTATTTTTCCGCTTCAGCGGCGGCGACTCGAATTACTTTACACACCCGGAATCATCCGCGCAAATCGGCCGGCCGGACGCCGTAGTCCCACCGAGCAGGCCGGCGCGACGGGCGGTTGGAGACGACTAGACAGAACGGTCTGTCTCGCATAGATTTCAAGGAGATCACTGGCCCTCGGGCGGCGATCCGTTAACGCTGAAGCAGAACGGCGGATCAATATGCTTGCCTTGGAGGACCCCATGACTGCCACCCATTTCGAACGATTTGTAGCCGAGGCCCTCACTGCGGAGCGCGAAACGGACTCCCAGCTGACCCCGGACGATCTTTACGGCCTGTACACAAGCTGGTGCCTCATTCACCAGACAGAGCCCCAGCCTCCCGCTGCCTTATGGGCATCGCTCAAGGACCAGGGCATCTCTCCCGAGGACTGTGAGCTTGCCATGACCGGGCCGGCAGCTGCGGACTACATCCTTGCCAGCGCACCAAGCCTCATATAGCCCAGTCATCCAGGAAGAGTCGATGCGAATCGGCTCTTTCGGCCTTTTAAGCCACTCGCTTTTAACGCACTCCTGCTAAAACCTCACAATCTAATACGCGTACGGGCCCCGAGCACCGCGCGGCAAGACCCAAAGGCACACGATGGACGTACAGTCCGGTATTTCAGCAGACACGATCCTAGGCGGCAGGTACCACGTCCTGGAACAAATCGGATCGGGCGCCATGGCAAACGTCTACAGGGCCTTGGACGGATTCCTCGAGCGCGACGTTGCGGTCAAGATTGTCACCAAGTCCCGCGGCAACGATGCGCCGCACGACGACGAGGCGGAGCTGAAGGTTCTGGCGCGCCTGAACCACCACAGCCTGGTGACCCTCCTCGACGCGGGCGTCGACAGAACCGAACCGGAACGGCCGCGCATCTACCTCGTGATGGAGCTGGTGGAGGGCCCGGATCTCAAGCGCCGCCTGGCGGACGGGCCGCTCCCGGCCCGCCATGCAGCCCAGATCGGTCACGACCTCGCGGACGCCCTCGCATACATCCACGAATGCGGCGTAATCCACCGGGACGTCAAACCCGGAAACGTCATGGTCTTCGACTACGACCATGACGCCGCAAGGATGCGCGCGAAACTCACGGACTTCGGCATTGCGCTCATTGCCGATAAGCCCGAGGGTCCGGACGGCGGTTTCCTCGGAACCGCCGGGTACCTCAGCCCGGAGCAGGCAAGGGGTGAGCGCGTCGGTCCCGCCAGCGACGTGTACTCGCTGGGCCTGGTGCTGCTCGAATGCCTCACCGGCCAGCAGTCCTTTCCGGGCGATCCGCTGCAGAGTGCCCTCGCACGGCTGATCGAGGATCCGAGAATCCCTGCCACCCTGGAGCCGGAGTGGCAGATGCTCCTGGCCGCCATGACGGCACGGAATCCGGAGGACCGGCCCTCGAGCCGGGAGGTGACACAGGCCCTGCAGGACCAGTCCGCCGGCAGCAGGGCAAAGCACAAAGTGGACACCGCCCTGATCCCCAGCGACGAGGAGGCCAGGATGGAGGCCGTTCGACGCTATGCCATTCTCGATACCCCCGCCGACGGCGCCTTCGACAGGGTCACCTCACTGGCCGCCAGGGTCTTTTCGGTGCCCATTGCAATCGTCTCGGTTGTGGACCACGACCGCATCTGGTTCAAGTCCCACCACGGCGTGGCCGTTGAGGAGATCGACAGGGATCCCGGCCTGTGCGCGTCGGCGATTCTGCAGGACGACGTGTGGGTCATCGAGAACGCCCCGGAGGATCCGCGGGCCCTGGCGAATCCGCTCGTCGCCGGCGAGTTCGGCCTCAAGTTCTACGCCGGGGCGCCCCTCAAGTCCCGGGACGGGTACAACCTGGGGACCCTGTGCATCCTCGACTACGAGCCCCGCGTCCTGGATGCCTCGGAAGCCGAGATGCTCGGGGACCTCGCCGCGGTGGTCATGAACGATCTCGAACAGCGCCTCGAAATCCGGACCGCCCAGTCGTCCACCTCTTCCTGAGGCGCATTCCTGCACCCCCCCATTCCGGTCCCGCGGAGCCCAACGATTCTCTAGGTTTCCGCGGGGACGATGGGCAATGTCCGCAAAAAGCTATGGGGGGGACATGAATTCTCGTATTTCAATTTCCGGCCGACAGCGCTTCAGGGCCCGGCCGTGAGCATCTTGGACGTCCACGCCCATGGCGGATTTGTTCCCCTGGCCGTGACGGACGTCCCGCTGCGCTTTCCCTCGCCCGGAACGTACACCCGTGCCGTCGATTATCTGTGCTGGACTGCCCCGCAGAAAGTTGCCTCCCGCACCGTCATTGCCGCCTGACCGGCTCTCCTCATGTGAATGTCCGGTCACCAAAAGCTCGACGGCGGGAGGGTGCCAACGATGCTGTCCTCCCGTCGTCGGGGTAAACCGGGTTCAAGGCCCTTCCGCAATCCACGGCAGCCGGCAAGGCCGTGCCGATCCGAACCCGAGATTGACTCTCCCGGACCGCTTACCTGGCCCCGGACCGGCTGCTAGTGTGGCGAAATGGCAGCATTAATGGCTCGGCCCAGGGACGGCAAAATCATCGCAGGAGTCTGTGCAGCGCTGGCAGACCGCTTCGGCATCTCCAGGACGCTAGTCCGCATCGGCTTCGTTCTCTTCGGCTTGTTTGGCGTCGGAGAACTCGTCTACATCGCTTTGTGGATCATCATTCCCAAGGCCCCATAACTCAGGAATCCAAGAATCTGGTCTGTCCCGGCGCGATTACCTGGCAGACCAGATCCTTCGCCAGCCGGCGGTGATGGAGGCCCAGACACCCCACGCTGCGGCCACCGCCAGCGCCGCCTCCACCGCGCCGGTTCCTACTTGGCCCGCGGAGAATGACTGGATCGCGAGGCCGGAAAGGGCGGACAGGAAAAAGGCGGCAAGAAGTCCCGCCGCCAACAGGGGAAGGCCGGATTTTACGCCGGACCTGGCCCCCCGGCGGCCCCCCGGCCGTGCGGGGGCCGGGGTGGGAGTGGCTTCGGCCCGCGGGGCCGGGTTCGGAGCCGTTTGCGCTTCTGCGGGACGCACCGCGTCGGCAGGCCCGACGGCGTCGGGCGCCTCGCCGTAACGCGCTTCGCCGTCCGGCGCCTCACCGTCGCGCGCGTCGGCGTCGGTCGCTTCACCCTCCGCGTCAGATTCCTCATCACGGACGCGCCGGCCCTGGCGCCGCTGGCCGATCGAGGCGGTAGGGCCACCCCAGATCTCGGCCAGGCTGGCGAACTGGCGCAGGGCGGCGATGGTCAGGACTACGTTGGCGCAGGCCAGGGCATTCGTGCCGGGCTCGTGATGGCGGACGGGCGGGAGCTTCAACGCCTCCAGTACGTCGTTGAGGTTGTGCTTCGGCAGCCCCAGCTCGGTCCGGGCCAGTTCCTGGGCACAGTAGAAGTCCTTGGCGGGCAGGTCCAGCTGCAGTTGTTCGGTGGCTTTCCGCATCACGGAGGCGTCGTACGGGGCGTCGTATGCCACCAGCTGGTCCTCACAGGCGAACTGCAGGATCCCCTCGATGGACATCTCCCAGTCCGCTGCGTGCACAACGTCGCGTTCCCTGATGCCGTGGACTTCGACGTTGATGGGATCGAAGTGGTCGATGCCCGGCGGCGGTTTGATGAGCCAATGCGATTTGTCCACGACTTTTCCGTCCCGGACCTTGACCAAGCCCACAGCACACACCGACCCGGGGTTGCTGTTCGCGGTTTCAAAGTCGATGGCGGTAAAGCTGATTCCAGCCATGAATGCCTCCCCCAGGCGCGCTAAATGGGCGGAAGGCGCAGCTGCTTGGCCTGTTCCGCTGACGGGAACATTCTCGCAGATGGCATGCCAGATTACAGTCCCGCCGGCATTGTGAACCGCCGCCCCGCGTCAGCGTTCGAGCACCGACTTGAGGTTGTTGACAAAGACCCTGTTCCTGCGCGGCACCATGAAGGCCATGGCCGGCGCCATCACCGCGCTCAGCCCGCGGGGCCGCATTTCCACGCTTCGGGTGAACCGGGCGCCTTCCGGCGCGGGCTCCACGGCGTAGGTGATCAGGGGCCGGAGGCCGGCGAAGTCACCGCGGTACACCACCCGCTCCCCCTGCGACACTTCCAGCGCCGTGAACGTGCCCTCGGTCTTGCCCATGAACGGCTTGAACCGCAGGGGGTACGCCGTGCCGACGGTTGGCACGGGCTCCGTGGCAGGGTCCACCGAGTCAATGTCGACGTGCCAGGCGGGTTCATTGCGCAGATCCGCGACGTAGGCGAAGACCTCTTCCGGCGTCCGCCTGATGATCACGCTTTCAGCCGACCTGACCACGGATCCTCCTCCGCCCGCCACTACAACCAGGCCATCGCCGGACGCCCGGACCTGCAGCGAAGGCGTCCAGGACCTGCGGCAATGAGCCGATTTGTGGCTCTCAGTGTACGCTTCGGGGCGCCGTCTGGGCACTGCGCCGCGGGCAGTCCACGGCCCAAGCAACTCACCGTTGACACCCCACCGGCGGCGGAGTACCACGGGGCTTAGACGGTCCACTCCCGGGCCGTCTCTGGTTTGTTCTGAAAGCCTTAGGAGCATCACATGCCTGTCGCCGTCATCCTGGATTTCCCCGGTGGAACACTCGAGCAGTATGACCAAGTCCTTGAAAAAATGGGCTTCACGCCGGGCGGACCCGGCGCCCCTGGCGGCCTCACCCACTGGGTAGCGGCCACGGACACCGGCATCCGTGTCGTGGACACCTGGGAGAGCCGCGAACTGTTCGAGGCATTTACGCAGGAGAAGACCACACCAATAGCCGCCGAAGTGGGCATCCCCGGCCCGCCGGAGATCACGTTCTTCGACGTGCATAACTACCTGACCGCTGGCCCCAAGGCGTAAGCCACCACCCAAAGCAACGAGCACCAAGGAGTACCGTTATGGCTGTTTCAGTCGTCCTGCACCAGGTAGCCGACTACGATGCCTGGCGTAAGGTCTACGATTCGTTCGCCGACGTGCAGAAGGCCGGCGGCGTCACCAAGGAGTCCGTACACCGGATGGCCGGCGACCCGGACAACGTTCTAGTCCTCCACTACTTCGACACCGTGGACGCCGCCAAGGCGTTCTTCGCCAATCCGGAGCTGAAAGACGCCATGCAAAGGGGCGGCGTCCAGGGCGAACCGAGGATTGAGTTCTTCGAATAGCGTGGCCGCCGGCAGGGGACGTAAAACTTCAGAAAGCCCGACGGCGGGGGGGGGGGGGGGGGGTTAGGGGCCCCCCCCGCCGGGGGGTGAGCCGTGTGGGGGATAAAAAAGTCACAGGGCCCCGGGCCAGG
>NZ_JBDLAK010000047.1:0-4715 GCF_039748055.1 Burkholderia sp. RS01
AAGAAAGGGATTTGGCCGCCTCCGGACACCAGCTCCTCGCTGGCCCCCTCGCGGCGACTTAGAAAACAATACACCCACCCCACCCCCACCGCAAACCCACCCAAACACGCCCCTGCGCCCCTGAAACAGCCCCTGGAATCCCCGGATTTGCAGGGATTTCAGGGGCTGTCAGGACCGCCGCCTGGCGGATTGTCGGTTATTTTCCCGCTATGCGGCGCGTCACATTTCTGCCGGCCCAAGGGTCGGCGGACGGACGGTCAGCCTTTGGCTTCGAACACCAGGGTGAAGTCCGCCTCCCGTTGGGCAATCCGGTAGGCGTCCAGCACTCCGGGCCCGCAGGCGCCGGTCCCCACTCCGCGTTGGACGTGGTCGAGATAGACGTGGGTGCGTCCGTCCGGCACAAGGTCCGGCTGATGCTTTGCGGCATCCAGTGTTGCCTGGCCATACGGCATCAGCGTCAGCGCAAAGGGCTCCCCGCTGATGGCCAGGTCCCCTGCATCCAGCTGCAGCGTTGCGCTGTGCACAGCGGCGCGGGCACCGGACTCCTGCGGGCGGACGTAGTCCACGGCCATCTCCGCCGCAGGCAGCGAGTACCATCCCTTGCGGGTGCCCTGGCCGGTGTCCGGGTACGCCTGGTGGGGACCTTGCCCGAACCAGTCCACATGCCGGGGACCGGCGCCCAGCACGAGCTCCAGCCCTATCCGCGCCCAGGGCACGTCGCGGCCCTTATCCCTCCAGTCCCCGTCCGGCCGCACCCGCGTCCGCAGGCTGAGCCTTTCACCGTCGCTGGTCCACGTGTAGTCCACGAACACTCCGTATTGCTTGTCCGCGATGCCGACGCGCGTGCGGATCTCCAACGCCTCCCCGCCGTCCGGGGCCGGGACAGCCGTGATCCCGATCAGCCGGGAGTGCAGCCGGTTGAGGCCGGCGTCGACCCACCGCTGAGCAAGAGTCCGGTCTTCGGGGTTCCCCCACCAGTCCACTCCGTAGTCGTTGTCCGTCGGGGCGCGCCACAGCACCAGCCGGAGGTCGTCCACCGGCAGTCCGCCAAGCCGGGTCAGCGCTCCGGTGGACCGGGAGAAGGCGGCCGGCCCCAGCAGCAGCTCATCGGATCCGGCGCCGGGTGTGCCGCCCGAAGAATCCGTCGCGCCCGCCTCCCCGACGCCTTCGGTGGCACGGACCTGCGGCGCCGCGGGTGCGTTGAGGAGGGCCTGCCCCCACGCGACCTCGTGTCCGGCGCCGGCCCACTCCGTCGCCTCGGCCAGCTCGGCACGGACAGTCAGCACCGCGGCCGCATCGCCGGCCAGGTCAGCCAGCCCGGACGGCAGTTGAACGGAGGCTTCGCTGCGGGGCGCCAACGGCGCAACCGCCACTACGCCGCCGTCGAGAGTGCCGCCGTCGGCCTCCACGGAATAGCCGAACCGGAGTGCGGAGGTGTCCGCGAAGTCGAACTTGCTTGCAACGGTGAAGCTCGTCCAGTCCTCCGCGACCGTGATGGCCAGCGGCTCAATGACCTTCTTGAAATCCAGAAGCCCGGGCCTCGGTTTGCGGTTGGCGTCGACGAGTCCGTCCGTCACGAAGTTGCCGTCGTGAATTTCCTCACCGAAGTCGCCGCCGTAGACGAAGTACTCCTGGCCGTCGCCTGCAGTGCGGGTGATCCCGTGCTCCAGCCACTCCCAGACGAAGCCGCCCATGAGGCGCGGATACCGGTCGAAGAGCTCCTGGTACTCGGTCATTCCGCCCGGTCCGTTGCCCATCGCGTGCACGTATTCGCACAGGACAAAGGGCATGGCGCGGCGGCGGGCGTCGAGTTCGGGATCCTCCAGGGCCGGCTCAATTCCCTGACCGATCAGCGCGGTCTCGGCCTGGTCCGCGTACATCCGTGAGTAGACGTCCACGTAGGGCGAGCTCCAGTCACCCTCGTAGTGGATGGGCCGGGAGGGGTCGCGGTGCTTGGTCCAGCGGGACATGGCCGCAAGGTTCCGCCCCGTGCCGGACTCGTTGCCCAGTGACCACATGACCACACAGGCATGGTTCTTGTCGCGCTCAACGGTGCGCCGCATCCTGTCCAGCAGGGCCGGCTCCCACCGGGGATCGTCACTCGGATTCTGCTGCCAGCCCGCGCTTTCGAAGCCGTGGGTCTCCAGGTCGCATTCCAGCACCACGTAGAAGCCGAGCCGGTCCGCGAGGGCAAGGAATTCCGGGTGCGGCGGGTAGTGGGAGGTGCGGATGGCGTTGATGTTGTGCTGCTTCATGAGCCGCAGCTCGCTCTCCATGACTTCGCGCGGCACCGCACGGCCGAGGCGCGGGTCATGTTCATGCCGGTTCACGCCGCGCAGCAGGATCCGTTGGCCGTTGACCTTGAACTGCGCGTCCTCGATGGCGATGCTGCGGAAACCAAGCTGAAGTTCCACGGTCTCGCCGCCCGTGCTGACCGTAGCGGGGTACAGCCTCGGCAGTTCGGCCGACCACGGCTCAACCGCAGGGATGCGCTGCTCACTTCCCGCGGGCAGTTCAAGTTCGAGATCTCCAACGCGCACGACGGCGTCAATCGCCTCGCCGGCCCGGGTCACCTCGACCTTGAGGATCCCTTCGCCGGTGAGGTGGTCAAATCCCGCGTGGACAAAGACGTCGTCGATGCCGCTGTCCGGCCGAGCCTGCAGGGTGACGTCCCGGAAGATGCCGGGCAGCCACCACATGTCCTGGTCCTCTAGGTAGCTGGCCGCCGAAAACTGGGCCACGCGGACGGCCAGGATGTTTCGGCCCGGAACCAGGACGTTGGTGACGTCAAACTCGTGGGCGAGGCGGCTGCCGCGCGTCATGCCGAGCCTTGTTCCGTTCAGCCACACGGTGCCGGCGGATTCAATGCCGTCGAACCGAAGAACCGAGCGCGGAAAGAACTCGGGGCCGGCCTCGAACTCCAGGAGGTGGTCGCCGATGGGGTTGGCGTCCGGCACGTGGGGCGGTTCCACGGCAAAGGGATATTGGACGTTCGTGTACCAAGGTGTTCCGTGGCCGTGCATGGGCCAGCTGGATGGCACCGGCAGGTCGCCGAAGTTGGCCAGGTCCTCGCCGAGCTGCCAACCGACCTGAGGTGCCAGCCTCGCGCCGCCGTGTAGCCGGAACTTCCAGGTGCCGTTCAGGATCAACCGAGGGGCATCGCTGTGCAGGTATGCGCGTGCAGGCAGCGCACCGTCAGCAGGCTCCATTGATTCGAGCTCCCGGACCTCGGCTGCGGCCGTGTCGAGGGACCGGTTGGCGGGCGATGCCGGCCGTGAATCGGTGGGCACAGTGGATGAATCGACTGACATATTTGTTCCCCTGGGTGGGCCTATGATGATTTCCGTGAACGTTCACGAACTTGTACAAGCCTAATGTGATCCAGGCAGTTTGGGTAGGGCCAGGCTCCCGGTCAGGCGGACTGGCGCAGCACCAGGTGGTGCCGGAGCAACAGGTCCGTACCCGGACCGCCGGGCTCAAGGGATCCGGTAAGCAAGCCGTCAAGGAGTTCGACGGCGGCCCTCCCCACCTCCCGCAGGTCCAGCGCGAGAGTGCTCAGCTCAGGAGTCAGCAACTCACCGAGCGGGATGCCATCCATGCCGATCACGGCACAATCAGCCGGGACGGCCCGCCCCACGTCGGCCAACGCCTTCAATACGCCGGCCGCCATGAGGTCGTTGAACACCACGATTCCGTCCGTTTGGGGGTGCTCGTCGAGCAGCCGCCGCGTCACTTTTCGGGCCGCGTCCGCCGACTCCGGGGAGGCGGACACGGCCAGGGCTATTCCGGAGTCAGCCGCGCTGCGGGAAAACGCCTGACCACGGACGGTGACAACGCCTTGAACCGGGTCAGTTCCGGGCCTTGGCCCGGCGGCGCCCGCGGGTTCCGGGGAGCTGTGCTCCGTGCCGGCCCAGGCGCGATCGATGTAGGCCAGCTGGCGGCAGCCCCTGGCCCGCAGGTGTTCCAAGGCGGTTCGCGCGGCGTGCGTGTAGTCAAAGGCGATCCCGCCGGACGCGGATCCCGCGGGCTGGTCGAGAACCACCAGGGGCCGGCGCCCAAGGATGGCCTGCGCCTCGTCCGCCGCTCCGCCCAAGTATCCGATCACGGCGTCCACCTGTGGAGCGAGATGCTGCACTGACTCGACGCCAGTGGTACCGCCGTGGCCGTAGTCATCCATGACGACGTGCCAGCCGCGCTGCGTGGCCAGCTCAACCACGCTGGACGCAAACGCCGGATAGTACGGGTTGGTGAGGTCAGGAATGGCCAGCCCCACCGAGGTGCGCGCTCCTTGGACCAGCCCCTTGGCAAAACGGCTGGGCGTGTACCCCAGTTGGCGTGCCGTCTCTTGGACGCGCTCACGTGTTTCCCGGCGAATACCCGGCATCGCGTTCATGGCGCGGGTGACGGTCTGCCTCGAGACGCCGGCCGCGGCTGCCACGTCAAGGATGGTGGCCCGCCGGGCGGGTCCGGCGGAAGCGCCCGGGGCAAGGCCGGAGGGAACATCGCCGGAAGAAGTGGTCATAGTTGGTAAGTCTAGATGCGGGCACCGGCCGTTGGTTGGGCTTGCGCGAAACCGGCGGGCTGCGCCGGTTGAGGCGGGTTGCGGGGGTTAAATGCGGGAGAGCCCCAACCGTGTGGTTGGGGCTCTCGACCGTGTAATGGTTGTCCGGCGGTGACCTACTCTCCCACACCCTCCCGGGTGCAGTACCATCGGC
>NZ_JBDLAK010000048.1:0-2660 GCF_039748055.1 Burkholderia sp. RS01
CCGGGGGGCCGGGGGGGCCGGCCCCGGGGGGTTTCCCCGGCCCCCCGGGCCCGTCGCGGCGTCTCCGGCGGGTCCCTAGGGTATCGCCCCCCGCGCCCGTCCGTATCTGTGTCGCCAGGCCGGAACCGCAGCGAAAATCCGATCCTAGAGCCGGGTGTCGAACGAATCGCAGAACACGTTCTCGTTGAACGTTCCCTGGAAGTCCGACTTGCCCTGGATTTTTTCGATGGTCGCCCGAATGGCCTCGGGCGTTCCGGCGTGGGCGTGGATGGCGGTTTTCACCATCGGCACGTCAATCAGGTGGTTGGGCTGGTTGAGCGAGACGAACACGGTGGGGACCTCGGTGACGTACCACGGGATCTCCGCGGCCATCGGCGAGGACCACTTGATCCGGATGGCGGCTTCCTGCGCGAAGCCCTTCACATTGGCGAACACGAACGCGGCGTCGTACCTGGCCGCGTAGTCGCCGGTGGCTTCCTCCGAGATGATCGACATGAAATTCACGCCGGTCTCTCCCGCCGCCTCCCGCTGGTCCGCCGTCTTGAACAGGTGAACCTCGAAGCCGGCCTGTTCCAGCTCCTCCTTGACCGTGTCGAGGTAGGCCAGAGGGTCGGCCCGGGTGAAGTCCGAGCCGCCGGAGATGCCGTACAGCCGGATCCGTTTGTGCGTCTCCGGCGTGATGGGCAGGTTGTTCGCGGTGTCCTTGACCAGGGTGACGGTCTTGTCCGCAATCCCGGCCGCGATGGCCCGGTGGGCGTGGCTTCCGATCACGGCCAGCGCTGCCGCCGGCGGCACGAGCTCCGCGGCGGATTTCCGGTACAGGCCAAGGCTTGCCTTGAGGGCCAGGATCCGGCGCAGCGCATCGTGCAGGCGCTGCTCGGTGATGACGCCGGACTTGTAGCCGTCCATCATGTACCGGAAGTCCTCCGCGGGGTTGCGGAAGAACAGGAACATGTCGCAGCCGGCGGCGATCGTGGCCGGAACCAGGTCCTTGCGCTTCATGGCCTGGGTGAGGCCGATCATCTGCGAGGCGTCAGTGAGGACCAGCCCGTTGAAGCCGAGTTCGCCGCGGAGCAGGTCCTGGAGCAGTTCCGGGGACAGCGTGGCCGGCAGGATGTCCTTGTCCGCCATCCCCGGGCGGAAATGCCGGGAAATCTCAGGCGCCCCGATGTGGCCGATCATGATGGACTGCACGCCGTGCGCGATCATTTCGCGGTACACGTGCCCGTAGGTCCGGTTCCACTCGTCGTATCCGAGCGTGTTGTAGGACGTGACCACGTGCTGGTCGCGTTCGTCCATGCCGTCGCCGGGGAAGTGCTTCATGGCGCAGGCGGTGGGCGACTCGCTGATGCCGTCGAAGTACTCCTTGGCGCGCTCCACCACGATCTCCGGCGTGTTGCCGAAGGCCCGGGTGGAGATCACCGTGTTCCGCCAGTTGTAGTGGATGTCCACGATCGGCGCGAACGCCCAGTTGCAGCCCAGCGCCGCGGTTTCCACCCCGGCCACCTGCCCCATTTGCCGGGCGATGGCCTTGTCCGGGTGCGAGCCGGCCTGCAGGTGCGTCGACACAAACGTTCCGTCGTCGCAGCTTCCGGCTCCTCCCATTTCCGGGTTGGAGGCCACCAGCAGCGGGATGCGGGTCTTGGACTGCGCGTACCGGATATGCTCCTGCACCGCGGCCGAGGGGCCGGGCCGGTAGCGCATGCCGCCCACGTGGTATTTCTCCAACACACCGTCCAGGTACTCCGGGGAGTAGTCGTTGTTGTGGTTGATGAACAGCTGCCCGATCTTTTCCTCGAGGCTCATCCCGGCGATCGTGCTTTCCACCCACGCAACGGCCGCGTCGTCGAGAGTGAACGGCGAAGCCCGGAGGTCGACGTCGAACTGGCGCGGTTGGGTGCCCGGGGCGCCCTGGTACTCAACAGCGGTAGGACCGGCGACGGCGGTGCTGCCGCCCGCCGCGGCGATGCCCGCCAGCGCCTCTGTCACCACCTGGCTCACCGGGGCCGCGATGTCCACCACCACGCCGGCTTCGTCGGCTTCGAGCGGTTCCAGCGTTGCGAGCTGCGAATCGAGGAGGGCAGGCGGCATGAAGTGGCCGGAACGCCCTTCAGTCCGTGCCCTCAGCACCTCTTTGCTGCCGTGCAGGTGCAGGAACACCGTGTCCGGCGCCTGTTCCCTGATAGCGTCACGGTAGCTGCGCTTGAGCGCCGAGCAGGCCAGCACCAGGCCGCCGTTACCGGCGGAGGCGAGCTCCCTGCCCACCGTGGCGAGCCAGGGCCAGCGGTCCCCGTCAGTCAGCGGCGTGCCCGCAGCCATCTTGGCGACGTTCTCCACCGGGTGGAGGGTATCGCCATCGAGGAACGGCACACCGAGTTCGCGGGCCACGAGGTCCCCGATGGTGGTCTTGCCGCAGCCGGAGACGCCCATCACGATGACTTGGCGGCGGGCGGGGGCATTGCCAGGTGTGGAATTGCCCGGTGCAGATGGATTGTGCGTCATTTGTCGTTCCTCACCAGTCGTGCACGGTGCCGTCGACGAGGCGGTTGTAGGGCAGGTAGGCCTGCTGGTACGGGTAGGCCGCGGCGGCTTCTTCGTTGAATTCGACGCCGATGCCGGGCTTCTCGCCCGGGTGCAGGTAGCCGTCCACGAAGGTCATG
>NZ_JBDLAK010000049.1:0-1572 GCF_039748055.1 Burkholderia sp. RS01
CTAGACGATATGAAGTGTGGCGGGCCGGTCCCTGATGTAGGACTGGAACCTCGGGTTCAAAGAGGTTCGTGGGTTGCCGGGCCACGGTCTGTTCCGCCACCAAGAGGCGGGGGTGTGGACTGGTAGAGCCACATTTGAACGTCGGGAGGTTCCAGCCATGAATAAGCGTACCTACGTGGGTTTGGATGTCCATGCGCGCAGTGTGAAGGGCTGCGCGATCGATCGTGAGACCGGCGAGATCCTGCGTCAGAGCCTCGCCGCGAACGATGCCGGGATCGCCGAGTGGATTTCTGGATTGCCGGGTCCGGTCCTCGTTGTCTATGAGGCAGGCCCAACGGGATTCGGCCTGGCCCGGTTGCTGGCAGCCGCAGGGGTCGAATGCCTGGTCGCGGCGCCGTCCAAGCTCCAGCGGCCGTCCGGGGACCGGGTGAAGACCGATGCCCGCGATGCAGAGCATCTGGCCCGGTTGGCGCTGCTCGGGCAAATTACCCCGGTGCGGGTCCCGGGTCCGGCTCAGGAGGCGGCCCGTGATCTGGTACGTGCCCGCGAGGACGTCCGTTCGGATCTGATGAGGGCCAGGCACCGGATCTCGAAGCTCCTGCTGCGCCACGGTCTGGTCTACTCCGGTGGCCATGCCTGGACCGACGCCCACCACACCTGGCTGCACCGGCAGCGTTTTGACGATCCTGCCCTGCAGGCTGCGTACGAGGCCGGCCTGGAAATGGCAGAGCTGACGCTGGACCGCCGCAACCGTTTGGATGCGAAGATCACGGCGATGGCGGCGACCGAGCCGTATGCCCCGGTCGTGCGGGCGCTGATGTGTCTGCGCGGCATCTCGGTGCTCACCGCCTTCGGCCTGGCGGTGGAGATCGGCGACTGGACCCGCTTCACCGGCTCCACGATCGGCGCGTATCTGGGTCTTGTCCCCTCCGAACATACCTCCGGTGCGTCCCGGTCCCAGGGAGCCATCACCAAAACCGGGAACACCCACGCCCGACGCCTGCTGGTCGAGGCCGCGTGGCACCACCGGCGCCCCTACAACAATGCCAGCCGCGACATGCGTTCCCGCTGGGATGCAGCCGACGAGGCCTCCCGGGTCCGCGGACACCAGGGGAACCACCGGTTGCACCACAAGTGGGAGCAGTTCGAAGCCCGGCACAAACGCCGGGTCATCGCCAATGTCGCCGTCGCCCGCGAATTGGCTGGCTGGTGCTGGTCCCTCGCCGCCGCGGTCCAACAGGAGCAGCCGTGGACGGATGAATAGACGTGTGCCGTTCCCGGCCCTGTCCTGATGGCTTGGCAGCGTGGAGGAGACCCGCGAAACACCTATGGACAACCGGGTAGTTCCGGTGACGCCCGACATTGCTAGACCAGCGGCACCCCTCCAGCCGAACACCTCGTCCTGCGGTAACCAACCCGCGCATATCAGTCTGACAGCGCCCGTCGATCACGACGCGCCAGCCAGCCCCGGACGGGCCCAAGGAACGGAACACAAAAGGAGCGGTCCAAGACACCCAGTCTTGGACCGCTCACCCTTGCCCCCTTGACAAGAAATACCTACATATCAGGTGT
>NZ_JBDLAK010000050.1:0-1469 GCF_039748055.1 Burkholderia sp. RS01
TCGGCAAGGGGCAGCGGGAACGGCGGGTGCCCCTTGACGCGGACGTGGCTTCAGTCATCCAGGTGTATCTGCTGGCCGAGCGGCCCGAATCTGTCAGTGCACGCCTGTTTCTCGTGGCCAAGGGGCCGAACCGGGGCCAGCCGTTGACCGCGGCCGGGCTGCGAACGGTCTTCCGCTATCACCGCGGCCTGACCGGAATCGTTGGCGGTCACCCGCACGCTTTGCGGCACACGTTCGGGACCGCGCTGGCCGAGGCGGGCGTCGATCTGGCGGTGATGCAGGCCTTGCTCGGCCATGCCCACGTCGATACCACTGCCCGCTACATCCATCTGGCTCCGGCCCACGTGAAAGCAGAGTTCGATGCCGCTCGCGATCGCATCCGTTCCCGGCAGTGACCCGCACACCGCCTATCTGGACTACCTGAGGCGGACCGGTCGGGGAAACACCGCGTACTCATCAGCGGCCAGGACGTTCTTCAAGCGGTGGCCGGAACCGCAACAATGGTCGGCCGAGCCGCTGCAGGTTCGCTTGTCCGCCGGGGCAGCTACCCGGCCGATCATCACCTTCCTGATGCTGCACCAAGGCCTGCAGCCCGGCTATGACTACCTGCTTGAACGCAAGCTCTCCAGCATCTGGCGCGAGGTCAAAGACTCACCACTGGCAGCCGACCTCGACCGGTTCATGACCGCAGCCGCCGACCTGGGATTCACCGAACGGGTCCGGTTCGCTACCGGTTCCCAGGTGCCGGTAAGGCTCCTCATTCAAACCGGCCGGCGACTGGAACAGCTCACCCTGGCCGATCTGGCCGAATTCACCGCCGCCTGCCGGGACAGGCAGGAACGCACCGGCAAGGGACACAGCCACTACCTGGCGGCGGCAAGCAACGCCCAGCGGGTGCTGTTTCACCTCGGAGTCCTTGATGAACTGCCCCGCGGCGGCGGCCCTGTCCCGTTCGCCGAGCGGCTGGCCCAGGTGCGTCCGCCGATCCGGACAGCGATGATCGCCTATCTGGACCGCAAGCGCGCGACCTGCCGCCCGAAGACCGTGTCAACGATCGCGACCCGACTCAAGCACTTCGGTGAGTTCCTGGCCGGCATCGACCCGGATCTGGACTCCGTCGCTGCACTCGATCGACGCAAGCACATCGAGCCTTATCTGAGCAGCATGGTCGATGCCGTCAACACGAAAAACGGCGAGATGATCACCGTCGCTGACCGGTCGCGGCGAGTGCTCGCGCTGATGGGGTTCCTGACCGACATCACCGAGTGGGACTGGCCCGAAGCCCCGCCACGCAAGCTGCTGTTCCGTGACGACATTCCCAAGCTCCCGCAAACATTGCCCCGTTACCTGCCCGTCGACATCGACCGGCGGCTCACCCAGGTCCTCACCGACTCCCCGGGCAATGAACTGGCCGCGGCCGCCCTGCGGCTCCAACGCGCCTGCGGACTGCGTGTCGGGGAACTGCTCGA
>NZ_JBDLAK010000051.1:0-1282 GCF_039748055.1 Burkholderia sp. RS01
GCCCCGGACGGGCCCAAGGAACGGAACACAAAAGGAGCGGTCCAAGACACCCAGTCTTGGACCGCTCACCCTTGCCCCCTTGACAAGAAATACCTACATATCAGGTGTACTCAGCCAATAGGTTGGTTGCACCGGCTGATGGGTGGCTTGCCTCCGAGGCTGCCGTGGGGCCGGTGGTTGTTGTAGAAGTCTAGCCATGGCTGCAGGGCATCAGTGCGGGCCTGGTTGGATGTGAATGGTTGCCGGTAGGCCCAGCCTTCCTGCAAGGTGCGGTTGAAGCGTTCTGCTTTTCCGTTCTGCCAGGGATGCCGAGGTTTGATCAGGATGTGTTTGGCCCCCAGCTGGGCCAGGGCGTCCTGGAAGTCGCGGGAGAGCCGGTAGGCGAAAGCGTTGTCGGTCATGACGCGTTTCACGGGTGCTCCGTTGGATGCCATGGCGGCTGCAGCCCGGGTGAGGAACCCGGCGCAGGTCGGTCCCTTCTCATCGGGAAGCACTTCGGCGTAGGCCAAGCGGGAGTGGTCATCGACGGCGACGTGAACGTAATCGAAGCCCAGCTTTTGGTGTGACGTGCGATGGTTGGCCAGGCTCTGGTCGGGGTCGGCCCGCCAGCCGCCACCCTCAGGGATCCGCCCGAGTTTCTTGACGTCGATATGGATCATGTCCCCAGGGGCGTCGCGTTCATAGCGGCGATCGGTCGCTCGGGAGGAGCGGATCCGTTCACCGGTGACCGGATCCAGGTCCCACAGCCTGGGCATGCCGCCTCGGGCGAGGATCCTGGAGACGGTCCGGGCGCTGACTCCGCATCGGAGTGCCAGATCCACGGGGCCTTCGCGATGCTCCACTTGCTGGGCCAGGACATCGGCAACCACTTTTTTCGGGGTGGCGTGCGGGCATGACTTCGGCCTGGAGCTGCGGTCTTCCAGTCCGGCCCAGCCATGAATTCGGAAACGGCTAAGCCAGCGGTGGGCACAGGTGCGCGAGACGCCCATTTCCTTGGCTACGTGCGCCACTGGCCGGCCAGAGAGGACACGCTCGATGATGATCCGCCTACCGGTCGGGGTCAGGCGGGCATTACGGTGGGACATGAAGACCTCTTAGTCGTTGGCTGTGTGTGGTAACCACCAACCTAAGAGGTCTTCACCCATTCACGGCGTAACCAACGTCCTGACTCAGTACACCTGATATGTAGGTATTTCTTGTCAAGGGGGCAAGGGTGAGCGGTCCAAGACTGGGTGTCTTGGACCGCTCCTTTTGTGTTCCGTTCCTTGGGCCCGTCCGGGGC
>NZ_JBDLAK010000052.1:0-1072 GCF_039748055.1 Burkholderia sp. RS01
TGTACTCAGCCAGTAGGTTGGTTGCACCTGCTGATGGGTGGCTTGCCTCCGAGGCTGCCGTGGGGCCGGTGGTTGTTGTAGAAGTTTAGCCATGGCTGCAGGGCGTCGGTGCGCGCCTGGTTGGACGTGAATGGTTGCCGGTAGGCCCAGCCTTCCTGCAGGGTGCGGTTGAAGCGTTCTGCTTTGCCGTTTTGCCAGGGATGCCGGGGTTTGATCAGGATGTGTTTAGCGCCCAGCGCAGTTAGGGCGTCCTGGAAATCGCGGGAGAGCCGGTAGGCGAATGCGTTGTCGGTCATGACCCGTTTGACCGGCGCCCCGTTGGCGGCCATGGCGGCCGCAGCTCTGGTGAGGAATCCGGCGCAGGTCGGGCCCTTCTCGTCGGGAAGGACCTCGGCGTAGGCGAAGCGGGTGTAGTCATCGACGGCCACGTGGACGTAGTCGAAACCCAGCTTCTGGTGTGATCTGCGGTGGTTAGCCGGGCCCTGGGAAGGGTCGGCCCGCCAGCCTCCGCCCTCGGGGATCCGCCCGAGTTTCTTGACGTCGACGTGGATCATGTCCCCCGGGCCGTCGCGTTCATAGCGGCGGCCAGTGGCACGGGAAGCGCGGATCCGGGCCCCGGTCACCGGGTCCAGGTCCCACAGCCGCGGCATGCCGGCACGGGCCAGAATCCGAGAGACCGTCCGGGCGCTGACCCCGCAACGCAATGCCAGATTGGCCGGCCCCTCGCGGTGCTCTACGCGTTTTGTCAGGACCTCGGCAACGACTTTCCCCGGAGTGGCGTGCGGGCATGACTTTGGTCTGGAGCTGCGGTCCTGCAGGCCTTCCCAGCCGTGGGCCCGGTAGCGGCTAATCCAGCGGTGGGCGCAGGTCCGCGAGATGCCCAGTTCTTTGGCCACATGGGCAATCGGACGGCCGTTCAGGACGCGTTCGACAAGGATCCGTCTACCGGTCGGGGTCAGGCGGGCATTACGGTGGATCATGAAGACCTCTTAGTCGTTGGCTGTGTGTGGTAACCACCAACCT
The DNA here is from genome assembly GCF_039748055.1 of Burkholderia sp. RS01. Lineage (NCBI taxonomy): Bacteria > Pseudomonadati > Pseudomonadota > Betaproteobacteria > Burkholderiales > Burkholderiaceae > Burkholderia > Burkholderia sp. RS01. The sequence continues at coordinate 1,024 of NZ_JBDLAK010000052.1, forward strand.
AAGAGGTCTTCACCTATTCACGATGTAACCAACGTCCTGACTCAGTACA
>NZ_JBDLAK010000053.1:0-1017 GCF_039748055.1 Burkholderia sp. RS01
GGGGGTGCCTCTATGGTTTTCGTCAAGCGGCTGAGGGTAGCCGGGGTTCGTAGAAGGTGCCGTCCCTGAGCATGGCGTAGAGGGTGTCGCAGCGGCGGCGGGCGAGAGCGATGAGGGCCTGATTGTGGCGTTTGCCTTCGGCTCGTTTCCGGTCGTAGTAGGCCCTCGATAGCGGGTCTTTCAAGGCGGCGAACGCGGAGAGGAACAAGGCTCTTTTGAGGATCTTGTTTCCTTTCCGGGATGGGTGGTCTCCGCGGATGGATGTCCCGGATCGCCAGGTCACGGGGGCAAGGCCTGCGTAGGAAGCCAGGTGTCCTGCGGAGGCGAAGTCTTTGCCGACGATCTCGGTGAGGATCCGTGCTGCGGTCCTGACGCCGACCGCCGGGAGCGACGTCAGGACCGGGTGAAGAGGGTGGGCCTCCACGAGGGCTTCAACCTGGGTGAAGACCGTGTCCCGCGATTCACGGATGTCCGCGAGCATCCGGGCCAGCTGGGGTAGCACGATCGTGGCCGCGTTCGTTCCGACCACTGTCACCGTTTGCTGGTCCAGGGCGTCGATGATCTCACCGGCAAGGCGTTCGCCCATTCGGGGTGCGAGCTTCTTGAGCCGGTTCCCGATCCTGCGCCGGCCGGCATGGCGGAGGGCTTCGGGGGTCGGCCAGGTCCGCAGCAGATCCAACACGGCAGGGTGGTCCAGGCGCGGGCCAAGGACACGCTCCAGTGCCGGGTGGATCTGGGTCAGCAGGCCCCGGATCCGGTTCGATGTCGCGGTGGCCTGTTTGGCCAGGTCGTCGTCGAAGCCGCAGAGCATGGTCAGTTCCGCGAGCTGTTCGTCGGCGATCTGGATGGATCGCAGTGTGTGCGGCATGGTCCGGGCCGCTTCGGCGATGATGAACGCGTCCCGGGCGTCGGTTTTCGCTTCGCCGGGGTGCAGGTCCGCGATCCGGCGCATCGCCAGCCCGGGAAGGTAGCCGACGGTGACACCGGCGGCCTGGGCGACCGCGACCGGCAACGCAC
>NZ_JBDLAK010000054.1:0-746 GCF_039748055.1 Burkholderia sp. RS01
TGTACCCGGCCATGACGTTGGTGACATCAGTCTTGAAGTGAGGAGGGCCCCCGGGGCTTAGTGGAGGTATCTGACATCTTCACGGCCACGGAGGTCCTCATGTCCCACGCTAATGCCCGTCTGACCTTTCATGGGAGATTTCTTCTCGTTGAAAGAGTGATCGGTGATCATCGGCCCGTTGCCCATGTCGCGAAGGAACTGGGTGTCTCCCGGCAATGCGCCCACCGCTGGGTGAAGCGGTTCCGGGCGGAGGCTGAGGCCGGTCTTCTCGACAGATCCAGCCGCCCTCACGTGACCCCGTCCAAGACCAGCGCCGAGCGGGAGGCCGCGGTCATCGCCGCCAGGACGGAGTTAAAGTGCGGGCCGGCGCGGTTGAGCCGTGCCACCGGGGTTCCCGAACGAACCATCTCGCGGATCCTCACCCGACGCGGCCTCCCGCCTCTTGCTGCCTGCGACCCCGTCACCGGTGCCCTCATCCGGGCCACACGGTCAACGGCGGTGCGTTACGAACGCCAGCGCCCGGGAGAGCTGATCCATGTGGACGTCAAGAAACTCGGAAGGATCCCTGACGGCGGGGGCTGGCGCGCCCACGGCCGCTCGGAGCAGGTCCGCGGGCGCGGCATTGGATTCGACTACATCCACGCCGCCATCGATGACCACACCCGCCTGGCCTACGCCGAAATCCACCCGGACGAGAAAGGCCCGACCGCGGCGGCATTCCTCCTCCGGGCCGCCGGGTTCTTCAA
>NZ_JBDLAK010000055.1:0-724 GCF_039748055.1 Burkholderia sp. RS01
TGCCGCTGCCGTTCCGCACCGCAGCCGAGTTGCTGGGCCGCTGCCAGTCCAAGGGTCTGTCCATCGGCGAGGTCATGTTCGTCAATGAACGTGCTTCCCGCACCGAGGAGGAGATCCGGGAGGGGCTGCTGCATATTTATTCGGTGATGGAGGGCTGTGTGGAAACCAGCCTCCGGCGTGAGGGGCTGCTGCCGGGCGGGCTGAAGGTCCGCCGTCGTGCGCCGGACTGGCACGAGCGGCTGCTGAAGGAGAGCCGGGACCAGGATCCCGATTACCGGGACCCGAAGTACTGGCAGGAGTGGGTGAACCTGATTGCCCTGGCGGTGAACGAGGAGAACGCCTCCGGCGGCAGGGTGGTTACCGCGCCGACCAACGGCGCCGCGGGCATCATCCCGGCGGTGCTGTACTACGCGCTGCACTTCGCCCCGGGCATGGATCAGGCGACCCAGCAGGATCGTGACGATGTGGTGGTGAAGTTCCTGCTCACGGCGGGTGCGATCGGGGTGTTGTACAAGGAGCAGGCGTCGATTTCCGGGGCCGAGGTGGGCTGCCAGGGCGAGGTGGGCTCGGCGTCGTCGATGGCCGCCGCGGGGCTGGCCGAGGTCATGGGCGGCACGCCGGCGCAGGTGGAGAACGCGGCCGAGATCGCGATGGAGCACAACCTGGGCCTGACCTGCGATCCGATCGGCGGGCTGGTGCAGGTGCCGTGCATCGAGCGGAACGC
>NZ_JBDLAK010000056.1:0-709 GCF_039748055.1 Burkholderia sp. RS01
GTTGTTCGGCGTCGCGGGCGAGTGCATCGGCATCAACGCGTTGTGCGGCAAGGATCGGCAGTGAACTGGGCTCGGCGTGGAAGCTGGGGCAGTGCTCACAAATATTTGCGTAAGCGCAAGCGCCCTGGGCGGGTGCCCGCAGGCAGAACCCTCCGGCCATGCGGGACTTCAGCAGCGGGGTGTCCTTCCAGTCTTTCCCGCCGGTGATGTCTCTCAGCGGCAGGCTGGTCCTGCCGGTCGCGGGTGTGAGTGCCTGTTGTTTGGCCAGATCAAGGGCGCGTTCGTACTCTGTGCGCACTGTGGCGTCGAACAGCCGTCCGTAGCGCAGGCTCATCTCTGCGGACATGTGGCCGAGCAGCGCCATCAGGGCCTGCAGCGAGACTCCGGCGTTGACCAGGGCGGTGGCGTAGGTATGCCGTAGCTGGTGCGGGGTGATGTGTTCGAGCCCGGCGAGACCTGCGGCGCGGTCGAGTTCGGCGCGGACCGTTTGTTGCCCGAGCCGCCGTCCGTGGTGGGTGAAAAGGAACTGGGACAGGCGTCGGTAACGCGGATGTGGCAGCGGCCGCCCGTGCGATCTGGTGTGGGTTATGTGGTCGATCAGCTCCAGGATCTCTTCATCGAGGGGGACCATCCGCTCGGTGTCCAGTTTGCCGAGGGGAACTTTCAGCCAACTGCCGTGGCCTGGGACTTCGTGGACGCAGTCCAGTTC
>NZ_JBDLAK010000057.1:0-704 GCF_039748055.1 Burkholderia sp. RS01
AGGGCAATGGGCTCCGCCGTGCCGCCGAAGGTTGCCGCGACCAGGGCGTGGGGGAGGCCGACTCCCAGGGCACGGACGCGGGTGGGGAACATTTCTGCCTTGACGATGGCCGCGCATGCCGTGTAACCGGAGCAGAACACCAGTCCAAGCATCATCATTCCGAAGGCGGCGAAAACGTTGGTGGTCCCCGCCAGAAGAGTCATGACGGGAACTGTAATGAGGGTGCCGCCGATGGAGAAAAAGAGCATGACCTTGCGGCGTCCGACGCGGTCGGATACTGCACCGGCGACGGGCTGCAGGAACATAAAGATCAGCAGGGCGAAGAAACTGATGACGGACGCGTCTTCCTTTGCAATCCCCGAGGTGTTCACCATGTACTTCTGCATGTAGGTGGTGAAGACGTAGAAGGAAACGGTGCCGCCGATGGCCAGGGCGAAAACGGCTGCAAGCTGCTTGGGGTACTGCAGGAGTGCCCGCAGGGAGCCCACCGGCTTGGCGCCGTTTTCAAGGCCGGACGCTTCGCGGGCCTTTTCAATCTTGTAGTGCTCGGATTCATCCATGGTGCGGCGCAGGATCATCACGCCGAGCCCGGCAACGGCGCCGATGATGAACGGGATGCGCCAGCCCCATTCGCCCATCTGTTCCGGAGTCAGCATGCGCTGGAGCAGGATCATCACGAGGAGTGCGGACAGTTGGCCGATCAC
>NZ_JBDLAK010000058.1:0-689 GCF_039748055.1 Burkholderia sp. RS01
ATCATGCCCAAGGCCATCAACTCCGTGGTCTTCCGCATCGCCGTGTTCTACGTCGGCTCCGTCATCCTCCTGGCCCTGCTGCTGCCCTACACCACCTACCAGAAGGGCGTCAGCCCCTTCGTGACCTTCTTCGGCTCCATCGGCATCCAGGGCGTGGACGTCATCATGAACCTCGTCGTCCTCACCGCCGCCCTGTCCTCCCTCAACGCCGGCCTCTACTCCACCGGCCGGATCCTGCGCTCCATGTCCGTCGCCGGCTCCGCCCCGAAGTTCGCCCAGCGCATGAACAAAGCCGGCGTCCCCTACGGCGGCATCGCCATCACCGCCGGCGTCTCCCTCCTCGGCGTCCCGCTGAACTACCTCGTCCCCACCCAGGCCTTCGAAATCGTCCTCAACGTCGCCTCCGTCGGCATCATCGTCACCTGGGCCACCATCGTCCTGTGCCAGATGCAGCTCAAACGCTGGGCCGACAAAGGCTGGCTCAAACGCCCCACCTTCCGGATGATCGGCGCCCCCTACACCGGCTACCTCTCCCTGCTCTTCCTCGTCGGCGTCCTCGTCATGGTCTTCATCGACTCCCCGCTCACCCTGCTCGTCACCCTCGTCGCCTGCGCCCTCATGGTCGCCGGCTGGTACGCCTGCCGCAAACGCATCCACGAAATCGCCGAAACCCGCGACGGCTACACCGG
>NZ_JBDLAK010000059.1:0-683 GCF_039748055.1 Burkholderia sp. RS01
GACCGAGCGGGCCACCTTGGTGGGTTCGAAGACGTCCACCGGGGAGGGCTTGCCGGTGTCGATCTGGCAGAAATCGCAGCGCCGGGTGCATTCGGAGCCGCCGATCAGGAAGGTGGCTTCCTTGTCTTCCCAGCACTCGAAGATGTTCGGGCAGCCGGCCTCCTCACACACGGTGTGGAGGCCCTCCTTCTTCACGAGGTTCTTGAGCTGGACGAACTCCGGGCCCATCTGGACCTTGGCCTTGATCCATTCCGGCTTGCGCTCCACCGGGGTGGCCGCATTGCGCTGCTCAATGCGCAGCATCTTCCGGCCTTCTGGTGCCAGTGTCATTGTTCTCTTTCCTTAGTGCGTGCGCCGGCGGACCGGCAAGACTTTGGTGCCGGGGCGGACGTGCCGGTCAGCATTCCACCACGTTCACGGCGAGGCCGCCCATGGCTGTTTCCTTGTATTTGGAGCTCATGTCCTTGCCGGTTTCGCGCATGGTCACGATGACCTCGTCGAGCGAAACCCGGTGCGAGCCGTCGCCCCAGAGCGCCATCTTGGCCGCGTTGATCGCCTTCGCCGCCGCGATTGCGTTCCGCTCGATGCACGGCACCTGCACCAGCCCGCCGATCGGATCGCAGGTCAGGCCCAGGTTGTGCTCCATCGCGATCTCGGCCGCGTTCTCCACCTGCGCCGGCGTG
>NZ_JBDLAK010000060.1:0-565 GCF_039748055.1 Burkholderia sp. RS01
CTGGGTGCGGCCCATTTTGACCACGGTGCGGAATTCCAGGGCTTTTTCGGCGAACGCTTCTTCGAGTTCGGCCAGGGCGGAGAGCAGCTCGCGGGCGGCGAAGATGGTGCCGAGTTTGACCGCGGTGGGGTAGACGTCGTTGGTGGACTGGGAGAGGTTGACGTGGTCGTTGGGGTGCAGGCGGGTGTAGTGGCCTTTGGGGTGGCCGAGGATTTCCAGGGCCCGGTTGGCGATGACCTCGTTGGCGTTCATGTTCGAGGAGGTCCCGGCGCCGCCCTGGATGACGTCGACGACGAACTGCTCGTGCAGGTCTCCGTTCAGGACGTCGGTGCAGGCGGCTTCGATGGCGGCGGCACGTTCGGGGTCCAGGAGCCCGAGTTCGAGGTTGGTGCGGGCGGCGGCGAGTTTCACCGCGGCGAGGCCGCGGACCAGGTGCATGTTGGTGGAGAGCGGCTGGCCGGTGATGGGGAAGTTCTCCACGGCGCGCAGGGTGTGCACGCCCCAGTACGCGGCGGCGGGAACGTCCCGGTCACCGAGGAGGTCATGCTCGGACCGGACGTCCGGG
>NZ_JBDLAK010000061.1:0-545 GCF_039748055.1 Burkholderia sp. RS01
ATGTCGACGTCCGCGACGTCCAGGGCCAGCACCTCGGCCGAACGCAACCCGCAATGGAGCATCAAGCCCGCGATTGCCCGGTCCCGCCAGGTGTGAAAACTTGCCAGCAGCTCGGCCGCATCAGGCTGGGACAGCGCCGTGGGCAGCCGACGTGGTTCGCGCAGCCGAAGCGAGGAACGGTTCTTTGGCCGACGGGCCGTATGCGCCAGCATCCCGCTGCGCTCACCAGACGCGACCCAACTCGATTCCCGGCCCTTGGGGACCGGGTTCTTCATCCCCGGGTCCCGCAGCGCGGCAAAGGCGAACAAACCTGAGATCGCGGCCAGCCGACGGTTGATCGTCGTCGCGGCGTACTGATCCAACCGGCGCCCCGACAGTCTAATCACATTCGGTCCCGCCCTGCCCGGGACCTGGGCATCGCGGCAGGCACGCAGGAACCGAAGCAACACTTCCGTGCTCACCTCCGCCAGTGGATGCCCGGCGGTCAGGAGCCACCGGCAGAACGCCAGCAGGTCGTACCCGTAGGAACGAACCGTCTTCGGCGA
>NZ_JBDLAK010000062.1:0-536 GCF_039748055.1 Burkholderia sp. RS01
CACCGGATGACCCCGATCCAGGCCGCGAAGCTGGGCAAGGCGCTGGAACCGTATGACCTGTTCTGGCTGGAAGACTGCACCCCGGCCGAAAACCAGGAAGCGCTGCGCCTGGTCCGCCAGCACACCACCACCCCGCTGGCGATCGGGGAGATCTTCAACACCGTGTACGACTACCAGAGCATCATCAAGGAACAGCTGATCGACTACGTCCGGGCGGCCTCGACGCACTTCGGCGGGATCTCGCCGCTGAAGAAGGTGATGGACTTCGCCGCGCAGTACCAGATCAAGTCCGGCTTCCACGGCCCGACCGATATTTCCCCGGTCGGATTCGCCGCGCAGCTGCACGTGGGCCTGGCGATCCATAACTACGGCATCCAGGAATACATGCAGCACTCCGACGCCACCAACACCGTGTTCGAGCAGTCCATGACCTTCGTGGACGGCTACCTGCACCCGGGCGAGAAGCCCGGCATCGGCGTCGAATTCAACGAAGAAGCCGCCGCGGCCTACCCGTACCAGCAGGCCTACCTGCCCTA
>NZ_JBDLAK010000063.1:0-429 GCF_039748055.1 Burkholderia sp. RS01
CGGAACGGGCTGCGCGCGTACGGGCACGCCTCCGGCGCGGACATCCCGTCGCTGTTCGACTCGGTCCGCGAGCACCTGGAACTCGGCTACAAGTCCGTCCGGATCCAGACCGCCGTCCCGGGCATCAAGGCCGTCTACGGCGTCGCGGCCCAGGCGCAGGCCTCGGGCGAACGCTACGACTACGAACCCGCCGGGCGCGGCGCGTTCCCGGTGGAGGAAGACTGGGACACCCGCGCCTACCTCCGGCACCTGCCGTCCGTGTTCGAGGCCGTGCGGAACGAGTTCGGCCCGGAGCTGCCGCTGCTGCACGACGGGCATCACCGGATGACCCCGATCCAGGCCGCGAAGCTGGGCAAGGCGCTGGAACCGTATGACCTGTTCTGGCTGGAAGACTGCACCCCGGCCGAAAACCAGGAAGCGCTGCGCCTG
>NZ_JBDLAK010000064.1:0-419 GCF_039748055.1 Burkholderia sp. RS01
ACCATGCCCAGGTTCCGGCCCTGGGTGATGACGTCCAGGGACCGGTCGTAGCGGAACGCGGGGCGGATCCGCTTGAAGATCCGCGGCACGGTCTCGACGTTGTGGGCGAAGACCTCGGGCTTGGAATCGCAGATCGCCTCGATGTGCTCGGGCTTGCCGGAGAAGTCCGGGATCAGCAGTTCGACGCCGGTGCCCGGGTTCAGCTCGTGGATCTTGCGGACCGTTTCGGCGTAGAGCCAGACGCCCTCGTCGGCGAGGTCGTCACGGGCCACGCCGGTCACGGTGGCGTAGCGCAGCTGCATGGCCTGGACCGAGCGGGCCACCTTGGTGGGTTCGAAGACGTCCACCGGGGAGGGCTTGCCGGTGTCGATCTGGCAGAAATCGCAGCGCCGGGTGCATTCGGAGCCGCCGATCAGGAA
>NZ_JBDLAK010000065.1:0-361 GCF_039748055.1 Burkholderia sp. RS01
GTCCTGGTAGCTGATGGTGACCATGACCTGGGGTCGGAGGCCGCCGGTGGCGGGCAGGGTTGCGGTGGCGAGGGCGGTTTTGCAGGCGCCGATGAGGCCGTCGAGGAGTTGCTGGGGCCGCGTGCGGCGTTCCAGGTGGGAAGTGTCGGCGGCGGCCTCGGCTGCCGCGCCGAACCCCGGCCCGGTGTGAGGTCCCGCAGCGGTGCCTTCGTTCGTGTCCGTGGTGGTGCCGTCGGCGCCGTCTGTGCCGTCTGTGCCGGTTCCGGGGCCGGTGGTGGGTGGGGTGCGGGGGTTGGTGGCGGTGTTCATGACGGTGAGGAGGTGTTCGTATTGGTCGGCGGTGGCGAAGATTTCGAGGTGG
>NZ_JBDLAK010000066.1:0-361 GCF_039748055.1 Burkholderia sp. RS01
CATCGGCGCCTGCAAAACCGCCCTCGCCACCGCAACCCTGCCCGCCACCGGCGGCCTCCGACCCCAGGTCATGGTCACCATCAGCTACCAGGACCTCCTGGACCGCCTCGAAACCACCGCCACCAACGGAGCCCGCTACAACACCACCGCGAATCGCCGTCCCCGGTCCACCGGCGGCAACCAGCCCGGATCCCCCGCGGGCGGGCTACCCGGCACCGCGACCGGCACCGGAACGTTCACCTACACCGGGCCCGTCACCCCCGCCACCATCCGCAAAATCGCCTGCGACGCCGACATCATCCCCATCCTCCTCGGCAGCGAAGGCCGCATCCTCGACATCGGCCGCACCACCCGCATCTTC
>NZ_JBDLAK010000067.1:0-355 GCF_039748055.1 Burkholderia sp. RS01
GACCATGACCTGGGGTCGGAGGCCGCCGGTGGCGGGCAGGGTTGCGGTGGCGAGGGCGGTTTTGCAGGCGCCGATGAGGCCGTCGAGGAGTTGTTGGGGCCGGGTGCGGCGCTCGAGGTGCGCGGTGTCGGCGGCGGCCTCGGCTGCCGCGCCGAACCCCGGCCCGGCGTGGGCTGCCGCCGTCGAAGTGTTCGTGCTCGCGTCGCTGTTTCCTGCCGCGCCGTCTGCGTCGCTGTTTCCGGGGCCGGGGCCGGTGGTGGGTGGGGTGCGGGGGTTGGTGGCGGTGTTCATGACGGTGAGGAGGTGTTCGTATTGGTCGGCGGTGGCGAAGATTTCGAGGTGGTGGAGTCCGCGG
>NZ_JBDLAK010000068.1:0-353 GCF_039748055.1 Burkholderia sp. RS01
CGAAGATTTCGAGGTGGTGGAGTCCGCGGCGGGGGCGGCGGAGGAAGGCGCCTTGGCGGTGGCGGAGGTCTTCTTCGCTGGGTTCGGTGCCGTCCTGGTCGATGGCGTCGGTCCAGCGCTGGGTGATGCGGGTGAGGAAGTCGTGGTCGTTGGTGGTCGCGGTGCGGGTCAGGACGTGTTCCATCCGGGCGAGGTCCTCGGGTGCGGCGATGTGGCGGACGCGGTCCAGGGCGGTGGTGATGATGGTTCCGGCGCGGGAGGCGATGGTGCCGGTGGCGAGGGCGGCGGCGGTTTCTTCGCAGGCCGGGGGCAGGGGCTGGCCGGTGATGCCGGTGCGGGGGAGGACGGCGGAG
>NZ_JBDLAK010000069.1:0-337 GCF_039748055.1 Burkholderia sp. RS01
GCCGCCGGCGCCGAGGAACAGGCCGGTGCCGATGGCGCCGCCGATCGCGATCATCTGGATCTGCCGCGGTTTCAGGCTCTTGTGGTAGCCCTTGTCTTCGGCGTGAAGGAGGGATTCGGTGGCATGCGCCTGGGCCGGGACGGTGTGGTCCGTGATGGCCGGCTGGGTCGCGGTGCCCTGCTGGGGATTGGACATGGGGGATCCTTTGGTTTCCGGGTTCGGGGGTCCTGCGGGTGTGCCTATTTGCTGAGGTTGGCGAGGCGTTCGGGGCTGAGGAGTTCCTGGAGTTGGTCGGCGGTGAGGAGGCCGTGTTCGAGGACGAGTTCGGCGACGCCGC
>NZ_JBDLAK010000070.1:0-318 GCF_039748055.1 Burkholderia sp. RS01
ATCCACGAAATCAACCTCGGCGCCACCGCCATCGGCACCGGCCTGAACGCACCCCCCGGCTACGCCGCCGCCGCCTGCCGCCACCTGGCCGAGATCACCGGCCTGCCGCTGGTCACCGCCCCCGACCTGATCGAAGCCACCCAGGACGTCGGCGCCTTCGTCCACCTCTCCGGCGTCCTCAAACGCGTCGCCGTGAAACTCTCCAAAATCTGCAACGACCTGCGCCTGCTCTCCTCCGGCCCGCGCGCCGGCTTCGGCGAAATCAACCTCCCCGCGGTCCAGTCCGGATCCTCGATCATGCCCGGCAAAATCAACCCC
>NZ_JBDLAK010000071.1:0-280 GCF_039748055.1 Burkholderia sp. RS01
CTTCGCCCACAACGTCGAGACCGTGCCGCGGATCTTCAAGCGGATCCGCCCCGCGTTCCGCTACGACCGGTCCCTGGACGTCATCACCCAGGGCCGGAACCTGGGCATGGTCACCAAGTCCAACCTGATCCTGGGCATGGGCGAAACCCGCGAGGAAATCTCCGAGGCCCTCCGGGACCTGCACGAGGCCGGCTGTGACCTGATCACCATCACCCAGTACCTGCGCCCGTCCGAACGCCACCTCCCGGTGGACCGCTGGGTCAAGCCGCAGGAATTCGTG
>NZ_JBDLAK010000072.1:0-272 GCF_039748055.1 Burkholderia sp. RS01
CCCACACCCTCCCGGGTGCAGTACCATCGGCGCTGTGGGTCTTAGCTTCCGGGTTCGGAATGGGACCGGGCGTTTCCCCCACGCTATGACCGCCGTAACCCTTGCTCCCGTCCCGCGGGTGTTAGGCCCGGGGTGGGAAATTTGTGGTTACAACATCCCTGCCCGGTGAAGGGCAGGTGTGGTGTTGTTATGTAGTTGTTGGTTCCTGTGCAACAAACCGGTGGTGCGGGTTTGTTGGTTGGGAACCACATAGTGGACGCAAGCAGTCTTGT
>NZ_JBDLAK010000073.1:0-267 GCF_039748055.1 Burkholderia sp. RS01
TCTCCCACACCCTCCCGGGTGCAGTACCATCGGCGCTGTGGGTCTTAGCTTCCGGGTTCGGAATGGGACCGGGCGTTTCCCCCACGCTATGACCGCCGTAACCCTTGCTCCGCAACCCTTTTGGGGGTTGGGAAATTTGTGGTTACAACATCCCTTCCCGGTGAAGGGCAGGTGTGGTGTTGTTATGTAGTTGTTGGTTCCTGTGCAACAAACCGGTGGTGCGGGTTTGTTGGTTGGGAACCACATAGTGGACGCAAGCAGTCTTGT
>NZ_JBDLAK010000074.1:0-265 GCF_039748055.1 Burkholderia sp. RS01
GCGGGAGGCGATGGTGCCGGTGGCGAGGGCGGCGGCGGTTTCTTCGCAGGCCGGGGGCAGGGGCTGGCCGGTGATGCCGGTGCGGGGGAGGACGGCGGAGGCCAGGGCGAGGCGGCGGCGGGCTTCCCCGGCGCCGATCCGCAGCCGGACCCGCAGGAACTCCGCGGTGTTCCGGCACCCGTCATCAGCCGGCGACAACGCCGAAACCCGGCCGTTGCTGGCGGCGGCGCCGAAGGGTGAAGTGGGAACGGCAACAGAGTCTGGA
>NZ_JBDLAK010000075.1:0-253 GCF_039748055.1 Burkholderia sp. RS01
TGCTTCGAGGTGGGAGATGCTCTTGTGGAGGCTGTGGACGATGATGGGTTCGAAGGCGTTGAGCTGGAGCTGGCCGGCTTCGGCGGCCATGGTGATGGTGACGTCGTTGCCTATGACTTCGTAGGCGACCTGGGAGACGACTTCGGGGATCACGGGGTTGATTTTGCCGGGCATGATCGAGGATCCGGACTGGACCGCGGGGAGGTTGATTTCGCCGAAGCCGGCGCGCGGGCCGGAGGAGAGCAGGCGCAGG
>NZ_JBDLAK010000076.1:0-245 GCF_039748055.1 Burkholderia sp. RS01
GCTGCTGGCAAGTTTTCACACCTGGCGGGACCGGGCAATCGCGGGCTTGATGCTCCATTGCGGGTTGCGTTCGGCCGAGGTGCTGGCCCTGGACGTCGCGGACGTCGACATTGGCGGCCGGTGGCTGCATGTGATCGGCAAGGGGCAGCGGGAACGGCGGGTGCCCCTTGACGCGGACGTGGCTTCAGTCATCCAGGTGTATCTGCTGGCCGAGCGGCCCGAATCTGTCAGTGCACGCCTGTTTC
>NZ_JBDLAK010000077.1:0-245 GCF_039748055.1 Burkholderia sp. RS01
GAAACAGGCGTGCACTGACAGATTCGGGCCGCTCGGCCAGCAGATACACCTGGATGACTGAAGCCACGTCCGCGTCAAGGGGCACCCGCCGTTCCCGCTGCCCCTTGCCGAGCACCTGCAGCCACCGGCCGCCGATGTCGACGTCCGCGACGTCCAGGGCCAGCACCTCGGCCGAACGCAACCCGCAATGGAGCATCAAGCCCGCGATTGCCCGGTCCCGCCAGGTGTGAAAACTTGCCAGCAGC
>NZ_JBDLAK010000078.1:0-226 GCF_039748055.1 Burkholderia sp. RS01
GGTGCCGCTGGCGGCGGTGCGGTGACGGTTCTCCTCGATGACACGCCGGAGCATGGCGTCCCGGTAGAGAGTGGTGCGGCCCACGCCGGTATGGGCGGCAACGGCGGTGAATGTCACTGCCTGTCCGTTCCGGAGGAGCTCGGCGCAGGCGCGCTCGACGCGGTTGAGGGTGTTCGTGTTGGTCATCCTGCGGTGGCCTCGTTGATCAGTCTGTCGAGTCGTGTGA
>NZ_JBDLAK010000079.1:0-226 GCF_039748055.1 Burkholderia sp. RS01
CAGCTCCAGGATCTCTTCATCGAGGGGGACCATCCGCTCGGTGTCCAGTTTGCCGAGGGGAACTTTCAGCCAACTGCCGTGGCCTGGGACTTCGTGGACGCAGTCCAGTTCAAGGTCGAGCAGTTCCCCGACACGCAGTCCGCAGGCGCGTTGGAGCCGCAGGGCGGCCGCGGCCAGTTCATTGCCCGGGGAGTCGGTGAGGACCTGGGTGAGCCGCCGGTCGATG
>NZ_JBDLAK010000080.1:0-226 GCF_039748055.1 Burkholderia sp. RS01
CATCGACCGGCGGCTCACCCAGGTCCTCACCGACTCCCCGGGCAATGAACTGGCCGCGGCCGCCCTGCGGCTCCAACGCGCCTGCGGACTGCGTGTCGGGGAACTGCTCGATCTCGAACTGGACTGCGTCCACGAAGTCCCAGGCCACGGCAGTTGGCTGAAAGTTCCCCTCGGCAAACTGGACACCGAGCGGATGGTCCCCCTCGATGAAGAGATCCTGGAGCTG
>NZ_JBDLAK010000081.1:0-225 GCF_039748055.1 Burkholderia sp. RS01
GTTGATTTCGTGGATCAGCAGGTCCGCTTCGGCGAGGCGGAGGCGGTCTTCGCCGATGGTGATGGCGTAGGTGCCGAATTCCTGGCCCAGGGTCATGGGCACGGCGTCCTGGAGCTGGGTGCGGCCCATTTTGACCACGGTGCGGAATTCCAGGGCTTTTTCGGCGAACGCTTCTTCGAGTTCGGCCAGGGCGGAGAGCAGCTCGCGGGCGGCGAAGATGGTGCC
>NZ_JBDLAK010000082.1:0-224 GCF_039748055.1 Burkholderia sp. RS01
GGGCGGGGAGGTGCTGCGCAGTGCCACGTTCTTCTCGGTGGGCGGGGGTTTCATCGTCCGGGAGGGCGAGGAGGACGCGGCGCAGCAGGAACTGGACGAGTCCAAGAAGGAGCTGCCGCTGCCGTTCCGCACCGCAGCCGAGTTGCTGGGCCGCTGCCAGTCCAAGGGTCTGTCCATCGGCGAGGTCATGTTCGTCAATGAACGTGCTTCCCGCACCGAGGAGG
>NZ_JBDLAK010000083.1:0-224 GCF_039748055.1 Burkholderia sp. RS01
CCTCGACGGCCTCATCGGCGCCTGCAAAACCGCCCTCGCCACCGCAACCCTGCCCGCCACCGGCGGCCTCCGACCCCAGGTCATGGTCACCATCAGCTACCAGGACCTCCTCAACCGCCTCGACACCACCGCCACCAACGGACCCCGCTACAACACCCCCGCGGGCGGGCCACCCGGCACCGCGACCGGCACCGGAACGTTCACCTACACCGGACCCGTCACCC
>NZ_JBDLAK010000084.1:0-223 GCF_039748055.1 Burkholderia sp. RS01
GTGCCGGAGAGACCGCTAATAGAGGCAGGACAGTTTGGGATCGTCGTGCGTAACGTGGATGCCGGGCTCTGACACCGCGGACAGTCCAGCACAGGTATCAACTGCTACGACTGGGAGGTACAGGTGATCGGAAACCACGAAAGCATCGATGTCTTCATCGGCCTGGACGTCGGCAAGGGCGAACACCACGCCGTTGCCGTGGACCGGGCCGGAAAGAAGCTCT
>NZ_JBDLAK010000085.1:0-223 GCF_039748055.1 Burkholderia sp. RS01
CACTGCCGTTGATCAACGCTTGGTCAACCAACAAGATTTTAGGCCATCTAAGGGAAGAACACGAGGAGCGCCGAAAATTCACCTACCCAGCGGGAATACTTTCCCAAAGCCTATAGTTGAAGAGATCATTGGCCGACCAACCAATCGGTTGAAGAGGGTGTTTCCCACCGGGAAGATACCCGCACCGTCACCCGCTAACCCACGACGTAGGAGAAACCACCAT
>NZ_JBDLAK010000086.1:0-223 GCF_039748055.1 Burkholderia sp. RS01
CCTGCAGGGTCTCAGCGTCGGTGGTGAGTTCGGATCCAGCGCCACTTACCTCTCCGAGGTCGCCACGCCGGGGCGCCGCGGGTTCTTCTCCAGCTTCCAGTACGTGTCCATTGTGATCGGCCAACTGTCCGCACTCCTCGTGATGATCCTGCTCCAGCGCATGCTGACTCCGGAACAGATGGGCGAATGGGGCTGGCGCATCCCGTTCATCATCGGCGCCGTT
>NZ_JBDLAK010000087.1:0-223 GCF_039748055.1 Burkholderia sp. RS01
CGCGGACCGAGTCGAACAGCGACGGGATGTCCGCGCCGGAGGCGTGCCCGTACGCGCGCAGCCCGTTCCGCGACGCCCCGCCCAGGAGCTGGTACACCGGCATCCCGGCGACCTTGCCCTTGATGTCCCAGAGCGCCATGTCCACCGCGGCGATCGCGGCCATCGTCACCGGCCCCCGGCGCCAGTAGGAGGACCGGTACAGGAACTGCCAGGTGTCCTCGAT
>NZ_JBDLAK010000088.1:0-223 GCF_039748055.1 Burkholderia sp. RS01
CATCCACGCCGCCATCGATGACCACACCCGCCTGGCCTACGCCGAAATCCACCCGGACGAGAAAGGCCCGACCGCGGCGGCATTCCTCCTCCGGGCCGCCGGGTTCTTCAACGCGCAGGGCATCAGGACAATCGAACGCATCATCACCGACAACGCCTTCGCCTACCGGAAGTCCGCCGCTTTCAAGGCCGCCGCGGCACAGCTCGGCGCCGAACAGCGATTC
>NZ_JBDLAK010000089.1:0-223 GCF_039748055.1 Burkholderia sp. RS01
TTGCGGTCTTTCGCTTGAGGAGCGTGACGGTGGCTGGGCGCTGGCAGGGCAGGTGGCGCCGCAGTTCAAGCTCGTGGATGAGTATCTTGCGTATCTGACGGACAGGAACTAGTCGCCGAAGACGGTTCGTTCCTACGGGTACGACCTGCTGGCGTTCTGCCGGTGGCTCCTGACCGCCGGGCATCCACTGGCGGAGGTGAGCACGGAAGTGTTGCTTCGGTTC
>NZ_JBDLAK010000090.1:0-223 GCF_039748055.1 Burkholderia sp. RS01
GAAGGCCGCCTTCGTCGCCGGCTGGTTCTACTGGATCAACTGGGCCACCACCACCATCGTGGACATCACCGCCGCCGCCCTCTACATGAACTTCTTCGGCAAATACGTCCCATGGATGGCCGACGTCCCGCAATGGGCCTGGGCCCTGACCGCCCTGATCGTCGTCCTGGGCCTGAACCTCGTCTCCGTGAAGGTCTTCGGCGAAATGGAATTCTGGTTCGCC
>NZ_JBDLAK010000091.1:0-223 GCF_039748055.1 Burkholderia sp. RS01
ACGCAAATATTTGTGAGCACTGCCCCAGCTTCCACGCCGAGCCCAGTTCACTGCCGATCCTTGCCGCACAACGCGTTGATGCCGATGCACTCGCCCGCGACGCCGAACAACGAGGCTGGATCGCCGAAGCCGAACGACACAAACAGCTCATCACACGACTCGACAGACTGATCAACGAGGCCACCGCAGGATGACCAACACGAACACCCTCAACCGCGTCGAG
>NZ_JBDLAK010000092.1:0-223 GCF_039748055.1 Burkholderia sp. RS01
ATGGTTCCGGCGCGGGAGGCGATGGTGCCGGTGGCGAGGGCGGCGGCGGTTTCTTCGCAGGCCGGGGGCAGGGGCTGGCCGGTGATGCCGGTGCGGGGGAGGACGGCGGAGACCAGGGCGAGACGGCGGCGGGCTTCCCCGGCGCCGATCCGCAGCCGGACCCGCAGGAACTCCGCGGTGTTCCGGCACCCGTCATCGGCCGGCGACACCGCCGGGACAGAGC
>NZ_JBDLAK010000093.1:0-223 GCF_039748055.1 Burkholderia sp. RS01
CTTCCCCAACGGCATCCTGCCCATGATCATCCTGATGCAGGGCGTGCTCTTCGCCTACGCCTCCATCGAACTGGTCGGCACCGCCGCCGGCGAAACCGAAAACCCCGAAAAAATCATGCCCAAGGCCATCAACTCCGTGGTCTTCCGCATCGCCGTGTTCTACGTCGGCTCCGTCATCCTCCTGGCCCTGCTGCTGCCCTACACCACCTACCAGAAGGGCGTC
>NZ_JBDLAK010000094.1:0-223 GCF_039748055.1 Burkholderia sp. RS01
GGGGCCGCCGCCGTAGACGGGGGAGTTGTCGAAGTAGGGGCGGAAGTCGTGTAGTGCCTGTTGGGAGTTTTTGTGCATGAAGACCTGGCCGCCGAGTCCGACGATGGCCTGCTCGCGTGTGCCGTGTCCGTAGAACTCGTATCGGTCGCGGTAGTGGTTGACGAGGTTGACGAAGTGGTTTTTGGGGAAGAAGAGGTGGTTGGCGAAGAAGCCGTCGCCGTAG
>NZ_JBDLAK010000095.1:0-223 GCF_039748055.1 Burkholderia sp. RS01
GGGGCCGCCGCCGTAGACGGGGGAGTTGTCGAAGTAGGGGCGGAAGTCGTGTAGTGCCTGTTGGGAGTTTTTGTGCATGAAGACCTGGCCGCCGAGTCCGACGATGGCCTGGTCGCGTGTGCCGTGTCCGTAGAACTCGTATCGGTCGCGGTAGTGGTTGACGAGGTTGACGAAGTGGTTTTTGGGGAAGAAGAGGTGGTTGGCGAAGAAGCCGTCGCCGTAG
>NZ_JBDLAK010000096.1:0-223 GCF_039748055.1 Burkholderia sp. RS01
ATGGCACCATGACGGCGATCCTGCTGGGGCTGGAGGGTTTCCATCCGGAGCTGATCCTGCCCGATGAGGTGGAGCAGCGGCTGGCGGCGATCGCGGAGACCGGGACGCTGCAGCTGGCCGGGGCGGTTCCGTTGCCGTACGGGGTGAAGGACATGGTTTTGCGTCCGCTGACCGTCCTGCCGCGGCATACGAACGGCATGACGTTCACGGTCTCGGACGCGGG
>NZ_JBDLAK010000097.1:0-223 GCF_039748055.1 Burkholderia sp. RS01
CACGAGGCCGGCTGTGACCTGATCACCATCACCCAGTACCTGCGCCCGTCCGAACGCCACCTCCCGGTGGACCGCTGGGTCAAGCCGCAGGAATTCGTGGACCTGCAGCAGCAAGCGGACGAGATCGGCTTCCTCGGCGTCATGTCCGGACCCCTCGTCCGGTCCTCCTACCGGGCCGGCCGGCTCTGGGCCACCGCGATGCGCAAGAAGGGCTGGGACATCC
>NZ_JBDLAK010000098.1:0-223 GCF_039748055.1 Burkholderia sp. RS01
CGTCGGTTTTCGCTTCGCCGGGGTGCAGGTCCGCGATCCGGCGCATCGCCAGCCCGGGAAGGTAGCCGACGGTGACACCGGCGGCCTGGGCGACCGCGACCGGCAACGCACCGATCGTCGCGGGCTGGTCAACCACGAGCAGGATACTGCCGTGCTTGTTCAGTGAGTCAAGGATCTCGCGCAGCCTGAGCTCGTCGTTGGGTAAGGCCTTGTCGAAGAGCTT
>NZ_JBDLAK010000099.1:0-223 GCF_039748055.1 Burkholderia sp. RS01
GGGGGGGGGGGGGGGGGGGGGGGGGGGGGGGGGGGGGGGGGGGGGGGGGGGGGGGGGGGGGGGGGGGGGGGGGGGGGGGGGGGGGGGGGGGGGGGGGGGGGGGGGGGGGGGCGGGGGGGGGGGGGGGGGGGGGGGGGGGGGGGGGGGGGGGGGGGGGGGGGGGGGGGGGGGGGGGGGGGGGGGGGGGGGGGGGGGGGGGGGGGGGGGGGGGGGGGGGGGGGGG
>NZ_JBDLAK010000100.1:0-219 GCF_039748055.1 Burkholderia sp. RS01
CCCGTGTGCAGTGTCGCCGCCGTCGAAGTGTTCGTGTCCGTCCCTCCGGCCGTGTCCGCCGCCGCGGTGTCTGCGTCCGTGGTGGTGACGTCGGCGCCCTCTCCGCCCTCTGTGCCGGTTCCGGGGCCGGTGGTGGGTGGGGTGCGGGGGTTGGTGGCGGTGTTCATGACGGTGAGGAGGTGTTCGTATTGGTCGGCGGTGGCGAAGATTTCGAGGTGG
>NZ_JBDLAK010000101.1:0-214 GCF_039748055.1 Burkholderia sp. RS01
GTGGGACATGAGGACCTCCGTGGCCGTGAAGATGTCAGATACCTCCACTAAGCCCCGGGGGCCCTCCTCACTTCAAGACTGATGTCACCAACGTCATGGCCGGGTACACCTGATATGTAGGTATTTCTTGTCAAGGGGGCAAGGGTGAGCGGTCCAAGACTGGGTGTCTTGGACCGCTCCTTTTGTGTTCCGTTCCTTGGGCCCGTCCGGGGCT
>NZ_JBDLAK010000102.1:0-212 GCF_039748055.1 Burkholderia sp. RS01
GAAGATGCGGGTGGTGCGGCCGATGTCGAGGATGCGGCCTTCGCTGCCGAGGAGGATGGGGATGATGTCGGCGTCGCAGGCGATTTTGCGGATGGTGGCGGGGGTGACGGGTCCGGTGTAGGTGAACGTTCCGGTGCCGGTCGCGGTGCCGGGTGGCCCGCCCGCGGGGGTGTTGTAGCGGGGTCCGTTGGTGGCGGTGGTGTCGAGGCGGT
>NZ_JBDLAK010000103.1:0-212 GCF_039748055.1 Burkholderia sp. RS01
GGGTGACGGGTCCGGTGTAGGTGAACGTTCCGGTGCCGGTCGCGGTGCCGGGTGGCCCGCCCGCGGGGGTGTTGTAGCGGGGTCCGTTGGTGGCGGTGGTGTCGAGGCGGTCCAGGAGGTCCTGGTAGCTGATGGTGACCATGACCTGGGGTCGGAGGCCGCCGGTGGCGGGCAGGGTTGCGGTGGCGAGGGCGGTTTTGCAGGCGCCGATG
>NZ_JBDLAK010000104.1:0-212 GCF_039748055.1 Burkholderia sp. RS01
GCGGGAGGCGATGGTGCCGGTGGCGAGGGCGGCGGCGGTTTCTTCGCAGGCCGGGGGCAGGGGCTGGCCGGTGATGCCGGTGCGGGGGAGGACGGCGGAGGCCAGGGCGAGACGGCGGCGGGCTTCCCCGGCGCCGATCCGCAGCCGGACCCGCAGGAACTCCGCGGTGTTCCGGCACCCGTCATCGGCCGGCGACACCGCCGGGACAGAGC
>NZ_JBDLAK010000105.1:0-210 GCF_039748055.1 Burkholderia sp. RS01
CGGACCCGCACCGAAGCGATCAACGCCGCCGGACCCGCAAGCAAAGCCGCCGGCTGGACCACCGGCTGGGGCCACGACGAGGCTGACGACGGCGAAGCCGCTGGTGCCTCCAGCTCCGCCGCCGGTTCCGCGGGGCCAAGCTCCGCCGCCACGTGCTCTTCCGGCTCTGTCCCGGCGGTGTCGCCGGCCGATGACGGGTGCCGGAACACC
>NZ_JBDLAK010000106.1:0-208 GCF_039748055.1 Burkholderia sp. RS01
CCGACGCCCTGCAGCCATGGCTAAACTTCTACAACAACCACCGGCCCCACGGCAGCCTCGGAGGCAAGCCACCCATCAGCAGGTGCAACCAACCTACTGGCTGAGTACACCTGATATGTAGGTATTTCTTGTCAAGGGGGCAAGGGTGAGCGGTCCAAGACTGGGTGTCTTGGACCGCTCCTTTTGTGTTCCGTTCCTTGGGCCCGTC